>NZ_SJXG01000040.1:0-30492 GCF_012027885.1 Brevibacterium sp. LS14
GGGTGACTGAGTGGATGCGGGAGGTGAGCAACCCGTTCAATGCCGCCCCGGACACCGGGTCGAGCAGTCCCCCGAGCACCCAGTCCCCGTTGCGCTTGGGCCGGACCGTCACCGAATAGTCCGTACGCGGGGTCTCCTCACAAGGTTTGGCCCCGTCGGGGTCGATATAGGCAAGCATCCGATCGAAGATCCCCCGCAGATCCTTCACCCGCACCTGGGGTGCATAGTCGACGAGGCGTTTCTCCACATCGGCCCGCTGCTCGGCTGACACCCAGGCGGGCAGGTCATCAAGGCAGTCATCGATGGCTTTCGCCTGCCCGGCCGAAAGCACCCCGGCATGGAGGCCATCGGCGACTTCCGGACACAACGGTTGCAGGGCTTGCCCGGTGGTATCGACCCTGCCCCCGAGGTTCTTCGCCAACTCGGCCCGCCGGTTCGCCTCGGTCGGGGTGAGGTTGAGCCGGTCGCGGATGAGGGATTTCGTGTCCTTGGCACCTGTGTCCGTTGGTGTTCCGACACGTTCGTAGACCGACAGGGCCAGGGTGGAAAGCGCCTCGGTGATCCGGGACAGGGCCTCGGTGCCATCGATGAGCAGGAGAGCCTCATCCGGGCCCATGGGCCGGTCGAAGGAGCGCAACCCGGTGCTGAAGTCCATGAGCGTGGTGATGCTGGTCGTGACTTCCGGAGCGAACCCCGACAGGTCCGCCCACGCGGTGTCAGTGAGCAGAGGGTGGCGACTCACCCACCCAGGAGCATCAGCCGTCTCGACGGTGCCTGTGCCGACAGTCTCCGGGGTGTCCGTGGTGGGGGTGTCGACGGGAACCGACGTTTTGAAGTCATCAGGAGACTGCGGGATCGACGAGCCGGACGGGAGGGGCCCAGGGGTGTTGGTTGAGTTCGCGGGAGTCGACGGCACCCGCTGTGACTGGCCATTGCGGGCGGTCGCGGGCAGGTCGCCGGGATGGGCGGTGTCGTCTGGGATCGGGTGTTCGGGGTCCTGTGAGGGAGCATCGCCGGGCCACTCGTCCGTCTCTTCTCCGCCGTTGTCTCGGCGAGGTCCGAAGAGGTCGATATCGGAGTCATCGATCGTGGAGAAGTAGTCGAATGCGGGGTCCTCGGGGACCGGGGTGTTGGTGGTGACGGGGTCGAGGGCGTCGAAGTCGTCGGCGAGGGGGTGTCCGGTGAGGTCGAATCCGGCCTGGGCGAGTTGGTCGCGCAGTGACTGGAGTTCTTCGCTGATCGCCTCGTCACGTGGACCATCAGCCGCGGGTGTCCTGCGGGAGTTCGTCGACGTCTCATCGGGCCCGGGCGCATTCTGCGAGGGAGTCGGAGCGTGGCGCTTCGGCTTCTTCGGGGTGCGGTCCGGGGTGAGAGTCATGGCCTCCTGGTCCATTCATCAACGTCGGTGTTGATGCTCCTAGTATACACCTATTTCGGTGTTTTCAATGGTTTTCTTTGTTTTTTGTTCGACTATTTGACTACTGTTCTATGCGCTTCGAATCCCTTGTCAACTGTTCTTGTTCTCAAGTGTGCTGGGTGTGTGATGGTCTGCGCTTGTGATCTGGGGCGGTCCTCTCATGGCGACCGTTGGTGGCCTCGTCGTGGTGCCTGCGCAGGCGCGTCGAGGGTCTGACAGCGGAGGGGTCGGCACGGCCTGGGTGTGGGTGATCCTACGAGCAGGTGCTGACGCCGGGGCACGGCGCGGCCGCCGCTCAGTCCCGAAGCACACCTGCGCAGTCCCGAAGCACACCCGCGCAGTCCCGAGGCACACCCGCACCGAACCGCCCAGGCCGACACCGCCCGGTCTACGATGAGGAGACGATCGCGCCGCACCGGCGGTGACTTCGGCCGGAAGGGGACGACTGCATGCGACCGATGACCGATCTCGACACCGAAACTCTGCGCGAATACTACCGGAACTTCGCCGGCGTCGAGGCGGCCGGCACCTCCCCGATCTACGTCGACTGGGCGAGCGGTGTCGCCGAGGACGAGGCGGTCCTCCGCCTCCTTCTCGACCTTCCCCGGCCCAAACGCCAGGCGAATCTGCTCTTCGGAGCGGCCAGACACCTCGGCGCCGGTGAAGGCGACTACGCGCAGCTGCGCACGTGGCTGCTCGAGCACTGGGACGAGACCCGCTCGCTCATGCTCGCCCGCTCGACGCAGACGAACGAGGCCGGTCGGTGCGCCGTCCTGCTGCCGGCGTTGGCGCAGATCAACGGGCCTATCTCGCTCATCGAAGTCGGCGCCTCGGCGGGGCTGTGCCTCTATCCCGATCGCTACAGCTACACGTATCGGACCGTCGCCGTCCCCGGGGAGAACGTCTCGATCGCCGACCGGGAGTCAGGTGCTGGAGGGTCAGGCACAGGAGGGTCCGGAGCCGGAGAGTCCGGAGCCGGAGAGTCCGGCGCCAAGGAGTCGGACTCAGCGGAGCACGGCACAGGAGAGCTCGGCACCGTCCGACTCGATCCCGTCGACGGCCCGAGCACCGTCCGACTCGATCCCGTCGACGGCCCGAGCACCGTCGATCTCGAGTGCACGCTCACCGGCACAGCGCCGCCGACTCGCCTCCCCGGGGTCGTCTGGCGCGCGGGGATCGACCTCAACCCTCTCGACGTCACCGACCCCGAGGACCGCGCATGGCTGCGCTCGCTCATCTGGCCCGAGCACACCGTCCGCCGCGACCGCCTCGACGCCGCTGCCGCCATCGCCGCCGCCGACCCGCCGAGGTTGGTCACCGGTGATCTCGTCGCCGGCGTGGAATCGCTCATCGCCGAGGCCCCGGCCGACTCACAGGTCGTCGTGTTCCACAGCGCTGTCCTCGCCTATGTCGACCCACCACACCGAGCCGCCTTCGCCGACCTCATGCGCTCCCGCGACGACGTCGTCTGGGTGAGCAACGAGGGCGAGCGCGTGCTGCCCGAGATCGGCGACCAGCTGCGTGACCTCGGCATCGAGAGTTCCGGCGGCCGCTTCGTCCTCGCCGTCGACGGCATCGCAACCGCCCTCACCGGACCCCACGGGCAGAGCTACGAGAGCCTGCAGAGCTGCGAGGGCCTGAGGACACCACTGCCCCAGGCACCATAGGTATTCCGTGAAACCAGAGCACTTCGGCAACCACGGCATCCGTCGAACGCGAACTGTCCGCCGGACCGTCCCGCGAACCGTCCCGCGAACTGTCCGGCGGACCCTCCGGCACACCCCAATCCGAACAGCCCCACCCCGACCCGGCTCCACCCCGACCCAGCCCGGGCCGATTCAGGCTCACTGCGGAGCAGGCTCCTGGGTCGTATCGATCATCCACGGCACTCCGAACTGGTCGATGCACGCCCCGAATCCCGCCGACCAGAATGTCGGCGCGAACGGCATCTGCACCTCACCGCCCTCGGCGAGGACGTCGAAGATCCGCTTCGCCACCTCCGGATCGGGAGCGGCATAGAAGAGGGCGACCCCGGTCATCGCGTCCCCTGTGCCCGTCGGATCGTCGGCGCCCATGATCCGCGAATCACCGAGGTCGAGCTCGGCGTGCATGACCGAATCCTCGGGTGCGCCGGGCATCCGCGCCTCGGGAGGCGCGTCCTTGGCGAGCGCGATCGTGAGATCACCGCCGAGGATGTCGCGGTAGCGTTCGAACGCGGCGGCGCACTGGCCGCCGCTGATGAAGACGTGGGGACTGACCGGCATGGCTTCTCACCTCATGACGTGGACGGATAGACCGCACGACCGGCTCCGTTGCCGGTCGTCGTGACTCAAGTATGCCCCGACCGTCCCGCCGGGGACAGACGTTCCCGCCGGCGACAGCGATTCCCGCACCGCGTCCCCACCGCGCCCACCCCGTCGACGACAGAGGCTCACGCCCACGCGACGACGAGGCGGGCCGCCTCGGCGGGGATCGTCGGATCGACCCCGGTCACCTCGGCGAATCGCCGCAGCCGGTTGGCGACGGTGTTGCGATGGCAGTAGAGCACGGCAGCCGTCCGTCCGATGCTCCCGGTCTCGAGGTACGCCCCGGTCGCCTCGACGAGGCGCTCCCGCTCCGCCGTCCCGCACGCGGCGAGGGCCTCGTCGATGTCGCCGCCGACGGTCTTCCCCGTCGCATTGAGAGCCTGCGCCGCGAGCCTGGCCCACCCCCGACTCCACGTCATCGCTCCCGTCTCACCTGGGGTGATGGCCTGCGCGAGATCCCTGGCGGTGAGCGCGAGGCGACGCAGGGACGCGATCCCGGCGGCCGTGACCAACCCGACCCTCGCATCGGCGAGGCGGGCGTCGATCCCCGTCCGCCGCACCCCTGCCGCGGATGCGAAAGCGATGAGGACCCCGCCGAGGTGGTGGGTGAACATCGTCCCGCCCGTGCTCTCGTGTGCGGAGACGAGGACGCGCAGGTCCGGGGTGTCCTCCTCGCGGGAGGCGGCGACGATGAGCTCCTCGGTCGGATCGATCCCCAGCGCCGAGGCGATTGTGGCCAACCGCTCGTCCGTGGGGTTCACGTCCTGGAAGAGCGAGGCGATGTAGCCCTGGCGGACCGAGGACTCCTCGGCGCGCATCCGCTGCAGCTCGGCCGTGTAGGCCCGCTGGACCTGGAGGACGTACTCGTCGACGGTGCTGAGCACGTCACCGGTGTGGCGGATGACGAGTTCGGCGTCGTCCCGGGTGGCGACGCGGGTGAGCGCCTCCCAGAGCACGGTGAAATCGTGGCGGATCGCCGTCATCAGCGCCTCGAGCGGGATGCCCGCTCGGGCGCGGGAGACGCCGACCTCGGTCGAAACGGCAACGACCCCGTCGAAGCCGCCGGCGCGCAGACCGTCGATGAGGGTGGTGAACGAGTTCCTGCCGGTGCGGCGCAGTTCGGAGACGGGGATCGGCGCGGGGTCGTAGCCTGGGACGGTGACGACGCGGTCCATGAAGGACTCGGTGAGCTCGTCGAGGTCGAGGGCGTCGAGGAGTTCGAACCACCGCTGCCGATCGCCGGGCAGCGGCCGATCATGGAGGCGGCCGTCGTTCGCACTCATGTCGTCAGTGTATGTGCATATGCACAATCCCGACCGGGACAATTGCGGCAATTCTCCGTGGAGACCGAGCGATCTCACTCGGTAATGTTCTGAGTCACACGGTCGTCCGCCCCGACCCGCTCAGACGGACGCCCGACTCGCCCAGCCGAACGCCCGACCCACGCAGGCGGACGCCCGACCCCGCAGTCGCAGAACCGCCCACGCAATCGACGGAGATCACGCATGAGCAACGACCCCACCACCTCGGCGATCGAATACGACGCGACGCAGGAACTCAGCGTCAAGGACGCGAACAAGGTCGCCGCCGGGGCACTCATCGGCACCGCGCTCGAATGGTATGACTTCTTCCTCTTCAGCGCCGCCGCCGCGCTGATCTTCAACGTCCAGTACTTCACCTCGGAAAACGCCACCGCCGCAGCCCTCGCGTCGTTCGCGACCTTCGGCGTCGGCCTGGCCGCCCGCCCCATCGGCGGCATCATCTTCGGTCGGATGGGTGACAGGATCGGACGTCGTCGGGTCCTCATGATCACGATCGTCGGCATCGGCATCGTCACCGGCCTCATCGGCATGCTCCCGACGTACGCGGCGATCGGGTTCGCCGCCCCGGTCCTCCTCGTCCTCCTGCGCATCGCGCAGGGTCTCTTCGTCGGCGGCGAATGGTCGGGGGCGATGACGCTCGTCGTCGAGAACGCCCCGCTCCACCTGCGCGCCCGCTACGCCGCGATCCCGCAGATCGGCTCGCCGATCGGCACGATCCTCTCCTCGGGCGGCTTCTTCGTCATGACCCTGCTCCTCTCACAGGAGAACTTCAACTCGTGGGGCTGGCGGATCCCGTTCCTCGTCGCCATCCCACTCCTCCTCGTCGCCGTCTACATCCGCAGCCGCCTCGAGGAGTCCCCGGTCTTCCGCCAGCTCGAGGAGTCCGGTGAGGTCGAGAAGAGCCCGATCTCGACGACTCTCAAGCGCAGCTGGAAGCAGATCATCGTCGGCATGGCGGCAGCACTCCTCGGCGTCGGCGGCTTCTATCTCGTCACCGCCTTCTGCGTCTACTACGGCGTGAACATCCTCGGCTACGACGACTCGCTCCTCCTGCTCGGCAGCATGGTCGCCGCCGCGGTCGAGATCCTCATCCTCATCTGGGGAGGGATGCTCGGGGCGAAGTACGGCGCGAGCAGGGTCATCCTCTGGGGCGGCATCGCCTCGGCGGTCATCGCGGTCCCCGCGTTCCTCCTCTTCGAGTCCGGACAGCCGGTCCTCATCGTCATCGCCATGACGATCGCCGTCGGAGCGCTCTCCCTGCCGTATGCGGCCTCGGGCACGGTGCTCACCGGGCTCTTCCCCCCGACGACCCGCTACACCGGGGTGGGCATGGCGCAGAACGCCGCGGGCATGCTCTCGGGCTTCATCCCGCTGCTCGCGACCGGGTTCGTCGTCTCGGCGAACGACCATTGGTGGCCGGCCGCGGCGATGCTCATCTTCCTCTCCCTCTTCACGGCGTTCGCCGGAGCGATCGCGCCGAGGCTGAGCGTCGACCTCCCCGGCTTCAAGCACTGAGCACTCGGCTCCCGCACGGAAAGTCCACACGATGAACGAGAACCCCAGCACCCCGACCCAGGCCACCCGCGACGCCGACTTCCTCGCCGACTGGGCCGTCCACTCCCGCTTCGGCGCGGTCGAGGGGACCAACGGGGTCGATCGGCAGGCCGCGAGCGAGGCCGACGGGCAGCAGCGGACGTGGTTCGCCCGGCTCCTCGAGGACCACGGGTTCACCGTCGAACGGGACGCGATCGGCAATCAGTTCGGACTGCTCGAGCTCGTCCCCGGCGCCCCGTACGTCCTCACCGGATCGCACATGGACTCGCAGCCGACGGCCGGTCGCTTCGACGGCGCGTACGGCGTGATGGCGAGCGCGCACGCGTGCTTCGCGATCGCCGATGAACTCCGCGCCGACCCCTCGCAGGCGCGGTTCAACCTCGCCGTCGTCAACTGGTTCAACGAGGAGGGCTCACGGTTCAAGCCCTCGATGATGGGCAGCAACGTCTTCACCGGCAAGGCCGACCTCGAGGCGGCGCTCGCGACGACCGACCCGCACGGGGTCACCGTCGCCGAGGCGCTCGATGCGATCGGCGAACGCGGTGACTTCACCGCCCCGGAAATCGCCTCGTACGCCGAGATCCACGTCCAGCAGGGGCGGAGCATGGAGGAGGACGGCGTGACGATCGGGCTGGTCGATGCGACGTGGGCCGCGCACAAGTTCGAGTTCCGCGTCCACGGCGCGCAGGCCCACAGCGGGTCGACTCTCATGACCGATCGGCGCGATGCCCTGCTCGGCGCAGCGCGACTCGTCGTCGCCGCACGCGAGCTCGTCGACGAGTTCGAACCCGGAGCGCTGCACACCGCGTGCGGTGAGCTCAACGTCTACCCGAATTCGCCGGTCGTCGTCGCGAGCGAGGTCGAGCTCCTCCTCGACCTCCGCTCCCCCAGCGCCGAGGTGATCGCCGCCGCCCACGCCTCGCTCATGGACACGGTCGCGAAGATCTCCGAGGAGGTCGGGGTCGACATCGAGATCACCGCCGAGCACAGCTGGGATCAGAACCCCTACGGCGAGGACGGCGTCGAGCTCGCCCGCGCGGTCGCCGATGACCTCGGGCTCACCTCGGCGACGGTGATGACGGTGGCCGGGCACGACTCGACGAATCTCAAGGACACGGTGCCCACGGTCATGCTCTTCGTACCGAGCGTCGCCGGGATCTCGCACAACCTCGAGGAGTTCACGAAGGACGAGGACCTCCTCTCCGGTCTCCATCACCTCACCGAGGTGGTCCGGCGGTTGGCAGGCGGTGCGCTTGCGGGGTGAGGGGTGCGCACGGGGCGGATCGCGAATCGGTCATCGCTCGGTTCCGATCCACATGGCATGGATCGATCCAGCGCGGTGGGATCGAAACCGAGCGGTTGCCGGCGGTCAGCGTCCCGGCGGGTTCGCGCCGACGCTCCTCAGTCGTCCCAGGGGTTGAGCAGGGCGACGCCGGTGCGTTCGAAGTCAGCGGTGTTCCGCGTGACGAGCGTGAGCGAATGCGCGATCGCCGTCGCCGCGATGAGACCGTCCGTGTCCGGCATGGGGTCGGGGACATGAAGCTGCGACGGCCGCAGCGCCACTGCTTCGTCGACCGGGAGGATCCTCCCGGTGAACGCTTCCCGCACCTGATCGTCGAACCAGCGTCGGAGCACGACCCCGGCTCGGGGGTCTCTGCGCTCCTTGAGCCGGATTCCGAGGTCGATCTCGAGGAGGGTGATCGCGCTGATTGCGAGGTCGCGCAGTCGCTGCGTCCTCACCCACTCGGCGGCCGGTGAGCGGCCTCCGCGGCGCGCATCGCTGACGATGTTCGTGTCGAGAAGGAACCTCACAGCGTCGGAATCCGCAGCGACGACCCCGAGCGCGGCGGAAGCTCCAGCTCGACATCGTCGCCCTCGATGACGAGCCGATCACCCATGAGTTCGTCGGAGTCGACGAGTGCGTCGTAGTCCTCCGCAGTGAGCAGCACATGTGAGCGTCGCCCGTGGTCGGTGATGGTGACCGGGCCGTCCTTTGCCGCACGCTTCGCCGCAGACACGTCTCGATTGAATTCCCGACTCGACATCGTCGTCATCGCAACCCCTCCGGCTTGTGCCTACTGTCACTACATTCTACCGGCGCTGATGCGGGGGCGCATCAATATCGCCAACGTGAAGTCCCTGCGCAGCGGACTTGTCCGTCGCGCTCGGACATCTGGTCAGCGGCCCTGACTGCACCGCGGACCGCCCGCCGCTTTCGAGCACGTCCTACCGCACGACCTCGCGGTGCGAACCGTCGAGTCGCCTCGTCCACCCGCGGGAGTCGAGGTGCTCGAGCAGGGGGATGACGACGCGCCGCGTCGTCCCCAGCGCCCGCCTGGCCTGACTCGTCGTGAACGGCTGATCGAGTCCCGCGAGCAGTCGCATCGCCTGCGCCGGGGTCCGCGGGGAGACGACGACACCGTCGCCGAGGCGCAGCACCCTCCCCGCCTTCTCGGCGACCGCGAGCTCCCGCGCTCCCAGGCACAGCGCCCGCAGATCATCGGCCTCGGGGGCATCGAAGGGATTGGCCTTGAGGCGTTGTTCGACCTTGGCGACACCCGCCTCCGCAGGGCCGAGATCCGCGCGGTGACCGGGTGGGCGGACCACGCCGTCGGCCGCCTCGAGACCGGCTCGTCGGATCACCTCGGCGACGAGCGCGCCGATCCCGGTTCCGCTGCCTGGGGACGCGGCCGGCTGGGCCCCAGCACTCGGCAGCGGCGGATCGACCCGACGCAGGGCCTCGACGACGGCTTTGACCGGCACGCCCGGGGCCATCGGCTGTGCGGCGAGCTGCTTCGCCACCACTTCCTTGGCCGCCGTCACCCACGCCTGGAGCGTCGGAGCGTGCACGAGCCAGGCACCCAGCGCCTCGACGCCTGAGGGCAGCGCCTCGGGCACCGTCAGACCGAACCGCACGAGGACCACGCGTTCGACGGCTCCCCGCCGGGCCACCTCGGCGAGGACGTCCCCGGTCACCGGCCGCGATGCCAACGCAGCGGCCCGCCGCGCCCCGTCGCCGCGTCGTCCCAGCTCAGGCGGGTCGACGTCGAGGACGACGACGCCGGCGAAGACGTTGCGGCTGCCGGGGTTGCGCAGCACCATGCGGTCGCCGAGCTGCAGCGGCAGCGGGCGCTCGAGGGTGAGTCTGGCGTGCTCGGCGTCGAAGGGGCGCAGACGCACGGGCACGGCGGCGGTGCCGATGTGGAGCATGAGCTCGTGGACGCCGTCGTCGAGCGCCTCACCCATCGTCCGGCGCACGTCGAGCACCTCGACGATCGGCCACGCATCGGGCGTGATGAGGGCGTCACCTCGGTGGATGTCGTCGACGGGGACGTCGCGGACGTTGACGGCGACGCGCGCGGCGGGGGTGACGACCTCGGCGGAGGATTCCCTGCTCTGCATCCCGCGGATCCCGGTGACGAGGTCGACGGACTCGCCGACGACGCGCACCCGGTCGCCTGCGCGCAGGGTTCCCGCAGTGAGCGTGCCGGTGACGACGGTGCCCGCCCCGGTGATCGAGAACGCCCGGTCGATCCACAGCCGCACGCGCGCGTCCGCGTCCGGAGCGGGGGCGGCGGCGGTGACCTCGTCGAGGCGGGCGATGAGTTCGTCCATGCCCTGCCCCGTCGTCGCCGAGACCGTGACGATCGGCGCATCGGCGAGCGTCGTCCCCCGCAACTCGGCCCTCACCTGGGCTTCCGTCTCCGTGACGGTGTCCGGCGCGAGGTCGGCGCGGGTGACGACGACGAGCCCCCGGTCGATCCCGAGGGCCGCGATCGCGTCCCGATGATCGCTCGACTGGGCCTGCCAGCCCTTGTCCGCGGCGATGACGAAGCAGACGATCGGCGCGGGCCCGACCCCGGCGAGCATGTTCGCGAGGAACCGCTCGTGCCCGGGGACGTCGACGAACGCGAGCTCCCGACCCGAGGGCAGCGTCGTCCACGCGAACCCGAGATCGATCGTCAGCCCGCGCCTGCGCTCTTCCTCCCACCGGTCCGGTTCCATCCCGGTCAGGGCTTTGACCAGGGTCGACTTCCCATGATCGACGTGCCCAGCCGTCGCGACGACGAACATCAGGTGCCCTCGCCGAGGCGGTCGTTCGTGACCGTCTGCGTCGCGGTTTCCGTGATGCCGGGTCCGCCCTGACCGCGGTCAGCCGCTGCGCCGGTCCCGCCGAGGCGGTCGGCGGCCGCCCGGATCGCATCGGCGAGCGCATCGTCGGAGGTTTCGGGCACGCACCGGAGGTCGACGAGGCACACACCCTGGTGGACGCGGGCGACGACGGCCGGGTCGCCGAGGCGCAGCGGTTCGGCGAACTCCTCGGGCAGTTCGAGCGCCCACCCGGGCAGCGGAACGCCGGGAGCACCCCCACCGCCGACGCGACCCTCGTGGACGACCACGGTTCCGCCGACCGCCTCGGCGAGGCGATCCGTGCGTCTGCGCAGGTCAACCGGGTCGAGGTGGAGGGCGTCATGAACCGGGTTCGAGGCTCCTGCGATCGTCGCCTCTATCGCCGCAAGCGTGAGCTTGTCGGTGCGCATCGCGCGGGCGAGCGGGTGCCTCGCGATCCGCTCGACGGCCCCGGTCCGGCCGAGGATGAGGCCGGCCTGCGGTCCGCCGAGGAGTTTGTCGCCGGAGACGATGACGACGTCAGCCCCGTCCCGGAGGGCCGTGTCGATGTCGGGTTCGTTCGGCAGAACCGGGTCGGGGGTGAGGAGCCCGCTGCCGAGGTCGGCGATGAGCGGCAGCCCGTGTTCGTCGGCGAGGCCGCGCAGCTCGGGCAGGCTCGCCTCGGCGGTGAAGCCGTCGACGCGGAAGTTGCTCGTGTGGACCTTGAGCAGGCTCGCGGTCGCCGGGCCGATGGCCGCGGCATAGTCGGCCAGGTGCGTCCGGTTCGTCGTGCCGACCTCGCGGAGGCGAGCGCCGGTGGTGACCATGAGGTCGGGCAGACGGAAGCCGGCCCCGATCTCGACGAGCTCCCCGCGGCTGACGACGATCTCATCCGGGACGGTGGTTCCCGGACCGGACCGGCCCGGCGAGGTCGAATCCGCAGCGTCCCCACTGCCCCGGAGCGCTGTCACGGCGAGGAGCAGGGCGGCGGCGCCGTTGTTGACGACGAGCGCGTCCTCGGCGGCGGGGCAGGCGCGCAGCAGCGCCGCCTTCGCCCCGACTCCGCGCTTGCTCCGCTTGCCGGATTCGAGGTCCATCTCGACGTCGACGTAGCCGGCGGCATCGCTGACGGCCTGCTGCGCCGCAGGTGAGAGCGGTGCGCGACCGAGGTTCGTGTGGACGATGATGCCGGTCGCGTTGAGCACGGGGGTGAGCGAGGAGGTCGAACGCGTGGTCACGGCCGCGATGACGGTGGGGGTCACCTCGGCGACGGGAAGCTTCCCTGACCGGGCGGAGTCCTGGGCATCGGCGATGAGGGCACGGATCGTCGCCTCGCCGAGGCGGTCGCGGGCGGCGGCGACCTCAGGCAGGGCGAGGAGATGATCGGTGCGCGGAATGCTCCGGCGGGGGTCGGCCTCGACCATGGCTGCCTCCTCCTCTGTGCCGACGCGCATACGCTCACGTCCCGTGCCGGCAAGCATCCTTGCCGGCGATGTCTGTGGCGGAGGCGGACGGGAATCGAACCCGCCAGACCGAGATGCTCGGTCTCACCGGTTTTGAAGACCGGGGGGCCCACCAGGACGCCAGACGCCTCCGGAACGAACTCTACCGGGTACCGCGGACATGGTGATCCACTGCGGTCGGACCCCATCCCGCAAGGGGCGTTGACTGAGGTGAGCGGCGGCAATAGCGTGGACCCCACGGTCGACCTCCCCGACCGACCCCGTCCAGCGTCCCTCCCACAAGGCAGGAAGCATGCGAGCAGAGCTCTTCGTCCCTCCCGTCGCCTTCCACGCCGAAGGTCCCGTGTGGTGGCCCGACGACGGTTCACCGGTCGCGAACACACTGCGCTACGTCGACATGCTCGCCGGACGGATCCTCACCGTGCGACCCGAAGCGCTGACCGCCGACGTCAGCGGCACTTCCGCCGGGTCAGCTCTCACACCGGTGGCCCCCGACATGGTCGACGCGCTCGACGTTCCCGGCCCGGTCGCCGGATGCCTGCGCCCCCGCGTCGCCGGCGGCGTCGCCGTCCTCACCGAGCACGGACTCAGTGTCTCCGACGATCCCGCCGGCGGGGCATGGACGGAGATCGCCGAGGTGGTCACCGACCCCGACGTCCGCTTCAACGACGGCGGGTGCGACCCGGCCGGTCGATTCCTCGCCGGCACGATGCGCTACGACCAGGGCAAGGGCGGCGGCGCCCTCTATCGGATCACCGGCGACGGCGCGGTGAGCACGGTCTTCGACGACGTCACCATCTCCAACGGCATCGCGTGGACCTCGGATGAGCGCCGCGCCTTCTACAACGACACCCCCACCCGCAGCACCTGGGTCCTCGACTGGGACGAGTCGGCGGGACTGACGAACCCGCGTCGCGTGTTCACCCTCGACGACGATGACCCGGCCGGCGGACCGGACGGACTCTGCGTCGACACCGAGGACAATGTGTGGACGGCGATCTACGGCGGCTCCCGCGTCGAGTGCCGCGACGCCGAGGGCACCCTCCTCGAGGTGGTCGACCTGCCCGTCACCAATGTCACCGCCTGCACCTTCGGCGGACCGGATCTGCGCACCCTCTTCATCACGACGACCCAGGAGAACGCCGAGCCGGGCACCCAACCGGGCGCAGGAGGCGTCTTCGCCGTCGCCCCCGGCGCCACCGGGGTCCCCGCAGCACCGTTCGACGGGTGAGCGACGCCGCCTGACGAGCCGACCGAGCAGGCGACACCCACTCACGACCCACGCGACACCCACCCACGACCCCGAACCCGACCACGAAGGACCCCGATGAGAGCACTCACCGTCACCCCCGGCACCGCTGACTCGCTCGCCGTCACCGACATGCCCACGCCCGAGCCCGCCGCCGACGAACTCCTCGTCACCGGCCTGGCGATCGGGGTGTGCGGCACTGACCGCGAGCTCAACGGCGGGCAGTACGGGTGGGCGCCTCCGGGTGAGGAACTGCTCATCATCGGCCACGAGTCCCTCGGCCGCGTCGAAGCCGCCCCGGAGGGATCGGCCTTCGCCCCGGGCGACCTCATCGCCGGGGTCGTCCGGCGCCCCGACCCCGTGCCGTGCCCGGCGTGCGCGCACGGCGAGTTCGACATGTGCCGCAACGGTGAGTACACCGAACGCGGGATCAAGGAGCTGCCGGGATTCGGGTCCGAGCAGTGGGTCGTCAAGCAGGACTTCTCCGTCAAGCTCGACCCGAGCCTCGGGCGCACAGGGGTGCTCATGGAGCCGACCTCGGTCGTCGCGAAGGCCTGGGATCAGGTCTTCCGCGTCGGCGAGCGCGCGTTCTTCGACCCGGCGTCCGTCGTCATCGTCGGCGGCGGGACGATCGGGCTGCTCGCGGCCCTCCTCGGCCGGCAGCGCGGGCTCGACGTCCATCTCTACAACGCCACCCAGCGGGACAACAAGGAGGAGCTCGTCGACCGCCTCGGCGGGCAGTTCCACTCCGGGGATCTCCCCGGCGTCCTCGCCGAGGTGAAGCCCGACATCGTCCTCGACACGACCGGGGACTCGGCGACCCTCGCCGACATCCTCGAGGCTGTCACCCCCTACCAGGTCGTCTGCCTCCTCGGCATGCACGATCCGCAGGAGCCCACCGGACTCGACCTCGCGAGCATCGGCAAGACGATCGTCCTCGACAACGTCGCAATCGTCGGATCCGTCAACGCCAACGTCGACCACTGGAAGCAGGCAGCCGCGGCGCTCGCCGCCGCGGACGAGGAGTGGCTGACCTCCCTGCTCTCCCGCACGGTTCCCCTCTCCCAGGCGCTCGAGGCCTTCGAACATCACCCCGGCGACATCAAGGTCGTCATCGACCTCCAGGAATGACGATGGCGGCCGCGGCGAAGGAGAGAGCTCCCGGATCCCTGGCGCTGCGGTCGCTCTACGCGCTCGCCGGAGTCGTCCTCATCGGCCTCGGCGCCGCGATCCTCCAGACCGGAGGGGTCGGTGTCGACCCGTACACGGCGCTCAACATCGGCATCAGTGAGCGGATCGGATGGTCGCTCGGGGCATATCAGCTGTTGAGCAACGCGATCCTCTTCATTCCCGTGCTCATCTTCGCCCGCCGCTACATCGGCGTCGGCACGGTCATCAACATGACGCTGACCGGGTTCTTCATCGACCTCTTCGCCGGTCTCCTCGCTCCGCTCACCGTCGCACCGGGCGATCACGGGGGTGCGACGATGTTCTTCGCGATCGGCATCGTCGTCTTCGCGTTCGGTGCCAGCGGATACATCTCCGCCGGGGTCGGGACCGCGCCCTACGATGCGATCGCCCCGATCATCGTCGACCGCACCGGGTGGAAGTACCAGCGGGTGCGCGTCCCGCAGGACCTCATCGTCCTCGTCGGCGCAATCCTCGTCTCCGGTCCCGTCGGGGTCGGCACGATCATGACCGCGTTCTTCTGCGGCCCGCTCATCGCCTTCTTCTCCTCCCGCGTCAACGAACCCCTCGTCGCGCGGCTGACGAAGGGCCGGGCACTGAGCGACTGCCATCCCGAGGCCGGGAACCCGGCCGATCCGACGAAGCTCATCTGATCCCTCCCCCGTTCACATTCCCTCGCCGAGGTGGTGCGGATTTCGCATGCGCCGCCGAGGCGGTGCCGGAGTCCGGTGCCGCGCCTCTCAGTCGATGCCGAGGCGGGCGAAGGCGTTGCGGAAGATCGTCAGGTCCCCGAGACCGGGCAGCTTCTGCACGCGTTTGTCGAGCTTGTCGAGTTCAGCGGTCTGGTTCCGGAAGAGGTGGGTCATGACGTGCTTGACCTCGGCGTCGTCCATCATCCCCGAGCCCACCGGCTTCCACAGCCTCCCGAGCGCCAGTCGCACGATCCTCTGCGCGCGCGGGTTGTCCTCGAGCCGTTCCTTCGCCTGCGTCGAATAGAACGCGACGTGGCGGGTCTCCTGCTTGGCGATGCGCTCGAGCAGCGGCGAGAGCACCGGGTGGTCCTGCATCGCCGCCATCCGACGGTAGCCTGCGGTGGCCGAGAGCTCGTTGGCTGCGCCCCATGCCATGTGGACGGCGATGAAGTCGGAGCCGACCATGTTCGACAGCAGCGACTGCTTCGCCGGACCGAGGGCGAGCTTCCAGCCCAGTCCCGCCCGCTTCGCCTTGATCTCGTCGTAGTCGACGTGGATGCCGTGCTTCTTCAGCACCGCGGCGAGCGCCTCGCCGTGCCAGAACTCCTCCCGGTTCCACATCGTCATGAACGCCGCCGGCGCGTCCTCCCGGTGCGAGGGGGTGACGAGGAGCTCCCGGACGAAGCACGTCGTGTGGTACTCGACGTCGCACATGTAGCGGACCGTGCGCAGGGTGTCCGCATCCAACGGCATCTCGTCGAAGACGTCGAAGTCGAGGTCCGACCATCTCACCGCCTCGGACGTCTCGGCATAGGTGTCGAAGTCAAAGGCCATTCTCACTCCTGTCTCGAACCGGTCGCCTGCGGGTGGGCCGCAGGCGATTGCCCGCGGTGCCTGGCCGTCCGTCCCTGGTCACCCTCGGTCGGCCTGGACTACCCGGCCGTCGGCGCGCGGTGCGCAGCGCCGCCCGGACCTCGTCCGCCGACGGCCGAGGGTTCCCGGTCAGCAGCTGTCCGATCACCGCATCGGAGGCGGTGAGCGCCCGCCGGTCGAAGCCCTCGGCGAAGAGGCTCGCGAGTGCCGCCGCCTCGTCGGGCTCGGGCACACCGACGACGCGCAGCGGCGCCCAGGGCCAGCCGAGGTGGATCCGGGCGAGGACGGCTTCGCGCCGTGACCGGGTGATGCGGGCGATCGCCTCGGTGCGGAAGAACCGCACGATCTCCTCGCGACGCTCGACCACCTCGGCGAGGACACGGCGGGCCTCCCCGTTCAGCCGCGGAAGCAGGGCGGCCTCCGCGACCTGGAGGGCGCCCTCCTGGACGGCGAGCCGGGCCATGTGGCCGGCGGTGACGGGCTCCCTGACGACGCCCCCGACGATGGGAGCGACGATCGGCAGCGCACGCTCGACCCAGACCTCGCGCAGCCTGGTCGACGGCGAGCGCGAAGGGGTTGGGACGGAAGCTGTCCGACCGGCATCGAGGACGTCCCGCAGCGCTTTGGCCAGCCAGTATCGCTCATATCCCCACGCGGTGACGAAGGCGGTGATCCGGGCTTCGTTCGCCGTCCATGAGGCCAGCAGCGCCCGGGTCTCGGCGAGCGCAGAGTTCTCCAAGCGCCAGAGGAATCCCAGGTCACGGGCCGCCTCGGCGGGCAGATCGATGCGCTCACGGTCGACGGGGATGCGACCCCGCGCCTGCTCGAGGTAGCCGGGGACGTCGAAGTCGGTGACGAGGACCGTCGGATGGTCCGCGTCGGAGAACAGGCGTCCGTCGACGTGACCCGGCGGATGCTCGACGTCGACCGCACTCCGGCTTCCCTGCATCACCATTCGAGCACCTTCCATCGCTTCTTCAGGGCATGTCCGTAGAGGCCGAGGTCGGGGGTGACGGCGATCGGCTCGCCGACGAGCTCGAGCCACGCGGCATCGGCGAAGGAATCGCCGTAGCCGGTCGATTTCGCGAGGTCGGCGCCGACGCCGCTCGCGTACTTCCGCAGCCAGTTCGCGCGGGCTTCGTCGACGAGCGGCGGAGTCGCGAGGTACCCGGAGAGCACGCCGTCCGAGGTGACGTCCATGCGGGTGGCGACGACCTCGTCGAAGAGGTCGGCGAGCGGTTCGACGAGGACTTCGAGGGCACCGGTGACGAGCACGGTGCGGTGTCCGGCCGCGCGGTGCTCGTCGATGAGGGTGCGGGCCTGCGGGCGGATCGAGTCGCGGATCCGCTCCCCGAGGCTGCCCGCGATGACCGCGCGCAGCTCGTCGATGTGGAACCCCCGGTACCGGCGGTTGACCATGCGGATGAGCTCGGAGCGGTCACGGGATTCGGCGCGCAGGAGCCCGGGGACGATCCCGGCGATGCCGGCGAGCGCTCCCGGCCAGCGGTGGGGAGGCTGGGTGGCGCGGACGACAGCCGCGTACTGCCGGACGATGTTCGTCGAGATCACCGTGCCGTCGAGGTCGAACACGGCGAGCGCATCGCCGGCAGGCAGCAGCCCCGCCGAGGTGGTGCGGTCCTGCCTCGTGCGCGCCCGGGTGCGGGCGTAGGTGCGGGTGAGTTCGGTGATGGCGGGCAGGTGGATGTCCTTGAAGTACCGGTCCCACTCGATGTCGGTGACGTCGAACCCCCGCTCGGGCGCAGTGTCCGCGGGCAGTCGTTCGTGGAGTCGGCGGGTGGCAGCGTCGTCGAAGACCATCTCGGTCTTCGTGTACTGCCGGTAGAGGTCGGCGAACTGGCGCAGAGACCGCAGCCCCGCATCGACGCGGCTCAGATGCGAGACCCACCCGCGGGTTCGCCGGGACGACGGCAGCCGGTCGACGACGGCCCGCCCGAGACGTGAGCTCAGTTCCTTGAGGCGGATGCGCTGTTCGATGAGCTCGGAACTCGGGAAGCTCCATTCGGGAACCGGGGTCGGTTCGCCCTCGGGGTCGGGGATCGGGCGGTCGAGGAAGTACTCGCGCACCGTGCTCACCATCTGGTGGAACGGCAGGGGATTCGACGTGCCGGACACGACATGGAAGTACCGTGCCCCCGCCTCGGCGGCGGTGGATTCGTCCTCTGCGGCGAGCGCGAGGATGACGTTGACGACGAAGTCGACGGGGATGATGTCGAGGACGGAGTCCGCGTGGCCGGGGAACTCGGTCAGCCCGCCGTTCGCATAGGCCATGATGAGCGGGTCGGCGACTTTGAAGCCGTCGATCCAGCCGGGGTGGGGCAGGCGGAGCGCGGATTCGATGATCGAGGGCCGGACGAAGGAGACCCGGTGGCCCTGGTCGGCCCATTCGGCTTCGGCGACGCGTTCGGCCATCGCCTTCGTCAACGTGTAGACGTCGGTCCAGCCGAGGGATTCGGCGCGGGTGCGGCCGAACTCGACGAGGCGGTCGGCGACGAAGGCCTCCCGCGCCGCCTCGGCGGACGCGGCGACGGCCTTGGGTCCCATCCGGGAACTCTGGGCGCGGGCACTGCGGAGGAAGCGGCGCAGCTGTTCGGGAGCACGGGATTCGGCTTCGACCCGGTCGCGGGCGAGTTCAGCGGCCGCGGACTCGGCGCGGTGGTCGACGTTGTGGCTGAGCCGACGCTCCTGGGCGAGGCCCTTGGAGATGCCGCCGACGTACGCCGTCGAGACGTGGATGACGTGCGGGTCCTGCCCGGTCTCGCGCAGGGCCCGGTAGAGATGCTCTACTCCAGTGACGTTGGTGCGGAACGCCTCGTCGATGGGGGCGTCGAAGGACACCGACGACGCGGAGTGGATGACGACGTCGAAGGCGTGCGGCAGCGGCGGCAGGTCGGTGAGGTCACCCTCGAGGACCTCGACACGCGCCGTGAGAGCATCCCGCACGGCGGCCTCACCGGCCCGTCCGATCCAGGAGCCGAAGACCGGTTTCGCGAGCAGCCGTTCGAGGCGCTGCCTGCCCGACCGGGTGCCCCGGGGACGCACGAGGGCGGTGATGGTGACGTCCGGCCTGCTCTCGAGCAGGGCCTGGAGCACCGCCTGACCGAGGAATCCCGTCACGCCGGTCAGGAGAATGCGGCTGGATGTCATGTGCTGCCTATCGGGTCGCGCGGAAACGGTCTCGGATGCTCATTCGGAGCCGGCGGGGAATCGGATGGGTGGTGCGGTCACCCTCAAGGTCATCGCGGAGTATGACGCAGGTCACTGTATCGTAACAAGCATGCATGTCGCTCTGATCACGGGAGGCACCGCGGGCATCGGTGCCGCGTTCGCCCGGGCCTTCGCCTCTCGCGGCGTCGGACTCGTCCTCGTCGCCCGCGATGAGGGCAGGCTCGAGACCTTCGCGGCCGACCTGCGCTCGACCTTCGGGATCGAGGTCGAGACGCTCATTGCCGACCTCGCCGACCGTGACGACCAGACGCGGGTCGCCGTCCGCATCGAGGACCCCGGAGAGCACCGACCCATCGACATCGTCGTCAACAACGCCGGGTTCTCCGTGCGGGCGAGCCTGCTCGCCACGGACCTCGAGGAGCATGACCGCGGCTTCGAGGTGATGCAGCGGGCGGTGCTCGTCATCGGCGGTGCCGCGGCCCGGGCGATGACCAAGCGCGGACGCGGGTGGATCATCACCGTGTGCTCGGTGAGCTCGGGCCTGACCCAGAACAACTACACCGCGATCAAGGCCTGGGCGCTCAACTACTCGGAGTCGCTCGCGGTCGAGACCGCCGGCACCGGGGTGACCGTGACGGCGCTCGTGCCCGGCTGGGTGCGCACCGAGTTCCATGCCCGCGCCGGCATCGCCGGGACCTCGATCCCCGATGTCCTCTGGCTCGACCCCGACGACCTCGTCGAGGAGTGCCTGCGCGACGTCGCCAGGGGTCGGACCGTGAGCGTACCGCAGCTGCGCTGGAAGGCCATCGTCGCAGGCCTCCGGATCGCCCCCCGGTCGGCGATCCACCGACTCTCGAGTGCTCTCACCTCCCGCCGGAACGAGGAGAGAGACCGCCGTGGCGCCTGATCGCGAGCCCCACGACCGTGCGTACGTGGGGCTTCGCTCGCACGACGTGCGCCATCCGCGCGAGCGGCTTCGTCCGCGCGTGGGGCACCGTACGAGGGACGGGGAGAATTTCCTCGCCGAGGCGGCATCCGGTTCTGGGGTCGGCTCCGAACCCCGGGCGATGAGAGCAGAGAGAACACCCCAGGGTCAGTCGCCCGCAGTCGTGCCGGCGGCGGCACCGACCGAGGTGCCGACGACCCCGCCGTCGCGGGACGCAGCACCCCCACCTCCGCACGCCCCGTCCACGGCGATGTACCGCTCCCGGGCGCGCGCCGCGCTGCGCTTCGTCCTCCAGCGCGTCCTCTTCCGCGGTCTCGTCCGCTCGACGATCACCCCCTCGGCACGGATCGATCCCGAGGTGCGCGGCCTGCGCGGTGGGTTCCTCGTCGTCGCCAACCACACCTCGCACCTCGACGCGCCGCTCATCGCGCAGAGCCTGCCGCGAGGACAGGCGCGTCTGCTCGCCGCCGGGGTCGCCTATGATTACTTCTTCACGGCGTGGCACAAGCGGATGTTCGTCCGACTCCTCTTCAACGCCTTCCCCGTCTACCGGGAGGGCTCCCACGGCAGCTCCGAGACGCCCCGCGCCCTGCTGCGCTCAGGTGTGCCCGTCCTCCTCTTCCCCGAGGGCGGGCGTCAGCAGAACGGGTTCGTCGCCGACTTCAAGGTGGGGGCGATCAAACTCGCCGTCGACACCGGCGCGCCCATCGTCCCGACGGCCGTCGTCGGCGGTTCGGAGGCGATGCCGAAGGGCACGAGCTGGCCGGTGCCCGGCCGCCGGCCGGTGCGCGTCATCGTCGGCGCCCCTGTCCTCGCCCAGCCCGGGGAGTCGCTGCCGGCGCTGACGGCGCGGGTCCAGTGCCGGGTCGAGGAGCTCTTCGACGCCGGGGCCGACGAACTCGGCCTCGCCCGACTCACCCACCGACGTGTCCCTGGCGACGAATCCGGGCGCACCGACCGTGCCCCGCAGCCCGACAAGCAGGGCGCGGCAGAGAAGCAGGCCACAGCCGCCGAGCAGGGCACCACAGATCACACCACCGACGAAGGGACGAGGACGTGAGCGCACCGCTGAGCGTCGACGAGGTCAGGCGACACCGCTGGTGGGGCTGGGGCGCCGACGGCGTCGAGTTCCGCTGGGAGACGAAGCCCGCCTTCGCTGCGATCGCGAAGGAGAAGGTCGGCCTCGACCTGTGGAACGCCCCGCGCCCGCGCATCCCCGACCTCGGCGGGTTCGACGTTCCCGCCTCACGGGTGAGCGAAGATGGCCTCGCCGTCCTCGCCGAGGCGGTGGGGACCGAGAACGTCAGCGTCGACGACGAGCTGCGGGTCATCCACTCCTTCGGGCGCTCCCTGCCCGACCTCTACCGTGTCCGGAACGGGACGATGCCCCGTCTCACCGATGTCGTCGTCCATCCCGGCAGCGAGGAGGAGATCGCCGAGGTGCTCACCGCGGTCCTCGACCACGATCTCGTCCTCATCCCCTACGGAGGCGGCTCGTGCATCTCCGGTTCGGTCACCCCCGACCCCGACGAGGAGCGACCCATCGTGTCGCTCAACCTCGGTCGGATGCGGCGCGTCCTCGAGGTCGACGAGTACTCGGGCCTCGCGCGGGTCGAAGCCGGCGCGTACGGACCCGACCTCGAGGAGCAGCTGGGCGTCCGCGGGTGGACCATGGGGCACTTCCCCGATTCGTTCAGCTATTCGACGCTCGGCGGGTGGGCGGCGACCCGGTCGTCCGGGATGCAGTCGGACAGGTACGGCGACATCGAGGACATCGTGCGCGGGATGCGCGTCGTCCACCCGCGCGGAGTCGTCGTGAGCAAGCCGATCCCCGGCCGGGACTCCGGCCCCTCGGTCCACGAGATGATCCTCGGCAGTGAGGGCCGCCTCGGCGTCATCAGCGAATGCACGGTCCGGATCCACCGGAAGCCGGAGGTGAGGGAGGTCGTCGCCTACCTCTACCCGGATTGGGCGTCCGGGGTCGAGGCGATGCACGACATCGCGCGCTCGGAGGCCAACCCGACGTTCACCCGGCTCTCCGACGGACCCGAGACGCGGTTCAGCCTCGCCATGGTCTCGGAGCCGACGACGGTGAAGTCGAAGCTCACCGCCCGCGGTCAGGACGCTCTCTTCGCCTATCTGCGCTCGCGCGGCTGGGACACGACGGAGGGGATGTGCCTGTCCTACGTCTGCTTCGAGGGCTCGAAGGAGCACGTCGGACGCGAGAAGACCGCGGTCAAGAAGATCGTCGCAGGTCGCGGCGGAATCAGCCTCGGCACCGGGCCGGGCGCGATCTACGACCAGAAGAAGTTCGACACGCCCTACCTGCGCGACTTCCTCCTCAACTACCGGGTCTTCGGCGACGTCTGCGAGACGGGGGTGAGCTGGGCGAACCTCAAGGACATGCATGCGCGCGTGCATGAGCGCTTCGCCCAGGTCCGCGCCGAGATGGGCGGCCCCGGCTTCATGTTCTGTCACATGTCCCACAGCTATCACGGAGGCGCGTGCCTCTACTTCACGTTCGCGATCCCCTACACCGAGGAGGACACCGCGCTCGCGGAGTACCGAATGGTCAAGGAGGCCGTGCAGCAGGAGTTCATCGACTCCGGGGGAGGGCTCTCCCACCACCATGGGGTCGGCACCGAGCATCGTCCGTGGATCGTCGACGACATCACCGAGGCGGGCGCGTTCATGGTCGATTCGCTCTTCCGCGCCACCGATCCCGGACGCAACCTCAACCCCGGGAAGATCGTCGCCGAGGCGGTGCCCAAGGGCCGTACCGACCCCGGGTCCCAGCACAGCCGTGCCGCTGCCGTCGACTGACCCAGTTGACAGCCTATTGCCCCTGGGTGGACGTGAAGTGCCGACGCGTGAAGGCATCGGCAGGCAGGAACGTCTCCAACTGCAGACCCTCAAGGGCGGTGTCGGCTGCAGTCGTGAGCCGGGCGCTGGTGCTGAACAGCTTCAACACCCCTGTCTCCGTTCGCAGTGACATCGTCACCACGGGACCCGCCGGGACCTCCGTGCGGGGTGTTTCCCCGATCAGTTCGCAGATCTCGTCGGCGAGATCCCTCAATCGCACGTCGCACGTGCGCTGTCCCCGCCGCAGCACCTGGTGATAGAGATGAGCAGCCCACTCGGACAGATTCTCCAGGTGCGGGGCCAGGCCGCGAGGGTGAAGGCTGAGACGGACAACATTGACAGGTGGTTCAAGCAGCTCGGGAGCACAGTCGGTCAGCAGGTGAGCGACCGCGTCATTGGCGTCGATGATCGTCCACTGCTCGTCGAGGAGCAGAGCCGGGTACGGTGCGTGCGCATCGAGGAGACCTCGCAGGCCGGTCATCACCACGGACAGAGAGGTGTCGTCAAGGTCCGCCTCTGAGTACTTCGGCGCATAGCCGCCCGCCAGAAACAGCCGATTGCGCTCTCTCAACGGCACATCGAGGTTCTCTGCGAGGAAGTCGATCATCTCCGGAGTGGGTCGGGCACGCCCGGTCTCTACCCGACTCAAGTGGCGGGTCGAGACGCTGGAGAGATTCGACAGCTCCTGCTGACTGAAGCGACGCTGTTCCCGCCACCACCGCAGCATGTCCCCCACCGACTGCGCTTTCGCCACCGTGTTCATGTCGTCAGTGTAGGCATGCGCCGGACTCGTCCTCCATGACCTGTGAAGTCATGGCCAACGCCCTGCAGCGGCGAAAACATGGGTGATGATCCTGCACACCCAACAATCAAGGAGAGCCATCATGCAGCAGATCATCGACGCCTGCATCGCGACCTGGAATTCCGCCCGGGACGACCGGCAGGCACTGCTCGAACGTCACTTCTCTGCTGACCTCAGCTACTGTGATCCCCTGTCCGAGGTGGGAGGGCGCGGAGGAATCGACGCCCTCATCGACAGCACACAGTCCCAGTTCCCGGACTTCGTCTTCACAGCGCTCGGAGATCCGGACGGCCACCACGACCAGGTTCGCTTCCGCTGGGGCCTGGGACCCGAAGGCGCAGAACCCGTGATCATCGGCTTCGACGTCATCATCGTCGATGACCATGGCCGGATCGAGGATGTGCGTGGATTCCTCGACAGGGTGCCAGCTTCGGCCTGAACACCAGAGGACCTCGGCAGGTGCACACGCGGCACCGGTCGGGGTCCTCTCGGACACCCAGACCACCGCAGTCTTCCCCTGCTAGGCTCGCGCACATGGACACCTCGATCGATGTCTCGGAGTACCGCCTCACCGGTTTCGCCCACGGCGGCGGCTGTGCGTGCAAGATCCCCCCGGGCGAGCTCGAGGACGCCGTCCGCGGCCTCACCGGGCAGACGAACCCGCAGGTCATCGTCGGTCTCGACGACGGCGATGACGCTTCAGCGGTGCGGATCCGCGACGACCTCGCAGTGCTGAGCACAGCCGACTTCTTCACCCCCGTCGTCGACGATGCCTACGACTGGGGGCGGATCGCGGCGGCGAACGCGCTCTCGGACATCTACGCGATGGGCGGGACCCCGGTCACGGCGATCAACCTCGTCGGGTGGCCGCGCGAGGTCCTGCCGTTCGAGCTGCTCACCGAGGTGCTCCGCGGAGGCCTCGACGTCGCCGCCGAGGCGAACTGCCCCGTCGCCGGCGGTCATTCGATCGACGACCCCGAGCCGAAGTACGGCATGGCCGTCACCGGGGTCGCCCATCCCGAGGCGATCATGCGCAACGACGCCGCCGAGGCGGGACTGCCGATCACCCTGACGAAGCCGATCGGCGTCGGGATACTCAACAATCGACACAAGCAGACCGGAGAGGTCTTCCCCGAGGCGATCGCGACGATGACGGAACTCAACGCATCCGCGTCCCGGGAGGCCGTAGCCGCAGGCGTCCGCGCGGCCACCGACGTCACCGGCTTCGGACTCCTCGGCCACCTCTTCAAGATGGGGCGGGCCTCGGGGGTCGGTGCGGTCATCGACACGGCAAAGGTCCCCCGCCTCGGCGGGGTCGATGAGTCGATCGCGGCAGGATTCGTCTCCGGCGGCACCCGCCGCAACCTCGACTGGGTGCGCCCGCACCTGATGACCGACGACACCGTCACCGAGGACGATCTCCTCCTCCTCGCCGATGCGCAGACGTCCGGCGGCCTCCTCGTCGTCGGCGAGCTGCCCGGCTATCCCGTCATCGGCGAGACCGTCGCCGGGTCGGGCATCACCGTCCGCTGAGGAGAACGATGGCGACGACCCTGCCCAAGGACTTCCGAGAGTACGGCGATGCGTATTCCCTGATCGAGCTTCAGGAGATCTTCGAGTCTCGGCCCCTCGATGCCCGCGGCGGATACCGCAAGCAGACGGCTCTCGCCTACAGCACCGTCACCGCCGAGGTCGTCACCTGGCTGCTCGACCACGGTGCGGACATTGAGGCCGAAGACCAGTTCAGCGCGTCGCCGCTGGTGACGCGCGCAGCGGAGGGTGACCTCGAGATCGTCGACCTGCTCATTAAGCGCGGGGCGGACCCGATCAGAGCCGGAAGCAGGCACACGCCGCTGTGTGCGGCAGCGGCCAACCACCGCGCCGACGTCGTCGCCCTGCTCCTCGAGCGGGGGGGCAACCCTGACCGAGACGGACCCGCTCGGGTGGACGGCACTCGACCTCGCCGCCATCCGCTGCGAACCGTCGAAGGTCGAACGAGGACTGCCCGTCGTCCGGCTCCTCGCCTCCCGGGGCGGAACCTTGAGCGAGGACGCTCGCCCGTATCTGCGCAAGGCGATGACGACGCTGTACCGGTACCAGGCCGCCGGCAATGCTCGTATCGCGACGGTCGACGCTATGACAGATCTCCTTGAGATGTTCGATATCGACCTGCCTGCACGCCCTCGCGTGCTCGCCGGCGGCGAGGCGATCACCGTCACTACCTCGGGATGGAAGAAGCAGTTCTCAGAACTGTGGGGGATCCTTGTGCCGGGCTCCGGACCCTCCGCGAGTGTGCAGGGTGAGGTCATCCGCATCGCCGGTCGGATCGGTCATGAGATCCTCGACAACGGCGGGGCGAACTGGGATCGCGACTTCGCGGCGATGGCGACGGCATTCTCCCGGCATGTGCGGAGCGGGGTGCCGCTTTCGGACGATGGTCTGCGCGCCGTCGATGCCGCGCTCGACCAGGTCCGGGGCGGTGGGATCTCGGAGCAGGCTGTCGACACGCTCACCGAGCAGAGCGTGGCCTGGGTCCTCGTCAACCCCGAGCGCCGTCCCCTGGACACGCCCGACTACCTCCGCTGAACGCGTTCACCCAGTCGTCGGGCTCCCGAAAGCCGGCCCGCGCGCTCCCTCACTCCACCCGCGCTTCGATGCCGGCGATGATGATGTCGAGGCCGCGGCGGTAGAGCAGTTCGTTGCGCTCAGTCCCCGTCGGATGTGCGGCGATGAGGTCGGTGAGCGGGGAGTCCTCGTCGTCGGGGGCGAAGATCTCCGTCGGTGAGAGCGCATCGATCGCGACCCCGAACGCGAAGGCGTCGAGAACCTCGACGGTCGAGAGGACCTCGCCCTCGGGCAGCCCCGCCCGCTTGAGAGCAGAGACGAGGGATTCGTAGAGGCGCAGGGTCTGCGGTTCTTCGATGGTCACGCCGAGGAGGTGGATCATCACCCGCGGATGGTCGGCGTAGAGGCGCCACAGCGAGCCGACCCCCGCGCGCACCGCGTCCTGCCACGTGTCCCCGTCCGGCGTCGGCAGCACGTACTGGCCGCTGAGAACCTCGCGCATCGCGTGGACGATCCCCTCCCGCCCGTCGACGTGGTGGTAGAGCGAGGAGAGGCTGACCCCGAGCCGCTTCGCGAGCGGCTGGATCTTGAGCTCCTGCCCGGAGTCGAGCATCTCGATCGCGGCGAGCGCGATCTTCTCTCGGCTCAGCAGCGGTGAGGTCGGACGTGCCATCGAGTGCTCTTTCCCGGGTCGAGGTCGGCAGTGGCTGGTCTGCAGTGGCTGGTCGGCGCCGATGGATTGACATCGACGGGTGTGGCATGCACCATACTAGTTAACCGAAAACATTTCGGTTAACTGAGTTTCTGGCAAAGGGGCCGTCCATGACTTCACCGACACCGACCCAGGCGAGCACCGTCGACGATCCGCGCGTGCCGCTGGGACTGCGCAACGGCGCGGCGATCTTCCTCGTCTCGCTCGCCGGTCTGATGATGGCCAATCTCGCCCCGCTCATCATGTCGGTCCTCGAGGACGTCGGCTTCGACGTCATCGCCTCCGGCAACATCCTCACGTGGGCGCTGCTCGCCTCGGCGGTCGTCGGCCTCGCCACCTCGCGGTTCGCCTCCGGCCCCCACCGTCGCACGCTCGCCTCGATCGGGCTCATCGTCGCGATCATCGGCTTCCTCGTCGCCGCCTTCGCAGGCTCCCCGGGCGCGGTGGTCACCGGCTTCATCATCGGCGGGGCCGGGGTCGGCACAGCGATCTCGAGCTCGGGCGCGGCGATCGCGGCCGTCCGCAATCCCAACCGGGTGAGCGCGACGAGCGGGGTCGTCAACCGTCTCCTCGTCATGGTCGTCCTCGCCCTCATCCCCACCATCGGGCTCGCCCAGATCACCGTCTTCGGTGCCCTCGCCCTGCTCGCGGCGATCAGCCTCGCCGTGACCGTGTGGCTGCCCGACACCCCCGACTACTCGACCGCAGACATCGTCGCCGAGGCGCCCGCCGGGTCCCGCACGCCGCGCACGGTCATGCTCGCCGGCATCGGCGTCCTCATCGTCTTCCCTGTGTGGGGCACGAGCGAGGACTCCGTGTGGACGCTCGCACCCGTCCTCGGCAACGCCGTCGGTCTGAGCGAGCAGAGCCTCGGCTTCGCGCTCAGCGCCGCCGCCGGCGTCGGGGCCGCGGCGATGCTCGTCGTCACCCTCCTCGGCACCCGGATCGGACGGGCTGTGCCGCTCGCCGCTGCCCTCCTCCTCGGCGGGATCACGAAGATCTGGATCGGGATGACCACGGATGCGCTCACCCTCGCCGTCCTCATCGTCGTCGTCAACACGATCTACGCGTTCGCGTTCGTCCTCTTCATCGCCACCGCCGCGGGCCTCGACGCGCGCGGCAGCTGGTCGGGTCCCCTCATCGGCGCCTACATCGTCGGGTCGAGCTTCGCCCCGATCATCGGCGCGTGGGTGATCGAGTCCGTCGGCATCCCGAACTTCGGCCTCATCATGGGCATCGTCAGCTTCGTCGTCATCCTCCCGACCGTGTGGATCGCCCGCGTCTCCACCCGCGTCGAACGCACGCTCAGCCACCTCGGCGAGAATCCCGCCTGACCGCGCCCGCCGTCCCCGCACCTCGCCCCCTACGGAAGGACATCATGACCACCGTCTTCGCCAACGCCACCGTCTTCACCGGGGATGAGCACTCCCCCCTCGCCGAGGCGGTCGCCCTCGACGCCGGCCGTGTCCTCGCCGTCGGGGACCGGGAGTCCGTCGTCGCGGCGGCCGGGCCCGACGCCGAGGTCACCGACCTCGGCGGGGCACTCGTCACCCCCGGCATCGTCGAGGCGCACACGCACCTCGCGATGTTCGGCCAGGCGCTCGACAAGGTCCAGCTGCGGGACTGCACGAGCCTCGAGCAGATCCAGGACCGGCTCCGACAGGCACGGAAGGAGCAGCCGGATGCGGAGTACCTCCTCGGCGCGAGCTGGATGTTCGAAGCCGTGCCGGGCGGGGAGCCGACCGCGGCGATGATCGACGAGGCGGTCGGCGACATCCCCGTCGTCCTCGATTCCAACGACGTCCACTCGACGTGGGTGAACACGGCCGCGCTTGAGGCGATGGGCATCGACGCGACGACGCCGGATCCACCCGGCGGCCGGATTGTCCGCGACGGCACGGGGGCGGCGACCGGGTTCTTCCTCGAGAGCGCGGCGATCGAGTACGTCTGGGCCTACCTCGATGAGATCACCACCGACGAGGACCGGGATCGGTTCCTCGACCTCGCGTTCGCGACCTACCTCGAGACCGGGGTGACGGCGGCGACGGATATGGCTCTCGGTGAGACCGAGCTCGCGACGTTCCTCCGCCGGCTCGAGCGCGACGGCCGGCTGCCTTTTCCTGTGAGCGCGCACTGGCTGCTCCGACCGACCGGTGATCCAGAGGCTGACCTTGCCGCCGTCGCCCGCGCCGCCGAGGTGCGCGACCTCGTCGCCGAGCGGTTCGACACGGACTCGTTCCGGATCACCGGGGTGAAGTTCATCCTCGACGGGGTCATCGATGCGTGCACCGCGGCGATGCGCGCACCGTACGCGGACGGGTCGAATGCCGAGCCGATCTGGTCGTTCGAGACCGCCGCACCGGTGGCGGTGGCCGCGGACGCCGCAGGTCTGCAGCTGGCCATGCACGCGATCGGGGATCGGGCGAGCGAGATCGCGCTCGACCTCGTCGAGGAGTGTGTGCGGGTCAACGGCCCGAAGATCCGGACTCCGCGCATCGAACACCTCGAATCGTGCACGGAGGCGACGATCCGGCGCATGGCGGCCCTCGGGGTCACCGCGTCGATGCAGCCGGTCCACTGCGATCCGGCGATCATGGGCAATTGGAAGGCGATGCTCGGCGACGAGCGTGCGGAGACGGGTTTCCCGTGGCAGAGGTTCCGGGAGGCGGGAGTGCCGATCGCACTCGGCACCGACGCTCCGACCGCGCCCCATGAGGCCGCCCACAATCTCTTCATCGCCCTGACCACGCGCTCGGCTCTCGAACCCGGGCCCGCCGAGTACCATCCCGAGCGTGCCTTCACGCCCGCGCAGGCGCTCGACGGGCTGACCCGGGCCGGGGCGCAGGCGGGCGGCTTCACCGACGGCGTCGGCGAGATCGTGCCCGGCGGACGGGCGAATCTCATCGTCGTCAGCGTCGACCCGTTCACCGGCGCCCGCGACGAACTCCTCGACTCCCGTGTGCTGCAGACGATCGTCGACGGCGACGTGCTCTGGCGGGGCCCCGCGGTCGAGGTGTAGGGAGCGCAGAAGCGACGGGCGGGTTGGTCGTACCGCTCCTGGGAGGACGTGGCGCTTCTGGGAGGACGTGGCGCTGGGGGTAGGTCGTGATGCCCAGGGTGCCTCTCGGCGACCCCCGTCAAGCACCCTGTCGGTGCAGCCGCACAAACAACCCGTGCACCGCTCGGATTAGGCGCTCAGGGTTGTTCGTGCGCAACCACGCGGAGGACGTGGCGTTCCGCCGCGG
>NZ_SJXG01000041.1:0-9286 GCF_012027885.1 Brevibacterium sp. LS14
GAAACACCGCGTTGTTGTGGTGTTCCCGGTGAGGCGAACGAGATATAACTCTAGACCACCAGAACACCCCCACGCAACCCGAAAACCGAAACTTCGGCTGTGACAACCGTCACCGCTGTAGTCAAGCGGGAAAGGGGCTCTTCACGAGGGCGCCCCGAGGGCCGGCTGCGGGAGGATCCCCGCAGCCGGCCCAGTGACAGAGCATCAGTCATCCGCCTCGGCGCCGGTGGTCGTGTAATAGGCGTAGCCGAGGAGGCTGACGACGATGGCGGCGATGATGCTCGGTCGCGCCAAGGTCTCATAGGCGGCGTCGATCCACGCCCCCTGAGCGAAGACGAGACCGACGAGCTGGGTGATGACGATGGTGAAGGCAAGGACGAGGAAGATCGCCATGGCCAAGGTGAAGAGCGGGAGCAGGATGGTCTTCAGGGTGGTTCTCATGTCAGCCTCCCACAGGGACAGGAACGATGCTCAGCGCGATGAGCACGCCGAGGATGAAGATGGGTACGACGTAGTAGATGACCAGGGGGATGAATGTCTTCTCCGGCTGCGCCTCGGTGAGGCCTGAGGCGACGAAGATCGATCCCGAGGCCGGCGGCGAGGCGCCTTCCGTCGAGGCGAAGACGAGGATCGCGACGACGGCGAGCAAAGGGTCGATGCCCGCCGCGACCATCGAGAACAGCGCCACCTGCCCGACCGCGCTCAGGGTCGCTGTCGACGAGAGCGGACCGGCGACGACGACCACGAGGACGCCGATGAGCGTGACGAGCAGCCAGAGAGGCAGATCGAGTGTCTCCAGGAGCGAGGTGACATCGGTGGCGAGGCCCAGTGAGGCCAGCACCTCGGAGGCCATGATCGCGAAGAAGAGGATCGCGCCGATGGTGTAGAAGCGGGGGACGGAACCGGCGAGGAACTCCCACCATTGCCGAGCGCTCTTCGGGAGCTCCTTCCGGGCGACGATCGCGCTGATGGCGATGATGAGGATCGGGATCCACATGATGAGTGAGATGTTGCCCAGCGACTCCCCGATCGTGGCGATCGATGAGAGGAAGTCCGCGAGAGGTCCGACGGTGATGAGGATCGGAATGATCGCGCCGAGGAAGACGAGCACTGACGTCCAGCCGAGGCGCAGCGATGTCCGCAGAGGGACGTGGTCCGCTCCCGTCTCCGGCCTGATCCCGTCGCGGTGGACGAACCAGGCGGTCAGCCCGATGCGCAGGAGCACCTGGTACGAGCCCGCGACGAGCAGCGCCAGATACACCTGTGACGTCGTCACCAGGGTTCCGGCGAACCCGATCATGATGATCATCGACGCACTCGGCGGAAGTGCCGCGCCGAGGCCCGCGTTGCCGGCGATGACGGTGGCCGCACGTTCACGTTTCCAGCCGGTGCGGACCATCCACGGGCCGGTGATCGACCCGGATGCGGCGGCATTGCCTGTGTTCGATCCCCCGGCCAGTGCTCCCATGGCCGCCGAGGCGACGGTGTCGACATAGGCCGGCCCGCCGGGCAGACGCCCGAGCAGAGAGGAGAGGATCGTGATGAGCTTGTTCATCACACCGGTCCGTTCGACGAAGTAGGTCATGAACACGAACGCGACCGCGGCGTAGAGCACTTCGTTCTCGGAGGCTTCGACGAAGGCGTCGGCGGCGAACTGTGGGGCGTTGGCACCCGCGAAGAGCAGTGTGACGATGAAGCCGAGCAGCATCGCCTCGGCCATATTCCGTTTGATGACGACATTCCAGATCACGATGACCGCGATGAAGACTGCCAGGGCGATAAGGGCGAGAGGCATCGTTGTCCTCCCCTTTCTGATCGGTGGTGGGTCCTAGGACTGGGTGCTGCTCGCAGCCGTCGCGCGGATCTCCTTCTGACGTCGCTGTTCGTCGGCGATCACCGCTCTGCCCGCTGCGACCGCCTGTTCGGCTGAGGTCGCGGGGACGACGAGGACTCCATCGGCATCGGCGACGATGTAGTCGCCGTGGTGGCAGACCGCTCCGGCGACGGAGATCGTCTCGCGGAGGCGCCCGGGTCCCGATTTGTACGGGCCCGCCGGTGAGACGGCTCTCGCCCACACGGGGAAGCCGAGCTGTGCGATCTCCGCCGCGTCGCGGATGGCGCCGTCGATGACCATTCCTGCGATCCCCCGAATCTGAGCCCGTTCAGCGATCAGTTCTCCGATGAGCGCCCGGTCGGTCTCACCGCCGCCGGCGATGACGAGGATGTCGCCCGGGCGGGTGAGCGGAAGCGCGCGATGGATGGCTTGATTGTCTCCCGGACGTGTGAGGACGGTGAAGGCCCGTCCGGCGATGGGGGCACTGTCCCACATGGGTTTGATGCCCGAGTCGAGGAATCCGAGGCGATCGCCACCGTCGCCGAGGGCGGACGTCGGAAGCGCTGCGAGTTCGGCGGCAAGGTTCGAACCCTGTGCTCGCGCCACCCCGAGATGGACGGAACGGGCAGCCTCGCTCATCGGCCAGGGGTGTGCGTGTTCGGCCAGAAGGTCGATGCTGTCGCCGAGCTCGGCTGCGCGCCGGAGGGCGTGCGTCCGGGTGCCGGTGAGAAGCCGATCGAGCGTGGCCTCCCCATCGGCGAGTTCCCCTGCGATCTGGGCACGCATCCAGTCGACCTCCCCGGACTCCTCTCCTGCCCGCATCGATTCGGTGATGAGGGCGCCGAGACCCTTCATGAAAACGCTGCGGAGCAGCTTCCGCTGGGAGGCGTCACCGATGCGTCCCTGGATGGGTTCGGCGTCGGCTCCGACGATCCGCAGAAGCTCGGCGGCCTCCTCGGAGTGAGCCCCGGAGAGGAGTACGCGGACTCTGGCACCGTAGCGCGGTACGGAGCCGATGACCGCACCGTCGACGACCTTCGCTCGCGGGCCGAGCGCCTCGGCGACCTCCTGTTTGCGTGTGGGCGACGCGGCGTTGAGGTCGAGGAAGAGCGCGCCGTCCTGCAGTGCTTCCGACGCCTCCTCGGCCACCGCAACGGATGGCCTGGCCGTCGTCAGTCCGAGGACGAGATCGGCGTCGGCCACCGCCTCGGCGATGCTGCCCGCCATCGACACCCCGCTGGGAGGATCGATCGGGCGCGGATCGAACCCGACGACTTCACATCCGGCCTCGACGTAGGCGGTCGAATAGAGCGATCCGGCTTCACCGAGACCGAGTACTGCAACACGCATCTTCGCGCTCCTATCATTGAGTGATAGTTTCTATCATTGTGTAGTAGGTGGTGATCAGTGTGATCCAGCCGCTGCGTCAAGTCAAGGGCTGCGGCGACGATTCGCTCTGCGAAGATGGGTCCGTCGGCGATTTCAGGAGGACATTCGGTGGCAACGACGAACAACCAGGGACGGACGCTCGATCGAGCCCTCGATGTCCTCGAGTGCGTGACGAGCACACACGAACCGGTGACCCTGACCGAGATCTCACGCGGAACAGGACTGCACCTCGCGACGACACAGCGCCTCATCGGCCAGCTGGTCAAGCGCGATTACCTCAAGAGCACCCCGCGCGGCTACACCCTCGGACCCCAGGTGCTGCCGATGTCGCACTCGTTCGTCCTCCAGGATCGGCTTGCCCTGGTCGCGCCGAGCGTGCTCTCAGCACTGACGGACCACACCTCTCTGACGTCATCGGTGTTCGTCCGGGTGGCGGATCGCCGGGTGCTCGTCTCCCGGTTCGAGGCCCCCAACCCCCTGAGCTACCAGTTCCCGGTCGGACAGGTGCTCGGCCTCTTCGTCGGCGGCGGAAAGGTCTTGCTGGCACACGCCGAGGAAGAGGATCGGGAGCGCCTGCTCGCCGACTACGAGCCGGTGGCCCTCTCGAGCGGTCGCCTGCAGAACCTCGAGGAGCTGCGGAACGATCTCGAGCAGATCCGCGAGACCGGCTATTTCCTCGCCGAGGCGGAGCGGAGCAAGGACAGTCTGAGCACGACCGCGCCCATCTGGTCACCGGACGACAGCCTGTTGGGCACGATCAATCTCGTCGCGAACACCGGGGACACGACAAGGAAGGAGCTCGAGAGGCACACCTCGACGCTTCTCCAGGCGAGCCGGCGGATCACCGCCCAGATGTGACGTCTTAATCCGACAAGGCGGCATGCGCGGATCGTAGACTGGGTCCATGACCCAGAAGGAACAGCGCGAACGTCTCGGCCAGAACGATCTCGACCTCGAAGACGGTCTCGTCCAGGAGGCGTCTGCAACCGTCACCGAGGGAGCCGCGCGCCTCAATCGGAAGCTGCCCGAACTCATCGTCACCGGTCTCTTCGGTGGAATCGACGTCGGCCTGGGGATCCTGGCGATGATCCTCGTCAAACAGGCCACAGGGTCGGACATCCTCGCCGGCATGGCCTTCGGCATCGGTCTGCTGGCGCTCAAACTCGCTCATTCCGAGCTGTTCACCGAAGAGTTCCTCCTGCCGCTCAATGCCGTCCTCGCAGGAGAGGCGAACTGGCTTCAGCTGGTGCGCCTGTGGGTGATCAGCCTGGCGACGAACCTGGTGGGCGGGGCGGCGTTCGCCTGGCTCATCGTTCTCGGCCTGCCCGACTATCACGCGGTGCTCGTCGACACGGCCCTCGGCTACATCGATCAGCCCTCACTCGCGGTGATGATCGGGCTCTCCCTTCTCGCGGGAGCGACGATCACCCTGGCCACGCGCATGCAGCAGGGGGCGACGAATCAGGTGGTCACCGCGATCGTCTGCATGGTCACCGGACTGCTCGTCATCGGGTTCGGCATGCTCCACGGGGCGATCAACGCGATCATGATCTTCGCGGCTATGTTCGCCGGCGCCGACATCTCAATCCTGCAGTTCCTCCAGTGGTTCGTCATCGTCATCGTCTTCAACATGCTCGGCGGACTGCTCGTCATCGCACTCCCGCGGGTCATTCGGACCTATCGGGTGCTCAAAGCGGTGCGTCGGGGTGAGATCTCGCTCGAGGAGCTGCAGGCGCAGGCGTCTCAGGACTGAGGTCCGGTTCGCGTCACCGCTGGTGGTACCTGGGCAGCACGGCGTCGCTGTCGACGATCTGCTTGCCCAGAGGCATGAGCGAGACGGGGATGAGTTTGATGTTCGCCCATCCGAGCGGGATGCCGATGATCGAGACGAACAGCGGGATCGACGTGATGACGTGTCCGATCGCGAGCCAGATGCCGGCGACGACGAGCCAGATGATGTTGCCGATCGTCGCACCGATCCCGGCGGTCCCGGTGTCGACGACCTCACGGCCGAAGGGCCAAAGCGCGTAGTTGCCGATGCGGAACGAGGCGATTCCCCACGGGATGGTGACGATGAGGATGCAGCAGATGATGCCGGCGATGTAGTAGCCGATGGCCAGCCACAGGCCGGAGAAGATCAGCCAGATGAAGTTGAGCAGGGTCTTCACGGTGTGCTCCTCTTTCGTCGTGGAGTTCCATCGTCGTCCACCATGACCCGGGTCGGCAACTGCGGTTGTCTGCATTTCTGCCTGGGGAGATCCCTACGCGGAAGTCTGGCTCCGCCTCGCAGTTCTGGCCGACGCAGCCCTTTCACCACGAGCTGAGACGCTCAGCTTCCTCACGCCCCGAGGCGAATACGAGTACCAGGGAGGCGATCATGCCTGCCAACAGCACGGCTCCACCCCACCCGGCATCGGACTCGTCGGGCCCGACGGCGATGAGCGAGAGGAGCACCGGGACGAGTGAGCCCACCAGCCCGAGAACAGCGACGATCCGCGAGAATCTGCGCCGACCGCCGGTCATCAGCCCCGCGGCGACGATCGGCAGCACGACGAGGACGAGCATCGCCACGATGATCGCCAGTCCGATGAAGCCCACCAGGAAGGCGATGAGAAGCGCCGGGGAGTCCGACGAGCCCGAGTCCTCTCCGAGCAGGACCTCCGCTCTGGAGTTCGACAGCCCGGCGCCCGCGATCGTGGCCACCGAGAACGGCTCATCAGCATCCTCGGCGGTGGTTTCCGTGAACATCGGAAGGAAGGTCCCCAGCACGAGCAGAGCGGCAGCACCGAGGCAGCACAGGGAGATCAGGGCCCGTTCGAGGCGGAGCACCCGGTAGTGAAGGCGGTAGACCTCGGCGGTCAGATCCCGCCCATCCGCACCCGGAGGACGACCGACGCCGCGCGGCGGGGCATCCCGCTGCACGGCGTCGTCGCTGCTCATCGGCTCATCCGTTCCAGGCTCATCGATTCCGGTCTCAGCCGACGATGTCGACCGCTCCGAGGGTCTTCTTGCCGCGGCGCAGGAGGACGACTCCCCCACCTGCGGTGTCGAGGACGTCGTCGGCGGTGAGCGTCTGATCCTCGCCGGACACCTTGACGTTGTTGACGTAGGCGCCGCCGTCCTTGATCGCCCGGCGGGCTTGTCCCTTGGACTTGACGATTCCCGAGGCGACGAACGCGTCGGCAACGGGCACGCCCTCACCGAGCGACGCCGCGGGAACCTCGCCGCGGGGCAGTTCGGCCGTGGCCGCGCCGAGGGTCGCCGGGTCGAGAGCGCTGAGCTCGCCGCCGCCGAACAGCGCGGCAGCCGCGGCGATCGCCTGATCGTACTGGTCGCGTCCGTGGACGAGGGTGGTGACATCCTCGGCGAGGACCTTCTGCGCCAGGCGGGTGTGCGGGGCGGCTTCGAACTCGGCGCCGATCGCTTCGAGCTCCTCGAGCGGGCGGAACGAGAAGACCTTGAGGTACTTCATGACGTCGCGGTCGTCGGCGTTGAGCCAGAACTGGCTGAACGCGTACGGGCTGGTCAGGGAGGCGTCGAGCCACACGGTGCCCGATTCGGTCTTGCCGAACTTCGTGCCGTCGGCCTTCGTGATGAGCGGAGTCGCCAGCGCGTGGACGTTGGCGGCCTCGACGCGGCGGATGAGATCGACGCCCGAGGTGAGGTTGCCCCACTGGTCGGATCCGCCGGTCTGCAGGGTGCAGCCGTAGCGCCGGTAGAGCTCGAGGTAGTCGTTGCCCTGGAGCACCTGGTAGGAGAACTCGGTGAAGGACAGGCCGGACTCGTTCTTCAGGCGCGCGGACACGGATTCCTTCGCGAGCATCCGGTTGACCGGGAAGTGCTTGCCGATGTCGCGGAGGAAGTCGATCGCGGAGATCTCCGAGGTCCAGTCGTAGTTGTTGACGACGCGGGCTGCGTTCGGCCCGGTGAAGTCGAGGAAGCGTTCGACCTGGGCGCGGATCTTGCCGACCCATTCCTCGACGATCTCGCGCGGGTTGAGGGTGCGCTCCCCCGACATCCGCGGGTCGCCGATGAGGCCGGTGGCCCCGCCGACGAGGGCGAGCGGATTGTGCCCGGCCTGCTGGAGGCGCGAGGCCGTGATGAGCTGGACGAGGTTGCCCATGTGCAGGCTCGGCGCAGTCGGATCGAAACCGACGTAATAGGTCAGCGACTCCTGGTCCAGAGCTGTCTGGAGCACGGTCTCGTCGGTCGACACCGCCACGAGCCCGCGGGCTTTGAGGTCACTGAATACGTCGGTCACTTCGGTCCTTTCGAAACTGTGTGGACTTGCCGGCGTCGGGCCGGCCCTCCCAATTCTACGGCGTACGCGGGACCGTGATCGTTGCCGTCCGTGGTGAGTCCTCGCTCGCCGAGGCGGGACTCGCCGAGGTTGTCGGTCGTGGCGGGCAGAACGCGGTGACCTCGCCGAGAAGGAGAAATGTAAACTGCAACAATGGAATGGGGAACTATAGCAGACTGGGTCATGGCGGTCCTAACGGGCGCTGGCTTCTACGCAGCAGTTTGGCAACTGCGAAGCAATCTCAAGGATTCACAACTAGCAAGGGCGCAGGCCCGAAAAGATGATGAAGCAAATCGCGAGGCGATGGCTCGCGCAGTGGGGATAAAATGGCTCTTCGTAATTGAGAGTGTAGATCGGTGATTCCAGGACACGGCGAGTCGCTGCGCGGATAGACGTCGAGGTCTTCCGATGATGGAAGTTCTCACACAATCCATCCGAAAGACCTCGACGTGGCCAAGCCTACTTTCTCGACCCCTGACCTCACGACATTCTGCCGACTCGACACCCTCGATCTGACCTGCACCGGCCAAAACATCACCGGGCACAAGGCGATTCTGGAATGCCGGCCCAACACTGCTGATGACTGGTGCCGTCGGTGCGGTGGCCACGGGATCGTTCGCGATACCGTCGTCCGCCGTCTGGCCCACGAACCTTTCGGCTACCGACCAACCACGCTTCATCTTCGCCTCCGCCGTTACAAATGCGTCGAGTGTGGCCGCGTCTGGCGTCAAGACGCCACAGCCGCGGCACCACCACGAGCGAAGATCTCGCGAACCGGCCTCGACTGGGCGTTGCGTGCCCTCGTCATCGATCACGACACCGTGTCCGTCATCGCTGCGAAACTCGCAGTGTCCTGGCACACCGCGAACTCCGCCGTCCTCGCTGAAGGTCAGCGGTTGTTGATCAACGACCCGACTCGTTTCGACGGGGTCAGCGTCATTGGTGTCGACGAGCATGTATGGCGGCATACCCGGCGTGGCGACAAGTACGTCACCGTCATCATCGACCTCACCCCGATCAGCGAGGGAACAGGCTCGGCACGTCTGCTCGACATGGTGGCTGGCCGTTCGAAGCAGGTGTTCAAACAATGGTTGAAAGACCGACCGAAAGACTGGCGTGAGGGCATCGACGTCGTCGCGATGGACGGATTCTCCGGCTTCAAAACAGCCTCAGCTGAGGAGCTGCCCGACGCTGTCGAAGTCATGGACCCCTTCCACGTCGTCAAACTCGCCGGTGATGCCCTCGACGAGGTACGTCGCCGAGTTCAGCAAGAGACAACCGGCCATCGCGGACGAGCAAAGGACCCGTTGTACCGGGCAAGAAGAACTCTGCACACGGGCAGCAGCTTACTCACGACCAAGCAGCAGGAAAGAATCGCGAACCTCTTCGCTGACCCGAACTTCACCGAAGTCGAAGTCACCTGGGCCGTCTACCAAGACATTGTCAGCGCCTACCGAACCGCGGACCGCAAAGAGGGCAAGAGACTCTTGCAAACGGTCATCGACGCCCTGACAACGAATCTGCCATCCGAACTTGTCGAGCTCAAACGGTTAGGACGAACGTTGAAGCGTCGAGCTGCTGATGTGCTCGCGTTCTTCACCCGACCGGGAACGTCGAACGGTCCCACTGAAGCGATCAACGGCAGACTCGAGCATCTACGCGGGTCCGCGCTGGGATTCCGCAACCTCACGCATTACATCGCGAGGTGTCTGCTCGAGTCCGGTGGCTTCAGACCGGTTCTACACTCTCAATTACGATGAGCC
>NZ_SJXG01000042.1:0-96552 GCF_012027885.1 Brevibacterium sp. LS14
CGAACGAGATATAACTCTAGACCACCAGAACACCCCCACGCAACCCCGAAACCACACCAGGCAGGGTGACAACCACCACATGACCCACGCCACCCGAATCGGGCCGCGCCAGCCGCCTCGAATCGAGCACTGCAACCCAGGACCAGGACCATCAGCGAGCCGCGCGCTGAGACGCAGCGTTTCGCCAGAAGCCGGCACCCGAGAGTCCGATGCTCGCCACGCTACGGTGACCTCATGAGCGAGCCTGCCGCATCTCCCGTCCACTCCCCCACCGCCGTCATCGCCGGCGCCTCAGGATTCATCGGCCGCTCACTCATCGGCCCGCTCGAGGAGTGGGGCTACCGGGTGCGCACGATCGGTCGCGGTAGCTCTGCCGATACCGGATGGGATGACCCGGACGGCATCAGAGTCACAGTCGACGGCGCCGATCTCCTCATCAACCTCGCCGGCCGAAGCGTCGGATGCCGCTACACCGACCGTAATCGGCAAGAGATCTGGGATTCCCGCATCCTCACGACCCGGGCACTCCACGACGCGGTGAGCTCCGCCTCGGCGCCGCCGCGGCTGTGGATCAACGCGAGCACGGCGACGATCTACCGTCACGCGATCGACCGCCCGCAGACCGAATCGACCGGAGACATCGGGGAGGGATTCTCCGTCGACGTCGCCACCGGCTGGGAAGCGGAGTTCTTCCGCGGCAAACTGCCGCGCACTCGCCGCGTGGCCGCCCGGATGGCGATCGTCCTCGGTGATGGTGCGGCCCTGAGCATGCTCGCGACGGCCGCTCGCTTCGGCGCAGGCGGTCGCCAGCTCGAGGGACGGTGGTTCGGTCATCGGCGTTACCGTGGAATAGGACCGCACGCCTCCGGACCGACCGTGTGGCGGGGGCACGAGCCGACTCACGGCCGTCAGCGCTTCAGCTGGATCCACATCGACGACCTCGTCGCCGCGATACGCTTCATCGACACGCATCCGGAGATCTCGGGGCCGGTCAATCTCTCCAGCCCGGGAGTCTCGGACAACGCCGCACTCATGGCCGCCCTGCGCAGCGCGGTGCGGATGCCGATCGGGATCCCCGCGCCGAGGTGGCTCCTCGAGACCGGCATGGCGGTCCTCCGGCAGGAGTCGGAGCTCGTCCTCAAGAGCCGGTGGGTCCTGCCGGAGAGGCTCGAAGCCGCCGGCTTCGACTTCCGCTGGACCGACGTCAGCGCGGCGGTGAGGAGTCTCCTGCGCTGACGAAGAGGTGAGACGGTGGCGGAGTGAGGCGACACCCGAAGCGCGACGGTTGGTGTCCGGCATCGAGCGCCTGGGTCGTCCGCCCGCAGTCAGGCCTGCTCGTCTGCGCTCTCTGTCGCATTCGGCTCCGCTGACCGAGCACCCCATTCGGATGAGTCACTGCCGAGGATCTCGCCAAGCGTCACACGCACCTGCGCAACCGCCTCGGCGCCGATGCGCTCATCAAGCCACGCGTCGAAGCGGGTGATCACCGCCTCGGCGATCTCGACTCCCTCCCAACCGGATGCGGTCAGCCGCACGAGCCGTGCCCTGCCGTCGCTCGGGTCGGGCACGACCTCGACGTAGCCGAGCCTCTCGAGGTGACGGACCTGCTCCCCCATCGCCTGCTTCGTCATCTTCGTCCGCTTCGCGAGCTCCGACGCCCTCGTCCCCTCGGGATCGATGACGAGGAACAGCGGCGCGTGCGCGGACCGGATCCCCGCCAGTCCCGCATGAGCGAGGGCATCGTCGAGGCCGCCGAGGAGGTGCTGCGCCGTCGACGAGAGCAGGGAACCGAGCGGCAGCGGTCGCTCCCGCAGAGGATTGGTAAAGTCCTTGACCATTTCTCCCCAGCCTCCTATCCTGAAATCAGTCAACCACCTTACCATTCGGGCGGCGGCCGTGAGGGCGCGGGGAGTGCGTCAGGACGGGCATCGGAGCCACAGCAGGCGTCACAGGCCGAGACGTGGGGCGGGCAGCAATCACCATGACCACCGCCGCGGACCACGGCGGTTCAGGAGCACAGGAGTGAACATGGAGTACATGGACAGGTACCGCCTGGCAGGCGGTCTCATCTGGACGGCACTCGGCGTCATCGTCGCCGGCATCGGCGTGCTGCAGGGCGTGACGGTCGGTCCAATCGTCACGGCCCTCACCGCACTCACCGTCATCGCGGGCGTGGCAGCTCTGACCCGCAGTCGGTGGGCACGGTGGCTGACCGGCCGTCTCCTCGGCGCGGTCGTCGGGATCGAACTGCTGCTCTCGGTCGCCGATCGCTTCGGACTCCTCGGAGCGCCCGGCGCTCCCGGAGTCTCATGGGGATCGTGGCCGGAGTTCCTCGCCTATGTCGGGGTGCTGCTGCCGTGGGCGCCGAGTCCGCTCGCCGCCGTCGCCGGGGTGATCGCGACGGTCGCCGAGGCGGCACTCGGCACCCTGCTCATCGTCGGTCCGCTGTGGCGCTGGGTCGGCAAACTCGCGGCCGGCCTGCTCCTCTGCTTCCTCATCGCGATGCTGCCGACCGTCGGCTTCGCCGAGGTCGTCCGCTACGGTGTCGTCCTCCAGATCGGCGCCGTCCTCATCGTCTCGGCGCGCGGGTCCTGGCCGAGGCGGGATCACCGCGCCGAGGCGGACGCCTCCCAGCGCCGCCCGATCGACCGGAGCAGGGCCGGGTAGACGAAGAGCAGCCTCAAGGGCTTGATCGCCGTCATGTAGAACGCGCCGAGTCGGCCGTTGGGGCGGACGAGCACGGTCATCCGGCAGACATAGCGGCCGGCGTCGCCGGGCAGCCAGCCCAGGTGCATCGCCGTGTGGACGGTGCGGTTCGCCAGCTCGGCCGCGAACTCGTCCTCGGTCTCAAAGACCAGCGTGAAGGGGTCCACTCGGACGTCCGCGTCGGGTCGGAGGTCGTCGGGCAGCCGCTGCCGCAGAGACGGCACGCGTTCGTCGAGTCCGCCACCGACGTCGTCCCACCCGAGCAGCGCGCCGATCTTCCACCGGGCTGCCCAGAGGACGCGGACGACGGCCGGCGCCTCATCGGGGAACGCGCTGCCGAAGATTGCGTCGACGACCCGGGGCAGCTCGTCGCGGTCTCCGCGGATCGGCAGCTCCCAGACGTCTTCGACCGTGAAGTCGGGAGCGATCTCGTGCATGCGCCAGTGCCTGGAGGTGTAGGCGCTCCGGGGCAGTCTCATGGTCACCTCGATATATACGTCAGCGTATAGAAGCACGCTACCACGGTCTATGCGCTACCGTATAGATCTGAAGTGAGAGAGGTGACCATGGCCCATCCACGAACTCCCCGGCGCGCCTGGATCGACGAGGGCCTGCGGGCACTCGCCGTCGGCGGTCCGGAGGCGGTGAGAGTCGAGGCTCTCGCGCAGTCCCTCGGCGTCACCAAGGGCGGCTTCTACGGCTATTTCGCCGATCGGTCGGCGCTGCTGACGGAGATGCTCGACGTGTGGGAGCACGAGGTGACCGACCGCATCGTCGACCGGACCGAGCAGAGCGCCGGAGACGACCCTCGCGAGCGGCTGCGGCGTCTCGTCGACGTCGTCGACGAGGCAGACGACCGACCTGCCACCGGTGTCGACGTCGAGCTCGCGATCCGCCACTGGGGTCTCCGGGATCCGGATGTGGCACGCCGATTGCGCCGAGTCGATGAGAAGCACCTCGGTTACCTCCGGGAGCTCGTCGGCGAGATCTGCGCCGATCCAGTCGAGGTCGAGGCCCGGTGCGTGATCGCGATGTCGACCCGCCTCGGCGATCACCTCATGCCCGCGATCGCGGAGAGCCGCTCTGCCTACGCGGCCCGCGAGCACATCCTCGACCGACTCCTCGCCTGACGTCCGACGCCGGCTCCTCACGTGACGGCGACGATCGGGCGTTGTCGACCCTCGGTCGACGACGGGATTCAGCCGGCGGCCGCCTCGGCGAGGGCGGGATCCTCGGCACAGTCCGTGCACTCGGGCTGGAGCCCGGCAGCCGTGCACTCCGCGCACCGGAGGTACTGCTTCCGACATTCGAGGTTCGCGCAGTTGACGAATTCGGGAGTCCGCGTCCCGCACTCGACGCAGTGGCCGATCGACTCGGCACCCTCACCGAATTCGACGTGCATGCGCTTGTCGAAGACGTAGAGCGAACCGTCCCAGTAGCCGGTGTTGCCGAAGGTCTCGCCGTAGCGGACGATGCCGCCCTCGAGCTGATAGACCTCATCGAAGCCGCGGTTCTTCATGAGCACGGACAGCACCTCGCAGCGGATGCCGCCGGTGCAGTACGTGACCACGGGCTTGTCCTTGAGGTCGTCGTATTTGCCGGATTCGATCTCGGCGATGAAGTCGCGGGTGGTCTCGGTGTCGGGGACGATCGCATCGCGGAACTTCCCGATCTGCGCCTCCATCGCGTTGCGCCCGTCGAAGAAGACGACCTCATCGCCGCGTTCGTCGAGGAGCTTGTGCAGCGCTCCCGGCCCCAGGTGGACTCCCCCGCCCTGCACGCCGTCGGTCGTCACCGTGATCTCGTCCGTGGTGCCGAAGGTGACGAGTTCGGGGCGGACCTTCACACTCAGACGCGGGAAGTCATCGCCCTGTCCGTTCGACCATTTGATGTCGGCCTTCCGGAACGGTTCGTAGGACTTCGTCGCCCGCACGTAGGCCTTGACCTCGTCGATGTCACCGCCGAGAGTCGCGTTGATCCCATCCTTCGACACGATGACCCGCCCTTTGAGCCCGAGGCTCTGCGCGAGCGTGTGCTGCCACAGCCTGACCGCTTCAGGGTCGGGCAGTGGGGTGAAGACGTAGAAGAGCACGATCTTGGGAGTTGCCATGGCTCCCAGTCTAATTTGCGGACAGTTCGTCCGGCGAGGCGGAGCCCGATCGCCCTCGCCGAGGCGGTTGCCCCGTCCTCGCCGAGGCGGGCTGTCCCAGGGGCGAGGGCGCGCGGCGTTGCCCTGCCCGGATAAGATGGACGGCGAGCTCCGTGTCGTAGGAAAGGGCCACCCAGAGGACATGTCAGAAAACCTCATCTCCGCGAATTCCGAGTCTGCTCGCGCGGACGAGTCCCAGGAGGTCCCGGCGACCTCGAAGAAGGTCAGGGAGACGGTCGAGTTCGCCACCGCGAACCCCGACGTCGACCAGCCGTTCGCCGAACTCGGCCTCAAAGCCGACGAATACGCACGGATCAAGGAGATCCTCGGACGTCGCCCCACCTCGGCGGAGTTGGCGATGTACTCGGTCATGTGGTCCGAGCACTGCTCCTACAAGTCCTCCAAGGTCCACCTGTCGAAGTTCGGCGACTACGTCACCGACGAGATGAAGGAGCACCTCCTCGTCGGCATCGGCGAGAACGCCGGCGTCGTCGACATCGGCGACGGCTGGGCCGTGACCTTCAAGGTCGAGTCCCACAACCACCCGAGCTACGTCGAACCGCACCAGGGTGCTGCGACCGGCGTCGGCGGCATCGTCCGCGACATCATCTCGATGGGCGCCCGCCCCGTGGCTGTGATGGACCAGCTGCGCTTCGGCGCCATCGACCACCCCGACACCTCCCGCGTCGTCCACGGCGTCGTCTCCGGCATCAGCCAGTACGGCAACTCCCTCGGCCTGCCCAACATCGGTGGCGAGACGGTCTTCGACTCCGTCTATCAGGGCAACCCGCTCGTCAATGCGCTGGCGGTGGGCGTCATGCGCCATGAGGACATCCGGCTGGCGAACGCCTCGGGCAAGGGCAACAAGGTCGTCCTCTTCGGTGCCCGCACCGGCGGCGACGGCATCGGCGGGGCCTCGATCCTCGCCTCGGAGTCCTTCGACGACACGAAGCCCTCGAAGCGCCCGGCCGTCCAGGTCGGCGACCCCTTCGCGGAGAAGGTCCTCATCGAATGCTGCCTCGAGCTCTTCCGCGCCGGCGTCGTCGAGGGCATCCAGGACCTCGGTGCCGCGGGCATCAGCTGCGCGACCTCGGAGCTCGCCTCGAACGGCGACGGCGGCATGCACATCGCCCTCGACGACGTCCTGCTGCGTGATGACACGCTCACGCCCGAGGAGATCCTCATGTCCGAGTCGCAGGAGCGGATGATGGCCGTCGTCCGGCCCGACCGCCTCGACGAGTTCATGGCCATCGTCGACAAGTGGGACGTCGAGACCTCCGTCCTCGGCGAGGTCACCGACACCGGCCGCCTCATCATCGAATGGCATGGCGACGTCATCGTCGACGTGCCCCCGCGGTCGGTCGCCCACGACGGTCCCGTCTACCAGCGTCCGATGACCGAACCGTCATGGACCGCCGAGGTGGCCGCGAACTCCGTCGAGTCCGCAGGCCTTCCGCGACCGGAGACCGATGAGGAGCTCAAGGCGACGATGGTCGCCCTCGCGGGCTCGCCGAACCTCGCGTCGAAGGAGTGGATCACCACCCAGTACGACCGCTACGTCCAGGGCAATACCGCCCAGGCCTTCCCCGACGATGCCGGTGTCATCCGCGTCGATGAGGAGTCCGGTCTGGGCGTGGCGATCGCCACCGACGCCAACGGCCGCTACGGCTACCTCGACCCGGCCCGCGGTGCGCAGCTCGCCCTGGCCGAGGCGTACCGCAACGTCGCCACCGCCGGCGCCATCCCGCGGGCGGTCACCGACTGCCTCAACTTCGGCTCCCCGGAGGACCCGGAGATCATGTGGCAGTTCGCCGCCGCCGTCGAAGGCCTCGCCGAGGCGTGCCAGGACCTCGGCATCCCCGTTACCGGCGGCAACGTCTCCTTGTACAACCAGACCGGCGGCGTGGCCATCCACCCGACCCCGGTCGTCGGCGTCCTCGGCATCTTCGACGACGTCGCCCGCCGCACCCCGAGCGGCTGGAAGGAGCCGGGACAGACGATCTACCTGCTCGGCACCACGGAGGCCGAGCTCGACGGGTCGGCGTGGGCCGACGTCACGGCCGGCCACCTCGGCGGGGTTCCTCCGAAGTACCGGCCGGAGACCGAGCGCGAACTCGCGGAGATCCTCATCAACTCCTCGCGCGACGGGATGGTCGATGCCGCCCACGATCTCTCCGAGGGCGGCCTCTCGCAGGCCCTCGTCGAGTCGTGCCTGCGCTACGGCACGGGGGCGCGGATCTGGCTCGACGAGCTGTGCGAGCGCGACGGCATCGACGTCTTCACCGCCCTGTTCTCCGAGTCGACGGCGCGGGCGATCGTCGCCGTCCCGCGCTCGGAGGAGGTCCGGTTCAAGGACATGTGCACCGCCAGGAACTTCCCATTCATCCGCATCGGCATGACCGATACCGGGGACGGTTCGCCTCAGCTCGAGGTCGTCGACCACTTCTCCGTCGGTCTCGACGAACTGCGCAACGCCCACGCGGAGACCCTGCCGAAGCACTTCGGCTGAGCCGTCCGGCCGGACCGTACAGCGCAGAGCCCCGCCTCTCGACATCTCACTGTCGGGATGCGGGGCTCTTGCGTTGGGGGGGCTCTGTCGTCAGCGTTGGCGGGGATGTGCCTTCGGCGGGGATGGTTCTCGTCAGCTGAGGGGTCGGGCGTCTGTCGCCGCGTTCGGCGCCACCGGCCTGCGCCTGGCCAGGAGCAGGATGCCGAGGCTGTAGTACGCCGCACCCAGGCAACCGAAGACCACCGGCCACAGTGGGGCGATGTCGAGCAGGGAGGCGATCGCGACGACCACCGTGGCCAACAGCAGTCCGACGACGACCCAGCGGTGCCACGGCTGTCTCGGAGGGGCATCGTCGCTTCCGCGAACGATGAGGGCGATCGGCAGGGCTGCCATCGCGGCCGCGAGGATGAGCGCCGGCAGGCTCACCCAGAAGACTCCGATGCCGATGACCGCGGCGCCGAGCACGCCGCAGATCAGTCCGACGATGCGGTCTCGTTTCGGGTTCACACGATCAGCTCCTTCGGGGTGTCTCGTCGCTCGCCGTGGTGCTCACTACGCTAACGGTGCAGCACGTCGCAGACAAGGCAACGTCGCTGGTGGGAGCGCACAGCCGTCGAATACACCGATGTCGTTCGCGCCGAGGTCGGCAGTCGAGGTACCGGTGTGGTTGACGAGTCCATCCCGTCTGTGTTCACCTCGAAGGACCGGACGAGGACGGTGACTGCGGTCCGACCGATAAGACTCTGAGCACCCCGAACACCCCGAGCGCTCCGATGACCCTGAGCACCCCGATCTCGCAGAAACGAGAAGGCATCATGGCACGCGACGACAACCCGCAATCAACAAAGCCGAGCGGGAACCCTAGGCGGACGATCAGGTTCTTCCCTGACTACTGTCGAACTGTCCTCTGGGAGAACGGATCGGCCAACTACGCGCTCTACCCCGAGGACCTCGGACTGTCGGAGGCACTCAGCGCAGACATCGTTGCTTGGAACTCGTACTGGAACAGTCATTTCGACCCGTTCGACGGCTGGAAGTCCGAGGAAAGTCGACGGCGAAGCCAGACTGAAGGCGACGCGCTCATCGAGCGCCTGCGGGACGAGATCGGCAGCTTTGCCGACGTCGTCGACGACAGGTGGGCCTAAGACCTCGCCGCCGCGGTGCGGGTCGCCCCGTGTCAGTGCCGGGGGCGGTGCGGAGACTGCTGGTCTGAGGAGTTCGGCTGCTGACCTGCCGGGCCCGGCTGCTGATCCGACGGCCTCGGCTTCCACCGCTGTGGGTCCCCTGCCTGGCCAGGTCGACGGTCCGCCTGTTGCCTCGAGTCATCGGGCGCCCGGTACGGATCAGGCCCAGCGTTCGGCTGGGGCCGACTCGCCGGTCCACTGAAACCGCCGCCAGACGACTGCTGGCCGTATGGCGATTGACCTCCGTAGGCGGCCTGGCCATAGGGCTGCTGGCCGCCGTACGGCACCTGGCCGGGCTGCAACTGACCGGACGACTGCTGACCGTTCGCGTCGTGCCCGGGCCCCTGGCCGAGAGGACCCTGGCCCGGCGCCCCGCCCGGATACGGAGCCAGCGCTGTGCTCGACGCGCTGCGGCGCGGCCGTCCTTCGCCGAGCGTCGGTTGGGCGACGACGGGAGCCGCTCCGCCGCGGAGTCCGCCGAGGATGTGAAGGAGCCCGAGCGCACCGAAGACGAGAAGCAGCGAGATGATCGGGACGATGACGCCGCCCACCCAGTACGGCAGTCCGGGACGATCGAGCGTGGTGCTCGTCGCAGATTGGAGCAGCGCACTGATCACCGGAATGACCACACCGCAGCCGGCCGCAACGAGGAGCACCCACCAGCGCCGATTGCGCGCGATCGACCATCCGACGAGCCGGAGAGTGAGCGTGAAGGCGGAGAACACGGCGAAGACGACCGTGCTCACCCACAACCCCGCATTGAACTGGTAGGAGATCTCAGCGACGACCGCTACGAGGGCGGGCGGGACCGTCAGACCAAGGATCTCAGCGAAGACGAAGAGCCCTCCGCCGATCAACCGCCTCGCCCACGACGTGTTCCGGATGAGCGCGAACGCCGCCGCGGCGAGGAGCAACGAGAGGATTCCCGTGAATACCGTGACGAGCGAGTGGAGACGTCGTACCTCTTCGAAATCTGCACTCATGAGGATCGGCACGAGGAGAACCGCCGGGAGGAAGCCGATGAATATCCCTGCCCAGAGGAGGAACCGCGCAAGCCACCCCGTCGTGTTCGGGGCGATCACCGCAGCAGGCCGAGACCCCAAGGGACCCGCCTGCCCCAGGGCCGACGTGCGCGGGGGCTGCCCGCCCGCCTGTCCCCATCCCGCATCAGGACCGTCCTGGCGGAGGTGAGCGGGCACACCCGCGTTCCGCGGCGGCACGTTCCCGGGGCCGGTCCACTGATTCGGCCGGTTCCACTGGTCGGCCCTGCCATGCGGGTAAAGGTCGCTCATGCCCTCACTCTATGCGCTCGACCGGGGCGCGGAGGCGACTCCCTCGCCCCCTGCGACCGCAGATGACGACTCACACCCCTGCACGGACTCTCATGTGATTGCCTGAAGACGACCCGCCGACACCCTTCGGCGCCGGCGCCGGCCGCCGCCCGGCGACCACCGCGGCGACCACCTCGGCGAACGACATCCGAACGAGAGAAGGAGTACCTCCATGGCCACGATCCGCACCTCGCACGCAGGCTCACTGCCCCGCACCCCCGAACTTCTCGAGGCGAACAGGGCCAAACAGGCCCAGAACACTGCCCGCCTCGCCGGGGAGACCGTGACCGACGTCGACACCGAACGCTACGACGATCTGCTCACCGCGAGCGTCGTCGACCTCGTGGGGCGCCAGCGGGAACTGGGGATCTCACTCCCCAACGACGGCGAGTACGGTCATGCGATGGCTGCCGACTTCGACTACGGCGCGTGGTGGCACTACTCGTTCGCCCGCACCGACGGCCTCGAACTCGACGACGTCGACAAGTGGGAGGCCCCGGCGAAGCGCTCCGAGCCCGGCGCGATCCGCCTGACGAGCTTCGGCGACCGCCGCGACCGCAACCTCTTCGCCGGTGTCTACGGTGATGAGAGTTCCGGCACCGACACCGGCACCCAGCCCCAGTTCCCCAAGGCCACCGGACCGATCAGCTACATCGGCCACGCTCAGGTCGCCGCCGACATCGCGAACCTCAAGGCCGGCCTGTCGGCTGCCGGATACGACACTCGCGACGGCTACATCAATGCGCTCTCACCCGGCTCGGCGTCCCGCATCGCCAACGAGCACTACGCCACCGAGGAGGAGTTCATCTGGGCGTGGGCCGATGTCCTCCGGGAGGAGTACCTCGCCATCACCGAGGCGGGGCTGACCGTCCAGATCGACGACCCCTCGCTCGCGGAGAACTTCGACCAGATCAATCCCGAGCCGAGCTTCGACGACTATCGGGCCTTCACGCAGATCCGCATCGACGCCCTCAACCACGCCCTGCGCGGCATCGATCCCGCCCAGGTCCGGGTCCACACGTGCTGGGGCTCCTGGCACGGCCCGCATGTCACCGACCTGCCGTTCGCCGAGATCGTCGACCAGGTGCTCACGATCAACGCCGCCGGCATCACCTTCGAAGCCGCGAACGCCCGCCACGAGCACGAGTGGCGGATCTGGGAGGACACGACACTGCCCGAGGGCAAGTACCTCATCCCCGGCATCGTCTCGCATGCGACGAACGTCGTCGAGCATCCCGAGCTCGTCGCCGAACGCATCAGCCGCTTCGCGAAACTCGTCGGCCCCGACAACGTCGTCGCCTCGACCGACTGCGGCCTCGGCGGACGCGTCCACCCGGAGATCGCCGTCGCGAAGCTCAAGGCGCTCACCGAAGGCGCGGCACTCGCCTCGGCGCGACTCTGACACCGGTCGCCCGCACCGAGCCGGTCGCTCAGGCGCCCTTGCCGAGCTCCTCGACGAGGCAGTCGTCGAGCGTCGGATGGGCGAACTGGTACCCGGTCTCCTCGAGCTTGGTCGGCAGGACCTTCTGATCGGCCAGGGCGAGCTCCCTGGCACCGTCCCGACCGAGGACGAGTTCGGTGACGAACCCGGGCGTCGGGATCCGGGCGGGGCGGTGGAGGTGGGAGGCGAGCGCCTCGGCGAACTCCTTCTGTGTGATGAGCTCGGGGGCGACCGCATTGACCGGGCCGCGCACATAGTCGGTGAGCACCGCGTGGACGTACGAGCGGGCAAGATCGTCGAGGGAGACCCAGGCCAGGCCCTGCTCTCCGCTGCCGAGCCGCCCGCCAGCTCCGGCGAGGTAGAGCGGGGCCTGCGCTCTGAGGAACCCGCCGAGCGTCGTCAGCGCGATGCCCGAGCGGATCGAGACCCACCGGATGCCGGCGTCCTCGACCCGGGAGGCGGCGGCCTCCCAGTCACGGCAGAGCTCGGCGAGGAACCCCTCCCCGAACGCTCCCGATTCGTCGACGGGCACCTCGGCATGGGCACCGTAGGCGCCGACCGCCGAGGCGCAGACGAAGACCTCGGGGCGCTTCGCCTCGGGCAGGGAGCACATCGTCTCGGCGAGCAGCGTCGTCGAGTCGATCCGCGAGGACCGGATCTCCTCCTTCGCCTTCTTCGTGAACCGGGTTGCGATCGACTTCCCGCCGAGGTGGACGACCGCATCCGCCCACGCGAGGTTCTGCGGATTGAGGATCCCGACCTCGGGATCCCAGTGCACCTCGTAGGGGAACTTCGGCGTCCCGCGCACGAGGAGGCGCACATAGTGCCCGCCGGTGGAGAAGAGAGCCGCGACCTGCCGCCCGACGAGTCCGCTGCCGCCGGCGATGAGGATGTGCTTGCCTCTGCCCTTGCCGATCCGCAGCAGCGGTGCGCTCATCCGCTCGAGGAACGCGAAGTCCATGAGCAGGCGCCGCTGACGGGCTTCGAACGTCGCCTCGATGTAGTGGGTGATGCCGCGGTCGATCGTCTCGAAGCCCTGCGGGGTCATCGAGAACTCGATCGTGTCGGTGATCTGTGAGCCCCCAGCCTCCGAGGTGAACTCATGAGTGTGCTTCCACTGGCTGAGCGGGCCCTTCATCAGCTCGTCGACGAAGGAGAACCGCGACGGCCCTTCGGAGTGGACGGCGGTGAAGGGGCGGCGGACAAGTCCGTAGCTGCCGGGCAGGCTCGCCTTGACCTCGGCGACCGAGCCGGGCGCGAGCGGAGGATAGCTCTCCTGGACGACCTCCTGGGCCCAATGCGGTGAGACGCGGGTGAGTGCTCCGGGCTGAGCGTGCCAGTCGAAGACGGTCTCTGCGGCGAGCGGGACTTCCGAGGTCCACTCGAACTTGGTCATGACATCCCTCCTGTCCTCCGATCTTCCCACCCCAACCTCAAAGTGTGATCCACAACTCGCCCAATGCCCGGTGAATTGGCAGACAACCGACCTTGACCGATCACCGTCGGCACCCATTGCGCAGATGTATGCATGACGCATATGATTCCCGGCATGGCAACGCCCCAGCACTCCGACCTCGAGACCGCGGTGAATGCGTGGCATGAGGCAGTGAACTCAGGAGACCTCGACCGGTGCGCCGAGGCGGTCGGCGATCCCGTCGTCGTCCTCGGTCCCAAGGGGGCGGGACCGATCAGTCCCGCGGACTTCGCCGGCTGGGTCGCACGCTCGGGCATCCGTCTGCGCCCCCGCTCCTGGCACCCGATCAGCGAACGCCTCATCGTCGTCGAGCAGGACGCGACCTGGCCGCAGACTCCGACGCCGACGCGCGTGGCCACGGTCTTCCGCGCCTCCGGCGATGTCGTCACCGCCGCCCTGCGGCTCCCGGATCTCCGGTCCGCACTCGAGCTCGCCTTCATCTGCAGGGAGATGGCGGCCACCGAGGAGCCGCCCACACCATGAGCGCCCCCGCCGCCCACCCGCTCTTCGCCTTCGTCCGCCGGTTCTCCCGCATGCCCATCACCGGCGAAGACGCCGTGGCCGAGAATGGTCGGCTCGTCCTCGTCGCCGAGGCGGTCGATGCCCTCGCACGGCAGGACATCGAGCCCACGGTCAACGCTGTCGCCGCTGAGATCGGGATCGACCAGTCCGGAGCGTCACGGCTCATCACGGCCGCCGCGGACGCCGGACTCGTCGCCACCGCCGCCTCGGCCCATGACGCGAGACGGCGGACCGTGCACCTCACGCCGACCGGGCAGCGGCTGCTCGTCGATGCCCGTCAGTGGCAGGGCGAGGTCGCCGACCGGCTCACCGCCGGCTGGTCCCGCAAGCGCCGGGAGGAGTTCTTCGCGGCGCTGAGCGAAGTCGTCGCCACGGCCGACGCCCTCGACCTCTGAATCGCGCCCAGCCGCCGGTCGCCGTGTGAACGCCGGGCCGCGCACTTCCGCTCCCCGCCCAGCCGCCTGCTCGCGCAGGTCCGGGATCTTCCCGAACCGGAACGCCGCCCAGAAGTCCCCGCGGACGTACCCGTTGTCGACCGTCGGTTCGAAGTCCCAGTGGCGGACGTGCCCGACCCGGAGGGCATCGGCGACGAGGTGACGGCTGCGCTGGGAGGCGAGCACATGGTCTTCGATGACCTCGAGGTCGCAGCGGGCCGCGATCGCCGTCCGCAGCTGCGCGACGGCCTCGGCATACTCCGGTGAATCCGCGCGATTGTGCAGCTCGTCCGGATCGTCCGCGAGGTCGAAGAGCAGGTCGGGATCGCCGGGGCAGACGGTGAGCTTGAGAGTCCCGCGCACGATCGTCACCTGCGGTCGGTACGTCCCCTCGGCGAAGTACTCGATGAGGATGTCCCTGTCCCCCGGCCCCTGCTCCCCTGCTGCCTCCCGACGAGCCGATTCGAGGAGGGAGAGCCCCGAGAGACCCCGATCGGCGTGGTGGGCGACCCCGCCGGTGCCGGTGTGCGCGATCTCGACGAGGGTGGGGGCGAGGTCGAGCAGGGAGACGGGGTCGGCGTACCGGCCGGGGAGGACCACCTCGGCGGGGCCTGCGACGATGAGCGGGACCCGGGACGACTGCTCGTACGGGGACATCTTGTACCAGAGCCCTTTCTCCCCGAGCATGTCGCCGTGATCGCTCGTGACGATGACGACGGTGTTCGCGTCAAGTCCGAGATCGCGCAGGCGCGCCATGATCGCCCCGACGTGGTCGTCGATGTAGGACACGGCGGCATAGTAGGCCCGCCGGGCACGGCGGACATCCTCGATGGCAGGCTCCCGTTCGTCGAGCCCGGACATCGTCCGCAGCCGGTGGCTGTGGGGATCGACGGCCGGGTCGGGAACCTCGGGGTGGGCGGGGTCGGGGATGGCCGTCTCGGCGAAGCGGTCCCAGTGCTCCCTGGGCGGTTCGTACGGGTCGTGGGGGTGGATGAACGAGGTGACCATGAGGAACGGCTGGTCCTCGCCGGCCGCCTGGTTCGCCCGCTTCCGGTCGCCCAGGTGGCGCAGGGTCCGGAAGATCACCTCGTCGTCGAAGTCCTGCTGGACGTTCGCCGTCGCCGCGCCCGCGGTGAAGACGGGGTCGGCCTCGTGGTACCACTGGAGCCTGTCGTGGAGCGGTCGCGTCCAGTCGGGGACCATGTCGAGGTCGGCCGGGTAGACGTCGGTCGTCAGCCGCTCCTCGAAGCCGTGGTGCTGGTCGGGGCCGATGAAGTGCATCCGCCCGATGAGGGCGGTGTGGTAGCCGAGCTTGCGCAGCCGGTGGGCGAACGTCGGCACCGAAGCGGCGAAGTCATCGCCGTTGTCGAGGCAGTCGATCTCCGAGGGCATGCGCCCGGTCATCATCGACGCCCGCGAGGGGGCGCACAGCGGAGTCGTGCAGTAGGCACGGTCGAAGACGGCACCGGATTCTGCGAGCTCGTCGATGTGCGGGGTCAGGGCCGCCTCGTTGCCGTAGGCGCCGAGAGCTTCGGCCGCCATCTGGTCGGCCTGGATGACGACGATGTTCGGGGGTTGCATATGCTGGTCACGTCCTTGCGAATGAGGGCGCGACCATCGTCGGGCGCGCCGTGAGCTACGTCGGTGAGGTGGGGAATGGAGTCATGCTGCGGTCCTTCGCGGACATCGCCGACCGAGTCCGACGGGCAGGCGTCGCCCCCACCCGAGGTGGGTGTTGTGGAAGAAGAATCCCCCGCCGAGGTGGCTGTGCCGAGCCGGGAACCGTCCCGCGACGAGGACGGCGTCATCGCCGCCCTCGCCGAGTACGCGTCCGCCGAGATGCGCATGGTCGGCCTCACCGGCGGGGTCTTCCGCATGGGCAGCGAGGATTCCCTCGCCTACCCGGAGGACGGTGAGGGGCCGGTCCGTGAGGTGGATATCGCTCCATTCGCGATCGCGGCGACGACGGTCACACGCGCCGAGTTCGCCGCGTTCGTCCTCGCCACCGGTCACCGCACCGGCGCCGAGGCGTACGGTGATTCGCTCGTCTTCGCCGGTCTCCTCGACGCCGAGGCCCTCGAAACCTCCCCGGCTGTGGCGGCGACCCCGTGGTGGCGGCAGGTCGCGGGTGCGTCGTGGCTGCACCCCGAGGGCCCGGGCCGCACTCTGGTCGGGCAGGGCACCGCCGCCGGCGGCGAGCACGGCAACGGCCAGGAGCGCGGTGCCGACGCGAGGCTGAGAGCGGACCATGCGTTCATCGTCGCACGCCCCGACCATCCCGTCACCCACGTGACGCGGTATGACGCCGAGGCCTATGCCGAGTGGGTGGGCGCCCGGCTGCCGACCGAGGCCGAATGGGAGTTCGCGGCCCGCGGCGGACTCGACCAGCAACCCTACCCGTGGGGGTCGATCCGGGAACCTGACGGTGTCCCGCGGATGAAGACCTTCGTCGGCGCCTTCCCCGACCACCCCACCGAACCGGTCGGCACCGTCGCTGTCGACGCGTACCCGCCGAACGGCTTCGGGCTGCACAACATGACCGGCAACGTCTGGGAGTGGACGAGCGGAAGCTTCGGTCCCGATGATGCGCGGGCGGTCATCCGCGGCGGCTCGCACCTCTGCCACGCCTCGTACTGCCGCCGTTACCGCACCTCAGCGCGCAGCGCGGTCACCCCGGAGACGTCACTCGGTCACACGGGATTTCGCCTCGCCGTCGACCTCTGAGGCCGACCGGGGCTCGGCGTCTGCGGACTCATCCGGCGCGGACTCAGCGTCCGAGGCGGAGTCGGGGGTCGCCTCGGCGGGGGCGGTGTCCTTCGTCTCCGGAGTCCAGCCGTCCTCCCACTCCCCGGTGCCGTAGTCGTAGCCGACGGGCTCGCCGTCCTCATCGGTGCGCTGGTACCAGTCGGTGTAGGCCTCGTCCTCGGAGACGATGTCGCCGTTCGCACCGTCGCCGGGTTCGGTCGGCACGACCTGGAGGGCGAAGTTGTCGCCGTAGGTCTCGGCGCCGGCGACGACGGCGTTGTCGACGGCGTTCTGCGCGTACCGGCGGCGCAGGGCCATCGGGTCGGTGCGCAGCTCCTTGACCCACGCGACGATGATGAAGAGCATGACGAGGGCGAAGGGGACGGCGGTGACGATGACGAGCTGCTGGAGACCCTCGAGTGCGCTCGCGTCGCCGAGGAGGAGCATGACGACGGCGATGCCCGACATCACGAGACCCCAGAAGACGACGACCCACTTCCGCGGTGACTGGTCGCCGCGGCTCGTGAGCATGCCCATGACGACGGACGCGGAGTCGGCCGAGGTGATGAAGAAGATCGCGAGGACGACGATCGCGACCGCCGGCAGCCAGCCGAGGAAGGGGAGGTTGTCGATGAGGGTGAAGAACACCTCGGGGGCGGCCATGGTGTCGGTGAAGCCCGCCGCGCCCTCCCGGTAGAGCCAGATCGACGTTCCGCCCATGATCCCGTAGGCGACGAAGAGGAGCGTCGAGGGGATGAAGATCGTGCCGAGGATGAACTGGCGGATCGAACGGCCACGGGAGATGCGGGCGATGAACGTGCCGACGAACGGCGACCACGAGATCCACCACGCCCAGTAGTAGACGGTCCACACGGACTGGAACTCCTGGGTCTCGGCACCCCACGACAGCGACCGGCCCATGAGGTCGAAGAACGACCCGAGGTACTCCATGAGCGCCGAGGGCAGGAGGTTGAGGAGGAAGAGGGTGGGGCCGAGGAAGAGGACGAGGCCGACGATGCCGATCGTGAGCACGATGTTGATCGAGGAGAGGTAGCGGATGCCGCGGGAGACCCCGGAGACCGCGGAGATGATGAAGCCGATCGTGAGCACGCAGATGATGCCGACGAGCATCGCGTTCGTCATCGGTCCGACACCGGTGACGATGCTCACCCCGGTGCCGATCTGCATCGCGGCGATGCCGAGGGCCGCGGCCGTGCCGAAGAGGGTGGCGACGATCGCGAAGATGTCGACGAGCTTGCCTGCGAAGCCCTCCGTCTGACGCTTGCCGAAGAGGGTGCGGAAGATCGAGGAGAGGAGCAGAGAGCGTCCGCGCCGGTACCCGGCGTAGGCGATCGCACCGCCGACGAGGGCGTACATCGCCCACGCGTGGAAGCCCCAGTGGTAGTAGGTCTGGGCCATCGCACCGTGGAGGGCCTCGGTCGTCTCGGGGTCGTTCGTCAGCGGCGGCGGGGTGATGAAGTACGTGAGCGGTTCGGAGGGGCCGAAGAAGAGGACGCCGATGCCGATGCCTGCGGCGAAGAGCATCGCCACCCACGCGAACGTGCTGAACTCGGCCTTCTCCCCGTCCTTGCCGAGCGGGATCCTCCCGTACGGGGAGAACGCGAGGATGAGGAGGGAGACGAGGACGACGATGGCGACGAGGTTGAAGAACCAGCCGACGTTGAGCGTCGACCAGTCGAAGGCGCCTTGGGCCACCGAGGCGACGCTGCCGGGATCCGAGATGCCCCAGATGACGAAGGCGACCGTGAGTGAGCCCGCGACCGCGAAGATCACCTTGTCGATCGAGTACCGTCGCCGCTGCTCGTCGATGGCGATGCCGGGGACGAGGATCGGGTGGATGTCGTGCGGGTACTGGGCGTTCGGATCGAGCGTCGGATCGGCCGCCGTCGCGGTGTCCCGTTTGGGGCGGGCGTAGTCGAGGGCGCCGAGGCGCTTGCCGGTGTCCCTGCCCACGCGTTTGGCATCACGGCCGACCCGTTTCGCATCCCTGCCCACTCGTCGCGCGTCGGCCTTGAAGCGGTCGCGGGTGACTCTGCGGGCGGTGGTGTGCTCGGGCGGAGTGTGATGATGCGCGGAGCGCTGGGTGTCGCTGACCGAATCATCGGACATGACGAAGGGCCTTTCTCAGTTGTCGATCTCGCACCGGCCTCCGGGCCGCGGCATCTCGGCCGGGGCTGCTCAGCAGTCCGGCGGCACGACGTCCGCGGCACTCACGACCACGCGAACCATCTCAGCCGCGCGGGAGGCGCAGGGGGCCGGTCACGGCAACGGGACTTGGCTCACCCGTTGCGGCCCACGGTCGTTGAGGCTAACAGCATCGCGCGGGCTTCTCAACGCCGCGGCGACGCATTCGGACGCATCGGCACTCGGCAGTCGACCCTGCCGCACCGACGCTTGCACACCGGCAGACGGGGCACGCGGACCCACGCCGACGGCCGGCCCGCGGAGTCGCGGACCGGCCGTGGTCGGGGCGGGGCTGCCGAGCATCCCGGCAGCGCACAGCGCTCAATTGAGCAGTGCGCGGTCTCCGAGAGAGGCGCCCTTGAGCTTCGAGAACTCGCCGAGGAGGGTCTCGACGGTGAGCGTTTTCTTCGCCTCGGCGTCGGCCTCGTAGATGATGCGCCCTTCGTGCATCATGATGAGCCGGTTGCCGAGCGCGATCGCCTGCTCCATATTGTGCGTGACCATGAGCGTGGTCAGACCGTCGGCGGCGACGATCTTCTCCGTCAGCTCGGTCACGAGCGCTGCCCGCTGCGGATCGAGCGCGGCCGTGTGCTCGTCGAGGAGGAGGATCCGCGGCTGCGTGAACCCGGCCATGAGCAGGCTCAGCGCCTGCCGCTGGCCGCCCGAGAGCAGCCCGACCTTCGTCTTCAGCCGATTCTCGAGTCCGAGCTCGAGGGTCTCGAGTTCGGCGCGGAACCGCTTCCGCCTCGCCGAGGTGGTCCCCCGACCCAGCCCCCGCCGCTGCCCGCGCTTGAGGGCGAGGGAGAGGTTCTGCTCGATCGTGAGGTCGGGCGCGGTGCCCGCCATCGGGTCCTGGAACACCCGCCCGAGGTAGGCGGCCCGATGGTATTCGCGCTTCTTCGCCACCTCGGCGCCGTCGATGGTGATCGACCCGGAGTCGATGGGCAGACGTCCGGAGATCGTGTTGAGCAGCGTCGACTTGCCCGCACCGTTCGAGCCGATGACGGTGACGAAGTCGGACTCCTCGAGGGTGAGCGAGAGCCCCTGGAGGGCTTTGCGCTCGTTGACGGTGCCGGGGAAGAAGGTCTTCGAGATCGTGTCGATGGTCAGCATGGCTCAGCCCTCCCTGCCCGCCGAGGCGGTCGTCGTCCCCGGCGTCCCCGTACCCGCCCCGGCGGGCGCGGCGTGAACGGCGGCGGGGTCGTCGGTGGTGCCCGGAGGCAGCTTCGTCGGCGCCCGGTTGCCGCGGCTTCCGAACGACGGGATCCGTTTGAGGAAGCCCCACCTCGGCAGGAGGAGGGCGACGATGACGAGGAGCGCGGTGGTGAGCTTCATGTCATCGGTGTTGAGGCCCGCGCGCAGGGCGAGGAAGATGATGATCCGGTAGATGACCGACCCGAGGATCGCGCCGAGGCTGGCCATGACGATGTTCCGGTTGCCGAAGATCGCCTGGCCGAGGATGACCGAGGCGAGGCCGACGAGGATGAGGCCGATGCCCATGCTGATGTCGGCGAAGCCCTGGTACTGCGCGATGAGCGCCCCGCAGAGCGCGACGAGACCGTTCGAGAGCGCGAGCGTGAGCATCGTCGTGTTGTCGGTGTTGACGCCGAGGCTGCGGATCATCTCACGGTTGTTGCCCGTGGCCTGGATGGCGAGCCCGAGGTCGGTGGTGAGGAACCAGTCGACGAGGAACTTGAGCACGAGGGTGAAGGCGACGAGGATCGCGATCGACACCCACGACCCCAGCCACATGTTCTCCCGCAGCGGAGTGAAGACGGTGTCCTCGCGCAGCAGTGAGAGGTTCGCTGCGCCCATGATCCGCAGGTTGATCGACCACAGGCCGATCATCGTGAGGATGCCGGCGAGCAGACCGTCGATGCCTCCCTTGGTGTGGAGGAGACCGGTGATGAAGCCGGCGACGAGGCCGGCTCCGATCGCGGCCAGTGTCGCGAGGAAGGGGTTGACCCCGACGATGATGAGGGAGGCTGCGGTGGCGCCGCCCGTGGTGAAGCTTCCGTCGACGGTGAGGTCGGGGAAGTTGAGGACCTTGAAGGTGAGGTAGACGCCCAAGGCCATGGCTGCGTAGATGAGCCCGAGCTCCAGTGCTCCGTACATTGCTGTCCGATCGGATTGTCAGGATGGGTGAGGTCGCACGCGGGCCCGCGGGAGGGAGCTCCCGCGGGCCCGCCTCGGCGTCATTCGATGACGGTGGCGGCCTCGTCGATGAGGTTCTGCGGGATCTCCGCGCCCTGCCGCTTCGCGGCCTCCGGGTTGACGACGAGTTCGAGCGTGTCGCTCGTCTCGACCGGCAGGTCGGCCGGCTTCGCGCCGTCCTTGAGGATCTTCAGCGCCATCGCACCGGTCTGCTCACCGAGCTTCGTGTAGTCGATGCCGCGGGTGATCGCCGCACCCTGCTCGACCTGTCCGGCCTCGGAGCCGACGAGCAGCGCCTTGTTCTTCTCCGCGGCCTGGACCATCGTCGTCACTGCGGAGACGACGTTGTTGTCGGTGGGCACGTAGTAGGCGTCGACCTTGCCGAGCGAGTCGACGGCCTGGCCGAGCTCACCCGAGTTCGCGATCGTCGCCTCCTTGATCTCGAGGCCCATGCCCTTCGCGGCCTCCTTCGCGAGGTCGACCTGGACCTGCGAGTTGACCTCACCGGAGCTGTAGACGATGCCGACGGTCTTCGCGTCCGGCTTGACGTCCTTGACCAGCTGCAGCTGATCGGCGACGGGGTTGAGGTCCGAGGTGCCGGTGACGTTGCCGCCCGGTTCCTCATTGGACTGGACGAGACCGGCTTCGACCGGATCGGTCACAGCGGTGAAGAGGACCGGCTTGTCCGTGATCGCCTGCGCCGCTGCCTGCGCGGCGGGGGTGGCGACGGCGAGCACGAGGTCGAGGTCGGAGCTCGCGAAGTTCTGTGCGATCGACGTCGCGTTGGCCTGCTCGCCGTTGGCGTTCTGCTCATCCCAGTCGACTTCGACTCCTGCGTCCTCGAACGACTTCTTGAAGCCGGAGGTCGCGGCGTCGAGCGCCGGGTGCTGGACGAGCTGGGAGATGCCGATGCTGTAGGAGTCCCCTCCGCCCTCACCTCCGCCGCTGTCACCGCCGGAACACGCGGACACCGCAGCCATCGAGCCGACGGCGACGATCGCGACAGCCAGTTGCTTGAGACGCATACTTCTCCCCTTTGAAAAATTCGGTCCGGCATCTGCGGACCGCAACGAACCCATGCGCGTCCTCGATCGTCTCCGTCGTCGGCGACGATCAAGGCATCAGCCGTCCCCGGTCCCGGACTTCGCCCTCTCCGATGAGGGCGAAGTTCGGGTGGGGACGACTGCCATAGTGACCACTTTATTCGGCACCTGAGGTGCCAGTGGCCCGAATCACGCTTTGGGGACGTTTCGTCAGCAGATCGTTATCTGCCGAGCCGAACGTCCGCTCAGGGCTCGATGACGACGTCGGAACGTCCCAGAACCCCGAGCATCCACGCGAAGTCGAAGGCCGTCTCCTTCCACGCGTCGTAGCGCCCCGACGCGCCGCCGTGCCCGGCGGCCATCTCGGTCCGCAGGATCACGTCGGCGCCGACCTCGCGCAGACGGGCCACCCATTTGGCCGGCTCGACGTAGAGGACGCGGGTGTCGTTGAGTGAGGTCACGGCGAGGATCTTCGGGTGGGCCGCCTCGGCGACGTTCTCATAGGGGGTGTAGGAGCGCGTGTACTCATACACCTCGGGGTCGTGGAGCGGGTCGCCCCATTCCTCCCATTCGATGACGGTGAGCGGAAGTTCGGGCATGAGGATCGAGGTGAGCGCATCGACGAAGGGCACGTGCGCGCTCACGCCGGCGAAGAGCTCGGGGGCCATGTTGACGATCGCGCCCATGAGGAGGCCGCCGGCGGACCCACCGGTGGCGACGAGCTGCTCCGGCGTCGTCCACTCCGCCTCGACGAGATGGCGTGCGACCGCGATGAAGTCGGTGAAGGTGGTCACCTTCGCCGTCGTCTTGCCCTCGTCGTACCAGTGCCGGCCCATCTCCCCGCCGCCGCGGACGTGGGCGATCGCGTAGACGACCCCGCGGTCGAGCAGCGAAAGCCGGGCCACAGAGAAGTACGGGTCGACGCTGATCTCGTACGATCCGTAGCCGTAGAGGATGAGCGGCGCCGAGGCGGTCGGCAGACCCTCCTCGTCGACGTCGACGAGGTCGGTGCGGTAGACGAGCGAGACGGGGATGCGGGTGCCGTCGGCGGCCGTCGCCCAGACGAGCGTCTCACCATATCGGGTGAGGTCGACCGAGCCGAGCACGGGCTGGCGCTTGAGGACCGTGTCGGTGCCGGTGGCGACATCGTGCTGGTAGACGACGGCCGGGGTCGACATCGAGGTGAAGGTCAGGCGCACGGTCGGCTGGTCGAACTCGGGGTTGGGCCCGAATCCGAGGGTGCCCGTCTCCCTGTCGAATGGCAGCTCGACAAGCGGCGCGTACGGGACCGTCGGGTCGCCGGTGAGACGGACGATGCCGACTCGGGCGAAGCCGCCTCGGCGATAGGAGATGACGACGAAGTCGGCGAACGCATCGACCTCCTCGATACGCAGCCCGGAGACGTCGGCGAGCACCCGCCGTCCGGTCGTCGTCGGATCCGCACCGGTGCCCGCGGGTTCGTCGACGGCATCGGCGGTCTCGGTCGCGTCCCCGGTGGGATCGGCGGCCGGGACGTCGACGATGTCGAAGTCGGCGCGGTCGCGGTTGTGGGTGATGAGGAAGCGGTCCTCGCCAGAGACGACGGCGTGTTCGACGGAGTACTCGACCCCGTCGACCCGGGGCCAGATCTCCTGCGGGGCCGCCTCGAGGTCGTCGCCGCGCAGCCGCCAGTACCCGGTCGTCGTCTTCGAGCCGGTGACGATGAAGAGGTAGCACTCGGACCGGGAGAAGCCGACGCCGACGAAGAACCGCTCGTCGGGTTCGTGGAAGATGCAGACGTCTTCGGCGCCGCTCGCCTCGGGGGCGGCGGTCGGGTCGGTCGCTGAAGCGTAGCCGGCGCCGGCGCCTGTGACCGTATGGCGCCAGACCTTCTCCGGACGCCATGCCTCGTCGACCGTCGTGTAGAAGACGAACCGGCCGCTCGGGTCGATCGTCGCGCCGGCGAACGTGTTCTCGATCCGGTCGGGCAGGTCTTCGCCCGTCGAGAGGTCGCGGATGCGCAGGACGAAGCGTTCGTCGCCGGCGGTGTCGACGCCGTAGAGGAGGTAGCGGCCGTCCTCGGTGAGGGAGAACGTGCCGAGTGAGAAGAAGTCCGTGCCGCGCGCCGCCTGGTTCGAGTCGAAGACGACCTCTTCGCCGGGCAGCGGATCCTCGCCGATCTCCGGCGGAGTCCAGTCGCCGTCGTCGGCTGCAGGGACGCGGACGTGGATGCCGTAGTCGAGACCCGCCTTCGTCCGCGTGAAGTACCAGTAGCCGCCGCGCCGCGTCGGCACGGACATGTCGGTCTCCTTGATGCGGGTCTTGATCTCGGTGAAGATCGCCTCGCGCAGCGGTTCGAGCTCGGCGGTCTGCGCCTCGGTCCACGCGTTCTCCGCCTCGAGGTGGGCGATGACCTCGGGCGAGTCCTTCTCCCGCATCCACTCGTAGTCGTCGACGAAGGTGTGGCCGTGGTGGGTGCGCTCGTGCGGGATCTTCTTCGCCACCGGCGCCGAGGTGGGCGCGGCTGTCGTCTCAGGCGTGGAGTCGCTGGACCCTGCGGAGGAGGGCGTGGGGGTGCTGGACTGCGAGGAGTCGGAAGACGTCATGCCCCCACCATAGCCACCACGCCACCCCGCCCACACCCACTGCTCCTCTTCAGCCTCAGCCACCACCCAAAACCGCCCACACCCATCACTCCAACCTGGTTGCGGTCGAAGAACCGAGGGAAATCGCCTCTCTGGGTCGAAACTCCTCGGTTTTGCGACCACAAACGGGGCACGGGAGGACGGTCCCAGCCACCCCACCGCCTCTCCAACCTGGTTGCGGTCGAAAAACCGAGGGAAATCGCGCCTCTGGGCTGAATCTCCACGGTTTTGCGACCACAAACGGGGCACGGGAGGACGGTCCCAGCCACCCCACCGCCTCTCCAACCTGGTTGCGGTCGAAAAACCGAGGGAAATCGCCTCTCTGGGCCGAAACTCCTCGGTTTTGCGACCACAAACGGGGTTCGAGGGGACACTCCCGGCCGCACACTCCCGCCCACACACGCACCGCAACGCACCGCCACGCCACCCCGCCCATACCCATCACTCCAACCGGTTTGTGGTCGAAAAACCGAGGGAAATCGCCTCTCTGGGCCGAATCTCCTCGGTTTTTCGACCTCAAACGGGGCTCGAGAGGACGGTCCCAGTCACAAATGGGGCTCGAGGGGACGACCCCAGCCACTGACGGGGCTCGGGAGGGGTACGCCCAGCCACTCACTCCCAATCCCACGCGCTCAAAGATGAGCAGAATGCGCAGAAGGCGCAGAACGCGCGAAACGAGATCAATGCGCTCAAACAGGCACCGTGACCTGGGCCACAATAGAATCGGTCGCACATATGTCGGTGAGGCCGAGCGCCGCCGCCGGCACACATACACGTCTTCGATGATGAAGAAGGGACCCGATGATGCAGTCCTCCGGCGACGCGAGTCCGCCCGGCAGCCCCGATCCCGGCGGCACCGGCGCTGGCGACACCGACCCCTCCCCCAACACCGCAAACCCCAACACCGCAAACCCCAACGCCGCAAACTCCGGCAACAGGAACTCCGGCGTCTCCCGGCGCATGTTCGGACGGGTCGCCTACGGCGTCCTCGCGGTGGCCGCGATCGGCACGGCGACGGGATACTCGATCCGGTCCGCCTCGGCGAAGGGAGATCTCTCCTCCAACCTCACGCTCATCGCCCCGGCCGGCGCCGGCGGCGGCTGGGACGGATTCGCCCGCGAGACGCAGCAGGCGATGCGGGCGACCCGCACGGCGAACAACGCGCAGGTCGTCAACATCCCCGGCGCGGGCGGGACCATCGGTCTCGGCAAGTTCTCGACGATGCACGGACGCGCGGACACGATCCTCGCCACAGGCACCGCGATGGTCGGCGGAATCGCCCTCAACGACTCCCCCGTCGGCTTCGACGACACGACGCTGCTCGCCCGCGTCGCCGAGGACTACGACGTCCTCATCGCCGCCGCCGACTCCCCGTATGACACCCTCGAGGACGTCATGACCGCATGGCAGGAGGACCCCGAAGGCTTCGTGTGGACAGGCGGGTCGGCCGGTTCGGTCGACCATCTCACGATCGCCCAGCTCGCGCAGCTCGGCGGGATCCCCGGTTCGTCGATCACCTACATCCCCAAGTCCGGCGGCGGCGAGTCGATCCAGACCCTGCTCTCGGGCACCACCGACTTCGCCTCGACCGGGTTCAACGAGGTCTCCGACCAGATCGAGGCCGGGCGCGTCAAGGCGATCGGCATCGCCGCCCCCGAACGCCTGGCCGGCTTCGAGGACATCCCGACGATGAGCGAGCAGGGCTTCGAGGTCACCCTGACGAACTGGCGCGGCTGGCTCGGCGCCCCCGGCATCACCGCCGACGAGACCGCGGAGCTCGTCGGCATGCTCGAGGCGACCCGCAACAGCGCCGAATGGAAGGACGCCCTGACACGCAACCAGTGGACGGACGTGTGGCTGACTGGTCAGGCGTTCGCCGACTTCATCGTCGAAGACACCAAGCGCATCGAAGCGCTCCTTGAGGAGTTGGGACTGTGAGCACGACAACGGACACACCCGCACGGACCCGGACGGGCCACCTCGGCGAGGGGACCTGGTGGCACGGCCGCTCGGGTCTGCTCGTCCCGCTCATCCTCGGTGCGTTCTCGACGTACCTGCTCATCGGGATCCTCACGATGGAGGTCGCCGAGGACTCCGATCCGCCCGGCCCGCAGTTCTTCCCGATGATCATCATGGTCCTCGGGTACGTGATCACGGTCCTCCTCGTCCTCGCGATCATCCGCAATCCCGAACCCGTCGACGCCGACACGGCCGCCCCCGCCGAGGCGAGGGAGGAGAAGGCGTTCTCCACCCCGGTGACCTCGGCGGTCGCCGCCTCCCGGCTGTCCCCGCACGAGGAGGACGAGCCGAGTGCGGATCGTCGAGCCCTCGCCGAGGCGCGCGCTGAGGATGCCAGGCACCGGACCCATTCCGATTTCACCTCCCTGGCCTGGGCGATCGGCGGCTTCGCCGCGTTCGCCGGGATCCTCGAGTTCGCCGGGTGGATCATCGCCGCCGCCCTCCTCTTCTGGTGCGTGGCCCGCGCGATGGGATCGAGGCGCCCGCTCTTCGACCTCACGCTCGCGCTGACGTTCTCCTCTCTCGTCTACCTCGCCTTCGCGGTCCTCCTCGGACTCAATCTGCCCTCGGGTCTGCTCGGAGGGGGGTTCTGACATGGATGCTCTCTCCTCCCTCATGGAAGGGTTCACCCACGCGCTCACCCCGATGAACCTGCTCTGGGTGCTCGTCGGCTGCTTCCTCGGCACCGCTGTCGGTGTGCTCCCAGGTCTCGGCTCGTCGATGGCTGTGGCGCTGCTCCTGCCGATGACCTTCGCCCTCGACCCGACGGGCGCGTTCATCATGTTCGCCGGCGTCTACTTCGGCGGGCTCTTCGGCGATTCGACGATGGCGATCCTCATGAACACCCCGGGGCAGGCCTCGGCGATCGCCTCGACGTTCGAGGGCCACAAGATGGCCAGGGCCGGCAGAGCCCCGCAGGCGCTCGCGACAGCGGCGATCGGGGCGTTCATCGGCGGGTTCGTCTCGTGCTTCCTCGTCGTCTTCATCGGGCCCCTGCTCGCGGACCTCTCAGCGAACTTCGGTCCCGCCGAGTTCTTGGCGCTCGCACTCTTCGCCTTCGTCGCGACCTCCTCGGTCGTCGCCGACTCCGTGCTCAAGGGGCTCATGGCGCTCCTCCTCGGCATCGGGATCTCGGTCATCGGCATCGACTCGGTCTCGGGCACGGAGCGGTTCACGTTCGGGGTGCCCGAGCTCTTCGACGGCGTCTCGCTCGTCACGGTCACCGTCGGCATGCTCGCCCTCGGCGAGGTCTTCTACATCGCCTCCCGGATCCGGCGGAAGGCCGCCGACAACACGATCAACGCCTCGGGCCGGCCGTTCCTCTCGGGACGCGAATTCAAGGAGGCGCTGCCGGCGTGGCTGCGCGGCACGGCGATCGGCCTGCCCTTCGGCGTCGTCCCCGTCGGCGGTGCCGACGTGCCGACCTTCATGGCCTACGGGCTCGAACGCAAGCTCGACTCCCGCCGGGCGGACCCGCAGTTCGGCAAGGGCGCGATCCGCGGCCTCGCCGCCCCGGAGGCTGCCGGCAGTGCGACGACGGGCATCGCGATGGGGGCGCTCTTCGCGCTCGGTCTGCCGATCTCGGCGACCGCGGCGATCATGCTCGCCGCATTCCGCCAGTACGGTCTGCAGCCGGGGCCGCTGCTCTTCGACCGGGCCCCGGAACTCGTGTGGGCCCTCATCGCGAGCTTCTTCATCGCGATGATCGTCCTCCTCATCATCAACCTGCCCTTCGCCCCACTGTGGGCGAAGCTGCTCAAGATCCCCGAGCCCTACCTCTACGGCGGCATCGCGGTCTTCTGCGGGCTCGGCATCTATGCGACCTCGGCGTCGACGTTCGAGCTCTTCGTCCTCCTCGGGATCGCGATCATCAGCTTCGTCCTCAAACGCTACGGCGTCCCGCTAGCACCGCTGATGATCGGCATGGTGCTCGGCCCGCTCGCCGAGACGAACCTCCGGGATGCGCTGCTCGCCTCGGGCAACGACCTCTCGGTGCTCATCTCCTCGCCGATCGCCGTCGTCCTCTACCTCATCCTCATCGCCGCCCTCATCTACACGGGCACCGGCCGGGTCCTCGCCCGCCGGCGGCAGCGGGCACGGGCCGAGGCCCTCGCCGCTCGCTGACCGCGGGGATGTGAGGCACCGAAGCGCCGAGGTGGGGCGGACGATCGTGTCCGCCCCACCTCGGCGCTTCTCATCGCGGGAGCGTCAGTGCGCGGACACGGGCTCCCGCACCTCAGCGGCCTCAGTCTGCGGTCCGCGGCCGGCGCCCTTGAGGCCGAAGGCCGTGAGGACGGCGGCGGTGAGGACGACGACGGTCGCACCCCCGGCCGCCCACTGCACGCCGAGGTCGAAGGCGCGCACAACGGTATCGGCGAGCTCATCGCCGAGGCGGCCGCCGATCTCACCGGCGCGCTCGAGCGCGGATCCGAGCGTCTCGAACGCCGGATCCTCGGCCCTCTCGCCGAGGTGGGAGGCGAGCTGGCGGCCGAAGACCATCGTCGTCAGGCCGCCGAGGACGGCCGTGCCCATGACCGAGCCGAACTCGTAGGCGGTCTCGGAGATCGCCGAGGCGGCTCCGGCCTTGTCCGCCGGCACCGCGGAGAGGATGAGGTCGTTGGTGATCACCTCGGCGGTGCCGATGCCGGCGCCGAGGACGATGAAGGAGATGATCATGCCGGGCACGCTCGGCTCCGGGGTGAAGGCGACGAAGCCGAGGCCGGTCGCGTTGAGGGCGAGCGCGGCGGGGACGACGATGCGCGGCTGGATCCGGGCGACGAGCGGGACGGCGAGGTAGCCGGCCGCGATCGACATGATCAGTCCGGGGACCAGGGCGAGCGCGGCCTCGACCGGGGAGAGGCCGAGGACGAGCTGGAGGACCTGCGTGCCGAAGTAGAGGAACCCGGCCAGCCCCATGAGGCTGAGCAGGTTCGCCGTCACCGCCGAGGTGAACACGGCGTTGGCGAACAGCCGGACGTCGAGCATCGGGTTGGCGGACGCCAGCTGCCGGCGGACGAAGAGGAACCCTGCGATGAGCGAGACGATGACCGCTGCGACGAGGAGCCAGTCGAGGCCCTCGGACATCCCGTGCTTGATGGCGAAGACGAGCGGGGTGAGCGTGAGCATCGAGAGCACGATCGAGAGAGGATCGATGGGGCCGGGATTCGGGTCGCGCGATTCCGGCAGGAGGAGGAGCGCGGCCGGGATGAAAAGCGCGATGAGGGGGAGGTTGATGAAGAAGATCGAGCTCCAGTGGAAGTGCTCGAGGAGGATGCCGCCGACGACGGGGCCGAGCGCGGCACCGCCGCCGAAGAGCGCGGCCCACGTCGCGATCGCGATCCGCCGGTCCCTGGCGTCGAGGAAGATGTTGCGGATGAGCGAGAGCGTCGAGGGCATGAGCGTGGCGCCGAAGACGCCGAGGAGGGCGCGGGCGACGATGAGCATCTCCGGGGTCGTCGAAAACGCCGCGAGCAGGGACGCGGCCCCGAAGCCGATGGCACCGATGACGAGGAGTAGCCGGCGCCCGAAGCGGTCGCCGATGCTGCCCATCGCGACGAGGAGTCCGGCGAGCATGAGCGCGTAGATGTCGACGATCCACAGCAGCTGGGTGCCTGTGGGGTGGAGGCCGGTGCTGATCGCCGGCAGGGCGAAGCCGAGCACCGTGTTGTCGATCGAGATGAGGAGGACAGGGATCATCAGCACAGCCAGGCCGAGCCATTCACGCCGGCCGGCGCGCACAGGTGGAGTCTGCGTTGTGAACATGCCTCTACTGTACCGTCTAGACGGTACAGTTCCAAGGTCTGGGGCGACGGTGAGGCCGGACTCACAGTCGGTGCGCAGGATCTCGGTTAGGCTCGTGTCCATGGCACGGAATTCCGCCGATACGAGGGAGAAGCTCCTCGACGCCTTCGACAGGCTGCTCGAACAGCACGGCACTGCCGGGGCGACGCTCGACGCCGTCGCCGCCGAGGCGGGAGTGTCCAAGGGCGGCCTGCTCTACCACTTCGGGTCGAAGGCGAAGCTCATGCAGGGCAGCCTCGACCGCCTGCGCCGCCTTGTCGACGCCGACATCGCGGCGATGCGATCCTCCGAACTCGGCCCCCACATCTACTACCTCGAGACCTCGGCGGAGATGGGGACGCCACTCGACCTCAGCCTCATCGCCGCGACCCGCCTCGCCCAGGAGCACGACGAGGCGCGGGTGGCGCTGCGGGAGACGCGCGAGCAGTGGTTCGCCGTCCTCAACGACCACCTCGGCGACCCGCACCTGGCGATGACGATCCAGCTCATCGGCGACGGAATGTACCTCAACCAGAACTTCGGGCTCTCGGAGTCCGAGGCGCTCGTCCACGTCAAGGACGTCCTGGCCCGCCTCGGGCTGTAGGGCGCCCCACTCCGGCGACTTGTGGACCCGGAGTGTCGATTCTGGGCGCGCAGATCGACACTGAGCGTCCTCGACTCGCGGCTCAACGCCTGCCTGCCGTGTGGACGAATGCCGCCTCCGCCCCCGTACCTCGCGCCACGCCCAGCCTCTGCGCCCGGCCCAATGCGCTCCGCCCTCACCCCAAAGGGTGCCAGCGAGTGTCACGGTGCAGTGCCGCGAGGGTACTCAGGGCCCCTGAGGTTGCCGACAAGCACCGCCACCCGCGACTCATGGACGCTCAGTGTCGATCTGCGCGCCCAGAATCGACACTGAGCGTCCTCGACTCCGCTGTCCAGGACGCCGACTCGTGTGCGCCAGGCTGGGGATACCGGCGGATGGAGGCCGGCACACGCAGCCCTTCGGGCCTCTCGTGCGCTGAGGCGTTCTCACCTCTCGCTCGAGCTGCTTCGCGTCATGCACGGAAACGATCTCCCCGGAATGCCGTGCGCGACGCGCTGTGCACGCGCTTGGCCACTCGTGCGCGCAAGGACTGTGGACGCCCGGGCGCCTTCCACAGGTGAGATGGCCGACCTTTCGTCCACCCCACGGCGTGGGAGACCATCGTCGTCATGTTCTTCGGCGGCGAACACATCGGTGAATGGGAGTTTCGTGAGGCGCCTCGGCTCTTCAGAACCGGGGATGCCACACAGATGGGCATCAGTCGGCACTCGCTGTTCCACACGGCGAAGTACCCCGCGGTCGTCAGAGGAGTCAGACAAGATCCGGCGTCGCTGGTCATGCGGCCGATGCCGGTCTGGGCGGATGACACGTGGGCATCAACGGCTCAGTACCTCAGAGCAGTGGTGTTGACGTTTCCCTGCGTGGCGGCAGGGCATGTGACAGCGGCCCGACTCTACGGGTGGCCGCTTCCCACGAACCAACGGCTCCTACCCCTCCACGTCGTCGCCAGCGATCTGAACGTGCGAGTGCGATCCAGAGACGTCCGGTTCCTGCGATCACAGCTGTTCGCCGTGCATCAGTACTTCGATCTGCCGCTGCTCCGTCCTGCGGAGGCCTTCACCTCGCTGGGGCGGGACCTGTCCGTCGAGGACCTGGTGCGGATCGGCGATGCCGCAGTGGGCAACTGGCATGGGCCACCCCAGATCGACCTCGACAGACTGCGCGCCTACGTCTCCGAGACGCGAGGAATCCGCTCCCGTCGCCACCTGCTCGATGCTCTCGCGCTCGTCCGCCCGACGGTCGACTCGCCGCGCGAGACCGACCTGCGGCTGTGGACGCGCTCGGTCGGTCTGCCCGAACCGACCGTCCATCCGCGCGTCTGCTGCCCGAGCATCAATCGCGTCGTCGAACCCGACCTCGGCTACGAGAACGAGAAGCTCGCGCTCGAGTACGACGGCGACCACCACCGGACCTCGAAGGACCAGTGGAACAGGGACATCGCACGCGACGAGGCGATGCGCCTCGAGGGGTGGACGGTCTTCAGGGTCACCGGCCGCACGGACTACCGACAGCTCGAGGCCAAGATCCGGCGCCACCTCGGCCTGAGCTGAACAGTGCAGGCACGAGCCGAGGACGCTGAGTGTCGATCTGCGACTCGCGAATCGACACCCAGCGTCCTCAGCTCCGCCCCCCCCAAGGGCGAAAGCCCCAGAGGCGAAAGCCCCGAGGGCGACCACCCCACCCCAGAGCGGTCGCCCCACGACCCCTCACCCGAGGTGGTGGACCTCCTGCAGCCGGTAGACGGGGGTGTCTATCCCCTCGAACCGGGCCTTGAGCTGGAGAGCCAGGTAGAGCGAGTAGTGCCGCGACTGGTGGAGGTTGCCGCCCTGGAACCAGAGGTTCTCCTGCTGAGTGGGCTTCCACATGTTGCGCTGTTCGCCCTCCCACGGACCGGGGTCCTTCGTCGTGTCCGAGCCCAGTCCCCAGCACTTGCCGACCCGATCGGCGGTCTCCTGATCGACGAGGTCGGCGACCCAGCCGTTCATCGACCCGTACCCGGTGGCGTAGACGACGAGGTCGGCGGGCAGTTCCGTGCCGTCGTCGAGCACCACGGCATCCTCGCTCAGATGATCGACCTGCCCCTTGGCGAGGCGCACCTTGCCGTCGGCGACGAGTTCGGCGGCACCGACGTCGATGTAGTAGCCCGAGCCTCGGCGCAGGTACTTGAGGAACAGCCCGGACCCGTCGTCACCGAAGTCGAGGTCGAACCCGGCCTCCTCCATCCGCCGATAGAAGTCGGCGTCACGCTCCTTCATCTGCTCGTAGAGGGGGATCTGGAACTCGTGCATGATCCGGTAGGGCAGGGACGCGAAGATGAGGTCGGCCTTCTCCGTCGTCACTCCGGCGGCGACCGCCTCCTCCGAGTAGAGCGCGCCGAGGCCGATCTCCATGAGCGAATCGCTCTTGACGATGTGGGTGCTCGAGCGCTGGACCATCGTCACGTCGGCGCCGTTCTCGTAGAGGGCCCCGCAGATGTCGAACGCGGAGTTGTTGCTGCCGATGACGACGACCCGCTTCCCCGCGTACGCGTCCGGGCCAGGGTGCTGCGAGGAGTGCTGCTGCTCGCCGCGGAAGACCTCGCTGCCGGGGAAGCTCGGGATGTTCGGCTTGCCCGACATGCCCGTGGCCATGACGAGGTGCGTGGGAGTGAGCGTGATCGTCTCTCCTCCGCGCTCGACCACCACCGTCCACTGCCCGCTCCCCTCGTCATAGCTCGCCGAGGTGGCCGTCGTCGACGACCAGTACGGGATCTCCATCACCCGGGTGTAGAACTCCAACCAGTCCGCGATCTTGTCCTTGGGTGCGAACACCGGCCAGTTGTCGGGGAACTTGAGATAGGGCAGGTGGTCGTACCAGACGGGGTCGTGCAGGCACAGCGACTTGTACCGTGACCGCCACTGGTCCCCCGGCCGCTCCCAGCGGTCGATGACGAGCGCCGGCACCCCGAGCTGCCGCAGTCGGGCCCCGAGCGCGATCCCGCCCTGTCCCCCGCCGACGACGAGCACGTACGGGTGGGCCGTCTCGCCCCACGCGGCATCCTCCTCGGCGCGCTTCTCCGACCAGCTCTTCCGCTGCGGATCGACCCCGTGCTCGGCGCCCTTGACCCGGCGGATGCCGCGCGGCTCCTCGTGACCGGTGAGCTCCTGGAGCGAGGTGAGCAAGGTCCACGCTTTCGTCCCGTCCTCGTCGATGAGGCGGACGAGTCCCTTGCCCCGCCCCACCGAGGTGGTGAAGGTGAACCAGGCCGTCGTCACTCCGTCGGCGGTCTCCGCGGGTTCGGCGAGCGCGAAGTCGCTCGGATCGACGCGGTCGAGGGTCTCCTGGAGGAGGTCACGGATCCCGTCGTGGTTCTCCGTGGTCGTGAGGTTCCACGAGAAGGACACGAGGTCCCTCCAGAAGCTGGTGGCGGCGAAGAGCCCCATCGCTGCCTCGATGTCCCGGCTGCCGAGGGTCGAGGCGAAGTCGTTCAGCCATCCGGTGGCGATGTCGTCGGCCGTGAGCTGGGGACGGTCCACTGTCATTGTCATGATGCACTCCTCGTCGTTGAGCGGTGTGCGATCACGCTATGCTCCGGGGTCCGCCGTCGAAAGGGTTGCACTCGGTTGCATCACCGCCGTCCGAGCCCCGGCTCCATGCACGCGCCGAGGCGGTGCGCCGACCGCCACCCCGACTCCACGGCTACTCCGATCCCGAGGCCCTATACTCGTGGCATGCCTCAGCCGGACCTGGCGCATCTCGCCAGGGATCTGACCAGGATCCACGATGCCGTGGTCACCGGCGGTCCGCCGCCGTCGCCGCCGCGGGACATCGTTGCGCGCTCGTGGCAGCGGATGCTCCGCCTCGGCCTCGACCCCGGCGGGGGCAATCGTCGGGTCCACTCCGCCGAGGCCGACGTCGAGTCCCGCAGGCACCGGTCGAAGTTGCGCCTCATCGTCGACGAACTCAGGTCGGTCCTCCTCCGCACCCCCGCCTCGGCGGGCTTCATCCTCGTCGTCACCGACGCCGACGGCGTCATCCTCTGGCGCGACGGCGCCTCCCGGGCCAAGCGGCAGGCGGACGGACTCGGCTTCGTCGAGGGCGCCCACTGGTCGGAATCGGTGGTCGGGACGAACGCGATCGGCACCGCGTTGGCCGAGGAGGCCCCGGTCCAGCTCTTCTCCGCCGAGCACTTCGAGACCTCCCAGCACCCCTGGTACTGCAGCGCCGTACCCATCCACGACCCGAGCGACGGGCAGCTGCTCGGAGTCGTCGACATCAGCGGCCCCGCCCTCACCCTCCATCCGACGGTGCAGTCCCTGGTCACCACGGCCGTCCGGCTCGCCGAGGCACGGCTCCTCCTCGGTCATCAGGAGCGCCTGGGCGGTCTGCGCGACCGGTATTCGCCGATGCTCAGCGCCAGCAGGGAGCCGGCGCTCATCGTCGACGACGACGGCTGGGTCGCCTACCGGCAGGGTGTGACGACCCGGGAGCGGATCGAGGCGCCGATTCCCGAACGGACCGTGCTCATCCCCGGTGCCGGACTCTGCCTGCCCGAGCGGGTGACCGGCGGCTGGGTGCTGCGTCCTGCCGGAGACCGGCAGACCTCGGTGACCCTGCGACTCGAGACCGATCCCGCGGTCCTCGACGTCGCCTCCTCAGCGGATCCGCTCGTCGTCCCCCTCACCCCGCGACGCGCGCAGATCCTCGCCGCGATCACCTCGGCGGGGCAGGCGGGCGTGAGCGCCTCGGCGCTGAGCACCCTCCTCTACGGGGATGCCGACCACGTCGTCACCGTCCGTGCCGAGGTCTCGCGTCTGCGCCGCTCGATCGGCGCCCTCATCGCCACCCGCCCCTACCGGTGGGCCGAGGGTGTGAACGCCCGGATCGAGGGTGCTCAGCCGCGGCCGGCGCCCCGGTAGGTGCCGAAGTTCCACAGCACGCCCTCGGGGTCCGTGACGCTGAAGTCCCGGGACCCGTAGTCCTTCTCGCTCGGACCGCTGACCACAGTGGCCCCGGCGGCGACGGCCCGATCGAAGAGCGCATCGACGTCGTCGACGGCGATGTAGACCGAGCCGCTGGCGATGCCGACGTCGGACATCACGCTCCCGTCGTCGCGGGCGGACCCGAGCATGATCCCTCCCCCGCCCGGCCACGTGAGTTCGGCGTGGTCGACGAGACCGGGATCCTCGGGGTTCGTGTATTCGGCGGTGACCTCGAAGCCGAATGCCGAGCGGAGGAAGGCGATCGCCGCCTTCGCGTCCCGGTAGCGGAAAGCCGGCCAGATGTTCGCCTCTCCCCTCGCCGAGGCGGCCGTGGGGTTCGCATCGGTCGTGCGGTTCTCATCGGTCGTCGTCGGGTCGGTCGTGGGGTTGTTCGTCGTCATGGTTCGTCCTCTCATCGCGGGTGGATGGCTCCAGCCTCGCGCACCGTGCCCGCCGACGTCTTGGACGAATGGGAACCGGTCAGCGTGCGGCGAGTTCGGCGCTGGATCCGCGCGCGGCCACAGGGTCCGAGCGCAGCCACGCGGTCGGGGAGGTCCCCGCGAAGGCGGCGAAGTCCCGGTCGAGATGGGACTGGTCGGCATAGCCACAGGCGGCGGCCACCTCGGCGAGGGTCGGGGACGCACCATTGCCCGCACCGTCCGCACGGCCTGCACTCTCGTCCCGGCCGGTGCTCCCAGCGCTGCCGGCGATCATCCGCCTAGCCCGGTCGAACCGGATGACACGGGCGGCCTCCTTCGGGCCGATGCCGAGCTCGGCACGGAAGCGGGCGCTGAGGTGCCGGCGGCTCCACCCGACCTCCTCGGCGAGGGTGCCGACCGGGACCCGACCCCGGCTGCGGACGATCTGCGCCCAGGCCCGGCCGACCTCGGGGCGCGGGGAGGCATCGTCGCTGAGCACGCGCAGGAGCACGGCGTCGATCGCCGCAAATCGCTCCGCCCAGGTGGCGGCGGCGTTGACGCGGTCGTGAAGTTCGGCGGCGAGCGGGCGGGAGACGGCGTCGAGGCCGACGGTCCGGTGGGTGAGCTCGGCGGCAGTGAGGGCGAAGAGGGCGCGCGGGGCGAACGGGGAGACGTTGATCTGGATCCCCGCCATCGTCCCGTTGTGACGGATGCGGGTCGGGCGCAGGTGGAGGCCCGCGAGGAGGACGTCGAAGCGTCCCGCATCGACCTGGCGCAGCGGCTCGCCGATCGTGACGATGAACGTCAGCGCCCCCGACGGCAGACCGAGGTGCGTCCCCGCGGGGACGCCGCTGATGTCGTAGCCGACATAGTCGCCGAGGTAGGGGCGCAGCCGCGGATGCGGAGCGCGGATCCGGTCGTCGTCCGGTGCGGACATGGGGGCAGTCTAACCCGCTCGCGGCGCGGGGTCACTGGGCGCCGACGAGCGCGGAGGTCACCGGCAGGGATGCAGGTCAGCGTGTCGCTCGGTCACTGATCCGGCCGGGACGCGGGTCAGTGGGGCACTCGGTCATTGACCAGGTCGCGGGTCATCGGTCGGCCCGTCGGTGCAGGGTGGCACGTCGGCGTCGGCGGGCACGCGGGTTCCGGCAGCTTCGCTGCGGCTGAGGTCGAGGACGAACTCGACTCCCGGTGGGCTCCGGTGGGCGGCGACGATGATCGTCGCGGCCGGGAGTCGGGTGCGGATGAACTCGAGCATCCGCACAAAGGTGTCGGTGTCGAGACCGAGATCGGGCTCGTCGACGAGGAGGACATCCGGTGCCGTGAGGACGGCGCGGGCGATGACGAGGCGCCGCGTCTCTCCGCGGGAGAGCGCACGCCCGCCGATTCCCGTGCGCGTGTCCGGGGTGATGTCGACGTCCAGCCCGAGGGCGGTGAGGACCCCGGTGAGGTCAGCCGGGGTGAGCTCGGTCGGCGCGCCGAGGCGGAGGTTCGCTGCGATCGTGCCGGTGAAGAGGAACTCGTCGTCGGCGACATGGGCGACGGAGGGGACCGCGGCGGTGCGCTCGGCGGCGGTCGCGGTCCCGGCACCGCGCACCGCCTCGGCGATGGAGGTGAGCAGGGTCGATTTGCCCGCGCCGGACGGACCGATGATCGCCGCGCTCTCACGGGGCGGGATCGTGAGCAGCGTGGCCGAACCGGTACCAGTCCCGAGAGTGATCGTGCCGTCGGCGGCGACGTCGACCGGGGGCGGGGGCACGGGGACACGGCTGGGATCGCTGCCTCGGCGGGCCCGGTGTCCGCGGAGTCGTTCGAGGTGGGGGACGATGGCGCTGATCGCGACGGTGCGCTCGACGACCCCGAACGCGAGGCAGACGATCATGACGAAGAGCGGGACCTCGACAAGGTCGCCGATTCCGATGGTGGCGGCGCTGACGACGATGACCGCGCCGAACGCGAGACCACCGGCGAGTGTTGCGACCACCTGTCGGCGCAGCTGTCGGGAATCGCGGCGCTGCTCGGCGGCGGTGAGGTCGTCGAGCTGGTCGAGGATCCGCGCGCGCAGCAGGGGCGCAGCTCCCAGCGACTCGAGTTCGGGGGCGGCGTCCATGCTCGCGAGCACCTCGGCGCGCAGGCGACCGCGGCCGGGGTCGGACTCGGCGGGGACGAGCGCGAACGCGAAGAGGGTCACCGCCCCGATGACGAGCGGGATGACAGCGAGCGGAGAGGTGAGGAGGATGACGACGACCGCCGTGAGGATCGCGCTCACGGTGACGACGAGCGGGGCGGTGACGCGGAGCACCCGCTCCCCTTCGACCTGGGCCTCAGTGAGCAGGCGGTCGACCGTCCGGTCGTCGACGGGTCGGGCACCGGCGGCCGCGAGGTCGTCGAAGACGCGGAGGCGGTCGCGGGTCGTGTCGGCGAGGGCTGCTCGGTGGAGGAGGACGTTCTGTCCGTAACCGGCGCCGATGCGGCCGAGGGCGAGGAGGCGGACGATGCCGCTCGGCGTCGGGTAGGAGAAGGTCGCGAGCAGGCCGAGACCGGCGAGCGCGCAGGCGGCGAGATACCACCCGGAGACGGCGAGCAGACCGAGCGAGCAGAGCTCGGCGGCGACGGCGACGGTGAGTGCGAGCACGTGCCTGCGAGGTCGGTTCCTCACGCCGTGCCCCCGCCCACTCGAGTCTGCACGTCGAGGAGTCCGGCGCGCAGTTCCCACGCGTGCTCGGCGGCAGCCGTCACCGTCGGCGAGTGGGTCGCGATGACGACGGTGCGCCCCGCCCCGACCCGGCGCAGGGTCCAGAGGATCTCCGCTTCCGTCTCGTGGTCGAGGTGGGCGGTCGGTTCGTCGAGGACCCAGAGGTCGCGGTCGGCGGCGAGGAGGCGGGCGAGCGCGACGCGCCGCCTCTCCCCTGCCGAGAGCACGCGGCCGCGGCGGCCGAGGACGGTGTCGATGCCCTCGGGCAGATCGGCGAGCACCTGTTCGAGGCCGGCGTCGTGGGCAGCCGTGCGGATCGCGTCAGGGCTGATCGTCGGATCGCCGAGGCCGATGTTCTCGGCGAGGGTGGCCTCGAGGATGACGGTGTCCGCTCCGAGCCAGCCGTGGGAGGTGCCCGATCCGTGACCGCCGTCGGACGTGTCCCCACTGTGCATGGCACCGGCCCCACGCCTCATCACCTCGACCGACCCTGCCGCCGGAATCCGGGTGCCGGCGACGAGCTGGAGCAGCGTCGTCTTGCCCGACCCGGACGGTCCGCTGATCGCCGTCCACTCCCCGGCCGGGATCGTGAGGTCGAGGTCGTCGAGGATGACGGCATCCCCTTCGACGACTCTCACGCCTCGCAGGTCGACACGCGGGGCGAGCGCGGCGCGACGCGGGGCCGAAACCCGGTCAGGTCCGGGGTCGGTGCCGCCCTCCGGGGTCAGAGTCGTGCCGGGGGTGGGCTCGGCACCGCGGTATGGCGCCGGAGTCGTGCCCGTCGCGGCATCGGGGTTCGGCTCGGGGGCATCGGGCCGTGGCTCCGCGGCGGCAGAGCCTGGCCGTGCGGACTCGTCCCCCGCCGCCTCGTCCGCGACCCCCGCGGAGCTGTCCTCAACCCCCGCCGCCTCGCAGATCGCGCGCGCGGCGACGAGCGCGTCGTCACGATCGTGGAAGCCCCTGGCCGCCCGCTGCGCGGGAGCGAAGTACGCGGGACAGAGGAGGAGGACGAAGAGCGCCTCGCCGAGGTCGAGGCCGGGCGCCCCCGGAAGGGTGACGAAGCCGAGGAGGACGAGACCCGTGTACGTCGCCGACACCGCGATCGCGAACGTCACCGCGACGTCCATGACCGCCCCGGAGAGGAACGCGTAGGAGAGGACTCTCAGAGTCGAGGCCTCGAGCCGCGTGGACGACCGGTCGAGGACCGCTCGTCTCCGAGCCACTGCGCGGAGGCTGACGAGGGTCGGCAGTCCGCGCACGCTCTCGGTGATGACGGCCGAGAGTCGGCGGGTTGCGGCGAGCTGCCTCTCCCCTGCGGTCACCGTCGCCTGGCCTGCGAGGCGGAGATTGAGCGGCAGCAGGAGCGTGCAGACGGCGAGGAGGACCGCGACCGGCCAGTGGACGAGGGCGACGGCGCCGAGGATGAGCAGCGTCGACGGCACGGCCGCGACGCGCAGCGGCCGCGTTCCCGAGAGATAGCCGGCGACAACCGGGGCGTGGTCGATGAGGACGTCGGCGGCCTCCGTCGCGGGTGTCCGTCCCGCCGCGGCGAGGAGGGCGGGGACGAGGTCGGTGCGGATCCGCGTGCTCACCCGCTCGCGTCCGGCTGCCGCCAGGCGCGCGGCGAGCGCCCGGAAGAGCAGGCGCATCGGCGCGGCCGTCGCGGCGACCATGAGCAGGCCGACGACGTTGCCCGCTCCCGTCATCCACGCCGTGACCCCGGCGCCGAGGAATGCCCATTGGCCGATGAGCGCCACCGTCGCGGCGACCTCGGTGAGTCCCGACAGCCGGAACAGCGTCCGACCCGGTCCCGACTGCGAGGCGATCCACTCCATCGCCGACGCGTCCCGCATCGGGGTGGGGTCCTGCGAGGGCGCCGAGGTGGCTGCTCCCCGATCAGGCGCCATCGTCGTCGTGGTCGTCCTCGTGGGCGCGGCGCCTCTCATCGCGGATGAAGACGACGGCGGCGAAGACGACGATGGCGAGGATCGCTGCCCGGTTGAACCACTGAGAACCGACCTCCGGGTAGCCGGAGTACATATTCATGCTGATCGTGTAGAGGATGATGCCGAGGAGCACGAGGCCGATGCGACGGAGGATCCGCTTCCCGCGCCCGGCCGTCGCACCGGGCGTGCCCGACCGGTGCGTCGACGACTCCGGCCGATGCGTCGACGACCCCGACTGCTCCGGGCCGTGCCCGCCAGGCTTTCGCGGCTCCGGCTCCCGCTGCTCCGGCTCGTGTGGGCTCGGGTCGCTCATGATCGCGGCACCTCCCTCTCGCCTGTGCGTCCCGCCGCCCGCACGCTCCCCGCCGGGCGCGTGCTCCCCGCCTCGGTGCTTCCCGGGATCGCGTCCTGGTAGAGGGGACCGGAGAACGTGCGGTGGGCGAAGATCGTGTAGAAGACGATGAGGAGCATGTTGATGCCCACCCCGATGAGCAGGGCGTAGAGGGCGAGGCTCGGCGCCGCTGCGTCCTCGACGGTGACGCCGGGGCTGAGGATGACGGGATAGCGACCGACGACGATCGCGGCGAGCACTGCGACGACCATGGTCAGGGCCGCCCGGTATCCCCCGGCGCGCCGCGGCCCGGGGCCGAGCTGCCGCCATGCGAGGATCGCCGCCGCCAGAGCGAGGACGAGCAGGGCGGTGACGAGCACACCCTGGACCCCCGACCAGGTCAGCGGCGCAGCCGTCGTCCCGAGCAGAGCGACGATGAGGGCGAGGACGACGGCTGCCGCGGCGACGAGCGAGCGGCTCGTGCGCACCGCGAGCGGGGAGTCGACCTTGGTGCGCATGAACGACGCCCCGAGTGTTGTGTAGACGGCGACGACGCCGATGACGACGACGATCGTGAAGAGCACCGAAGCGGCGTCCCACGGGGTGGTCGGACCGACGAAGTCTCCCTCGGCGTCGAGGGTGAGTTCCCGCGCGAGGCCCGCGAGCGCCACACCCTGGGCGATCGCCGCACCGAGCGAGGCGACCGCGAAGGCCCGCACCCATGCCTCGGCGGTGTCGTGCCGGTGCGAGATGAGCTCGGTGGAGAAGCCGCGGACGATGAGGCAGAAGAGCATGACGATGAGCGGGATGTAGAGGTGCGGCAGGGCCGCGCCGTAGACAGCGGGGAATCCGGCCCACAGCGAGACGCCGAGGAGGATGAGCCACGATTCGTTGATGTCCCACGTCTGCGCGACGACTTCGACGCCCTCGCGGCGGCGCCGACGATCGCGTTCGACGAGCAGGAGGATGCCGATGCCGAGGTCGTATCCGTCGAGGACGATGTACATCGTCAGGCAGAGGACGGGGACGATGAGCCACACGTCGGCGATGGTCATGACTCCGCCCTTCCCTCGGCCGCCTCGGCGTTCCCGTCCGTCATCGGCGGGCTCCCGCCGGTCACCGGGGTGCCCCCGCTCCCCACCGACGCGGAAGCGGCGGCACCTGTGGACCCGGCGGTCGCCTCGGCGTCGAGATCATCGAGATCATCGTCGTCGGCGATGATCGCTCCGGGACGGTCATGCTCGGGTCCGCGGCGCACGGCCCAGACGATGTAGCCGATGTAGGCGGCGAGCATGACGGCGTAGAGGACGACGAACCCGATGACGGAGAAGACGAGGTGGGCGGGGGCGAGGTCGGAGACGGCATCCTCGGTGCGCAGACGGCCGTAGACGACCCACGGCTGGCGCCCGGTCTCTGCGGTCACCCAGCCGCCGATGATCGCGAGGATCCCCACGGGTGCCGACCACATGCAGACCTTGTGGAAGCGGTGGGAGGTGAAGAGGCGCCCGCGCAGGCGGGGGACGACGCCGGCCATGGCGATGCCGAAGAGGACCATCGACCCGTAGAACATCAGCCGGAAGCCCCAGAACGTCATCCACATCGGCGGCTGCAGGTCCGGATCGGGTTCGACGTCGTTCAGGCCGGGAAGGAAGTTCTGGCCGGTGAGATCCTGTCCGATGAGGGCGCCGAGGAAGGGCACCTCGACGTCCGCGAGGTTCTCCTGGTCGGCCTGGTCGGTGACGATGAGGAGGTTGTAGCCGTTGCTGTCCGTCTGCCAGTGTCCCTCGATCGCCGCGAACTTGGGCATCTGGTGTTCGACGACGACCTCGAGGGCGACGTCATCGCCGACGGAGATCTGGATGGGCAGAAGAACCGCGAGGACGCCGATCGCCATCGAGAACGAGCGCTTCGCGAAGGGCAGCGAACGGCCGCGGATGAGGTACCACGCGGCGATGCCGATGATGAAGGTCGATGCGGAGATGAGGACCGCGAGGAACATGTGGAGGAAGCGCAGCGGGAAGGACGGGTTGAAGATGATCTCGAGCCAGTTCGTCGGCACGAAGGTGCCGTCGTCGGCGATGGCGAACCCGGCCGGGGTCTGCATCCACGAGTTCGCGATGAGGATCCACGTCGTCGACAGCAGGGTGCCGATCGAGACGAGGAGGGTGGAGACGAACATCGTCCGCTCCTTCACCCGCCCGTCGCCGTAGAGGAGGATGCCGATGAATCCGGCTTCGACGAAGAACGCGGTGACGACCTCCATCGCGATGATCGGTCCGATGATCGGACCGGTGACCCGGGAGAACACACCCCAGTTGAGTCCGAACTCGAAGGTGAGCACGGCACCGGCGACGACGCCGAGGGCGAAGCCGACCCCGAAGATCCGCCGCCAGAATCGGAACATCTGCAGGTAGACCGGACGCCTGGTCTTCCAGTACAGCCCGTAGACGACGGTGAGGAACACCGAGAGCCCCACCGTCATCGCCGGGAACATGATGTGGAAGATCGCGGTGAGCGCGAACTGCAGCCGGGAGAGGTCTTCGAGGGTCATCGCCCTCGCCCTCCCCTCCGGGTTCGCCGTCGCATGGTCATGCCCAGCCCTGTGCAGTCGCGACGATGTCGAGATCGCCGAGGTGGACCCCGGCAGGTTGGTCAAGCGTGAACTCGATGACGTGGGCGACGTCGTCGGGAAGGAGCAGACCTTCGCCGAGCTGCGTGTACTCCTGCTCGAGCCCGCCGAGGAATTCGGCGAACGCTCCCCGGATGTACCCGGGCGCGATGTTCGACACGCGCACGTTCCGCTCTCGCAGTTCGATGCGCAGGTGGTCGGCGAAGGCCTTGAGCGCCGCCGAGCACGCGCCGTAGATCGTCGCATCGTCGAAGTAGGCCTGGTCGGCGATCGATCCGATCGTGATGACGTCGGCCCGCTCCCCCGCCTCGGCGGTGGCCTCCAAGGACGGGAGGACGGCGTGGACGATGTGGACGGCACCGGTGATGTTCGTCGTGAGCACTTCGTTCCACTTCGCGAACTCGGTGTCGGGGAAGGAGCCGACATAGGTGACGCCGGCGCACGCGATCACCGAGGCGCATCGCGGCCACCGCTGCCGGATCGTGGCGCCGAGCTCGGTCAGGCCCGCCAGATCGGCGACGTCCTGCTCGAAGTACGTCAGCTTCGGGTGGTCGGCGAACTCGTCCGGGAGCGGGTTCCGGTCGATGACGACGACCGAGTCCCCCCGGTCGAGCAGCCGCCTGGCCGTGGCCAGGCCGACGCCGCGGGCTCCTCCGGTGATGACGTGGGGGACCTCCGCCGAGGCGGTCGTCGACTCCGTCATGCCGACCTCCCCGCGCTCGCCTGGACGGGTGCGCCGCCCTGCACGGCACAGTCCGAGGTGAGGATGTGGTCGGGTCGGGTCTTCGGATCCGGGGCCTCGGCGCGGGTCGCGTCGAGGTCGGCGATGATCGCGTTCGGCTCCATGTCCCCCTTGTAGAGCAGACCGTTGACGAAGAGGACGGGACCGCGCGTGAGCCCCATGTTCTCGGCGTCGAGGTAGTCCTCGTCGACGCGGCCGAGGTGGTTGCCGCGGCGCAGGTCGTCTTCGACGCGGCTGAGGTTGGCGCCGATGTTGACGCTGGCGCGCAGGAGTTCGCGATTGTCCAAGCTGCGTTCCTCACTGATCTCGTTGAGTTCGTGGCGCATCGGCCAGAAGAGCTTGCGCTGCTGGGCGGCGACGGCCTCGAGGGCTTCGGCGGTCTGCTCGGGCGCGCCCTCGGCGGTGGGGCGGATGTGGCGGAAGACGAAGTTGATGTCGCCCTCGTAGTGGTCGATGACCTGGTCGAGGATCTCCTCCGTGTTCGCGTCGTCGAGGCCGCCGAAGGAGCCGTAGACCGTCAGGGAGTTCTTCGCCTCGGGCGGTCCGTAGATGTGGTCGCGCTCGGGGTCGATCGGCCGGTTGAGCTGGACCCGGGCGGGCGCGTGCCTGCGGTCGTAGCGGGCGGTCAGCTGCAGGCTGATGACGCCGATGAGCGCGGCGAGCGCGGACGCGGTGAGGATGCCGATGCGGGCGTCGGACTGGGCGACCGGGTCGGTGATCGCGAGGTCGACGATGAAGAGGGAGATCGTGAACCCGATGCCGGTGAGCATCGCACCCGAGGCGATGTGCCGGGGGCGCAGCGCCTCGGAGAGCTCGCCGATGTGCAGGCGACGCCCGAGCATCGTCGCACCGAAGATGCCGACGAACTTGCCGAGGACAAGACCGGCGATGACGCCCCAGGTCAGAGCCGACCCGAACGCGTGGGACAGCGACTCAGGGGTGATGAGGACGCCGGCGTTGACGAGCGCGAAGACCGGGACGATGACGAGGCTGACGACGCGGCGCAGGGAGAGCTGGAACCGGTCGTTGATCGACACGGAGCGGAGGATGCCCTCGGCGGCGGACATCCCGCGTTCGGCGTTGGGGCTGCGGCGGAAGCTCTGCGTGAGGTCCTCCGCCTCGTCGACGAGCTGGTGCTTCGGCGGGAAGACGGGCAGAATCAGGCCGAGGATGACACCGGCGATTGTCGCGTGGACCCCGGACTGGAGGACGGCGAACCAGAGGAAGACGCCGAGGATCGCGTAGACGAGGCCGCGCCACGCCTGCATCCTCTGGACGAACCAGGTCACCGCCGCCAGGGCTGCGGCGATGCCGAGCCAGAGCAGGTCGATGTCCTCGGTGTAGAAGAACGCGATGACGGCCAGCGCCCCGATGTCGTCGACGACCGCGAGGGCGAGGATGAACACCCGCAGCTGGGCGGGGATGCGGGAACCGAAGGCGGCGAGGATGCCGACGATGAACGCGGTGTCGGTGGAGATGACGACACCCCACGCCCCCACCTCGGGGGTGCCGCGGGTGATGGCGACGAAGATGAGGGCGGGGACGATGAGGCCGGCCACCGCGCCGACGATCGGCAGGGCCGCGCGCTTCCACGACCGCAGTTCGCCGAGGACGACGTCCTTCTTCACCTCGAGGGTGACGAGGAAGAAGAAGGCCATCATCACGGCATCGTTGATCCAGTGCTGAAGCGACATCTCGAGTTCGGATCCACCGGCGACGAAGCCGAACTCCGTCTTGATGACCGTGTTGTAGCTGTCCGGGGAGAGATTGGCCCACAGCAGCGCGATCACCGTGGCTGCGAGGAGGACGACGGCACCGGCGCTCTCCGTGCGGAAGAACGCGGCGAGTCCTCTGCTCAAGCGTGTGACCATGTCAGCTCCTCACCGGTCGGATGGTGGCGGCAGCGAGGTTCGACCGTGCGGGAAGGCCGATCATGAACTTCACGAGATGGGCGACGCTTCCCGGGTCGATCGAGGAGAACTCGTCGGCGCGTTCGAGGAACCGCTGGTAGTGCTCGGTGTCGCTCATGTCGGCGCCGAGTTCGGAGGTGACGTAGAACGGGGCGATGTGGTGCACGCGCACACCGCGTTCGCCGTACTCGGCGCGCAGGTGTTTGGCGAGCTGCTCGACGGAGGTCGCCATCGCAGAGAAGACCGCGTAGCTCTTCGCCCGCTGCGGTGCCGGGGCCGAGCCGACGAAGATGAGGTCGGCCCGGTGCCCGGTCTCGCCGATCCGGAGTAGCCCGTAGGCGAAGGTCTGCGCGGTGTAGAGGGCACCCTCGACGTTCGTCATGATCATCGCCTTCCACTCCGAGGGCACCGCCTGCTCGAAGTCGCCGGCGCGCATGACGCCGGCTGAAACCATGACGAGGTCCGGGTCGGCGCCGAAGCGGTCACGGATGGCGTCGCGGGCCTCGACGAGGTCGAAGGGCTGGGTGACATCGGCGCGGACCGGCAGGGTGAGGTCGGGCGCGTCGAGCTGTTCGGCGAGCCGCTCGAGTCGACGGAGGTTGCGGGCGAGCATCGCGGTCCGGATCCCCTGGCCGACGAGAGCTCTGCTCACAGCGGCGCCGATCGCACCGGTCGCTCCGGTGACCAGGGCGATGCGCTCTTCGGGAGGGGCCTGAGCGGTGTCGGTCATGCGGTCATCTCTCCTGGTCAGCGGTAATGCGATTCAGTTGTCAGCAGCGGCGGGGTTCGCTGCGGGGGCCGGATCCCGGTTGGCTGGGGCGGTCCGGGCGCTCGGGCCTCAGTTCCCGAAGGTGTCGCCGATCGCACGTCGACGCTGGAAGTAGTCGTTGATGATCGTGCGGTAGCGGTCGGAGTCGGACCGGGCCCAGTTGCGCATGAGCTCGGCTCCGAAGGCGAGCGAGGTGATCGGGTGCGCTCCGGCGGTGACCATCCTCGTCACCGCCGAGTTGTGGGCGTCGTCCGAGACTCCGCCGACGGCGTCGATGACGGGGTAGACCTCGTAGCCCTCTTTGAGGAGGTCAAGGGTGGGGAAGGTGAGGCAGACTTCGGTCCACAGGCCGGCGAGGACGATCTTCTTCCGACCGGTCGCCTCGATGGCGGCGCGGAAGTCCGCGTCCTCCCACGAGTTCACGCCTGTGCGGTCAATCTCCTCGAGGTCGGGGAGCTCGTCCTTGATCTCGGAGATCGTGCCGGTGTTGACGCCGAGGTCGACGCCGACGGTCGAGAGCACCGTGGGGATCTCGTAGGCGCGGGAGAGCTTGGCCAGGGTGACGACGCCGAGGAGGATCTCATCGCGGGTCGTCGACCCGACTGTCGAGAACTGCTCGGGCTGATAGTCGATGAGCGCGATGGCGCAGTTGCTGGGGGTGAGCAGGTGGTCACTGGCAGGATCGCGGACGGGTTCGGGCTGGTTCTTCGGCATGGCGTCCTCCTGAGGGGATGAGGTCGATCGCTGCGATCACCGGGGAGGCAAATCTATCGTCTTTCAACGACTTTGGCGTCAAGCATGCCTGATCTGCGGAGGGACGGCATCGGTCGGGGAGAAGCCGGCGCAGCAGCACCGCTTGGTGACACGATCCGCCTGCCAAACGCGCGATGTCGATCCACGCGGAGTCGCTGCGGCCGCCTCGGCGAATCTGGTCCCGCACCGTACCGCAAGCCGCACCCGATACCCGCACGCCCTCTCACTCTCGATCCACGGCTGGCTCGAATTCCGCGCCTCCCACGAATCGCCGCGCCCTCAATCAACGCGGGGCTCGAATTCCGCGTCGCCCACGAATCGCCGCGCGCTCGATCAACGCGAAGCTCGAATTCCGAGTCGCGGGCGACGCGGATTTCCGGCTGCGCGTGGATCGACACTCGGCTTTCCGGCTGCGCGTGTATCGACGGCCGCGCTGCCGCCCGAGCAGCATGCTGCGCTGGTCCGCGCGTTCGATCCACGGCTGGCAGGAATTCCACGCCTCCCACGAACCGCGGCGCGCTCGATCAACGCGAGGCTCGAATTCCGAGTCGCGGGCGACGCTGATTTCCAGCTGCGCGTGGATCGACGCCGAGGCTCAGCGACTCGAGCCGTCGCGCCCAGGCCAAGTCGCGCCCCAGGCGCAACCAGTACCCTCAGTCCAGCAGGTCGTGTCGCACGATCGACTGTTCGCGATCGGGGCCGACGCCGATGACCGACATCCGGCAGCCCGAGAGCTCCTCGAGTGCGAGCACGTACTTCTGCGCGTTCTCCGGCAGATCGTCGAAGGTCCGAGCCTTCGTGATGTCCTCGGTCCAGCCGTCGAAGTACTCGAAGATCGGCGTCGCGTGGTGGAAGTCGGTCTGCGTCATCGGCATCTCGTCGAAGCGCTCACCGTCGACTTCGTAGGCCACGCACACGGGGATCCGCTCGATGCCCGTGAGCACGTCGAGCTTCGTGAGCACATAGTCGGTGAAACCGTTCGTGCGGGCGGCGTAGCGGGCGATGACCGCGTCATACCAGCCGCAGCGGCGCGGACGCCCGGTGTTGACACCGAACTCGCCGCCGGCCTTCTGCAGGTACTCACCCATCTCGTCGAAGAGCTCGGTCGGGAAAGGTCCGGCGCCCACGCGGGTCGTGTAGGCCTTGACGATGCCGACGACGCGGTTGATCCGCGTCGGGCCGATCCCGGATCCCACGCACGAACCGCCGGCGGTCGGGTTCGAGGACGTGACGAACGGGTACGTGCCGTGGTCGACGTCGAGCATCGTCGCCTGACCGCCTTCCATGACGACGACGTCTCCCCGGTCGAGGGCGTCGTTGAGCATGAGCTCGGTCTCGGCGACGTAGGGGCGCAGCCGCTCGACATAGGGCAGGAAGTAGTCGACGACCTCCTCGACGCTCACCGCGCGACGGTTGTAGACCTTGACGAGGAGTTCGTTCTTCTGGTGGAGCGAGCCCTCGATCTTCTGGCGCAGGATCGACTCGTCGAAGATGTCCTGGACGCGGATGCCCAGGCGCCCGATCTTGTCCATGTACGCCGGACCGATGCCGCGCCCGGTCGTCCCGATCGCGCGCTTGCCGAGGAAGCGCTCGGTCACCTTGTCCAGAGTCTGGTGGTAGGGAGCGACGAGGTGAGCGTTCGCCGAGATCCGCAGCTTCGAGGTGTCGGCGCCGCGCGATTCGAGGGCGTCGATCTCCTCGAAGAGCGCCTCGAGGTTGACGACGACGCCGTTGCCGATGACGGGGGTGACGTTGGGCGAGAGGATCCCCGCGGGAAGGAGCTTGAGCTCGTACTTCTCACCGCCGACGACAACCGTGTGACCAGCGTTGTTCCCGCCGTTGGGCTTGACGACGTAGTCGACGCTGGTGCCGAGGATGTCGGTGGTCTTCCCTTTACCTTCGTCGCCCCACTGAGCGCCGACGACAACGATTGCTGGCATGAGTGTTTCACCTCAAGTGAAAGAAGGGGATCATTACCTCCACAGTCTACTTGCTGGTCATGACATCGCCCCCGTTCCGTCCACGGCCCCGCCCCGGTGCAGCCCCCGTTCCGACCGCGACCCCACCCCGATTCAGCCCCCGTTCCGTCCGCGACCCCGCCCCGATAAGGCCCTCGCACCGGTAGCATGGGGCAGACCGTCCGGTGTTCGAAGGAGCTGATGATCGATGACCACTCCCGACACCGCTGACACTGCCGTCGAACGCGTCGTCCTCCTCGACGAGGCGGCCCGCCCCATCGGGTCGATGCCCAAATCCGAGGTCCACACCGCCGACACCCCGCTGCACTCCGCGTTCTCCTGCTATCTCATCGACGACGAGGACCGCATCCTCCTCACCCGCCGCGCCCTGACGAAGGCGGCGTGGCCGGGCGTGTGGACGAACAGCTTCTGCGGTCATCCGGCGCCCGGGGAGGACATCGAGGACGCCCTCGTCCGGCGGGCTGACCAGGAGCTCGGCACGACCGTGACCGCCGTGACGGTCATCGCCCCCGACTTCCGCTACCGTGCCGTCGATGCCGGCGGCATCGTCGAGAACGAGGTGTGCCCGGTCTACGTCGCCCGGATCGCCTCGCCGCTGGACCCCTCCCCCGCCGAGGTGGCCGAATGGTCCTGGACTCCGATCGCTGAGGTCCGTGCGGCGCTGAGTGCGACCCCGTTCGTCTTCAGCCCGTGGATGGTCGATCAGTTCGCCGCCGGCGTCTTCGAGAGCCTGCGGCCGTGAGAGGACCCGACTCCGCGCGCGCCGACCCTGCCCCGGGTTACCACCGGATCCGCTCGTTTGCGGCGGCCCGAGAGGTCCTCCGGGCCCGCCGCTCCACGGTCCAGGCCGGCTTCACCGCGGAGCGGATCCCCCGCGGATGGTTCCGCCGCCACCCGATCCTCATCTCCGACGGCCCCTCGCATGATGAGCAGCGGCGTGCCCTCGCCCGCTTCTTCGCCCCGTCCGTCGTCGACGAACGGTACGCGGCAGACATCGAGTCACAGGCCCAGGCGATCGTCGATGAGGCCGTCGTCACCGGACGCTGCCGCCTCGACGACGCCGCTCTGCGCTACACCGTCGGCGTCACCGCCGGCATCGTCGGCCTCACCGCGTCCCCGGTCCCGGCACTCGCCTCGCGGCTCACGGCGTTCTTCCGGCAGCCCCCGGTCGATCTCGCCGCCCCGAACTGGGGGCGGACCAACCGCCAATGGCTGCAGGCCGCCGTCAACGGGCTCCTCCCTCTCACCGCCTTCCACGTCTGCGACGTGCTGCCCGCCATCCGCGACCACCGGCGCAGTCCTCGCGACGACATCATCTCCCACCTCCTCGACACCGGTGCCGGCATCGCGGACATCCTCGTCGAATGCGTCACCTACGGCACCGCGGGAATGGTCACCACACGTGAGTTCATTTCCTTCGCCGCGTGGCGGCTGCTCAGGGACGATGAGCTCCGCCATGACTACCTCGGCGCCGCCCGGGACGCCCGGCTGGCGATGCTCGAGGAGGTCATCCGCCTCGACCCCATCGTCGGCCACCTCTACCGGCGCGTCACCGACGATCTCACCGTCGACATCGACGGACAGGCGACGACGATCCCCGCCGGCGACCTCGTCGACATCGACGTCGCAGCCGCCAACGTCGATCCGTCCGCGTTCGGGACGGCCGCCGAGGCGGTCTGTCCGGCCCGAACCGAGCACAATGACCAGACCGGCCGGCGACGGACCGTCCTTCCCGCGGGACTGAGCTTCAGCGACGGGGCCCACCGCTGCCCGGGACAGCCCGTGGCGCTCGTCGTAGCCGACGCTCTCCTCCACCGCCTCCTGGCGTGCGAACCCACCCTCCTCACAACCCCGGTCGTCGGTCACGACTCCGTCATCGCCGGGGCCCGCCTGCGCGGTCTCGACCTCGGCTTCACCGTCCCGTCCCGTCCGCGGCGGCGCTGATGTTCGGCCAGTGGGAGTACCTCGCGCTCATGGCGGCCTGTGTGCTCATCACGCTGCCCCTCGAGTTCGCGTTCACCGCGCGGGTCTATCGCCGGTGGAGGCTCCTGCTCGCCGCCCTCATCCCCGTCGTCATCGTCTTCGCGGTCTGGGACCTCATCGCGATCGCCCGCGAGCACTGGTCCTACAACCCGGAGTTCGTCACGGGAATCGAATTCGGTGCCCTGCCGCTCGAAGAGCTCGTGTTCTTCGTCGTCATCCCCATCTGCGCCCTGCTCAGCTACGAGGCCGTCGGCACGGTGCTTGCCCGCGCCCCGCACTGGTGGGCGCGGCTGACGAGGAGGAAGGAGCGATGATCCCCGAATACACCGTCATGACGGTCGCCGGCATGGTCCTCGTCATCGCCCTCGAACTGTCCGTCTTCCGCAGCGGCATCTTCCGACGCGCCCAGTACTGGGCCGCGCTGGCGATCTGCCTCTTCTTCCAATGCCTCGTCGACGGCTGGCTGACGAAGCTGCGCGACCCCATCGTCGTCTACAACCCGGATATGTTCTCTGGAATCCGCGTCCCCTTCGACATCCCCATCGAGGACTTCGGTTTCGGCTTCGCAATGATCACCGCGGTCCTCATGCTCTGGCAGTGGAACCTCAACCGGCGCAGCGCCGAGGCGGACTCCCCCACCGAGGCAGACTCCCCCACCGAGGCAGACTCCCCCACCGAGGCGGACGGATGACCGCCCGGACCCGCACCGGTTCCGGTGCCGGCACCGAGGGCCGTCTCCGCCCCGCCGACCGGCATGCCGTCCGGCTCCCGGCCGCCCCCGGCAGGTCGCGGCCGCTGCGGCCGAAGAGCGTGACCGTCATCGGGGGCGGGATCGCGGGACTCAACGCCGCCGCCGTCCTCGCCGAACGCGGAGTCGACGTCGTGCTCGTCGAATCGGGCCCCCGCCTCGGCGGGCGGGTGAGTGCATGGCCGCTGCCCGGCGGGCGGACGATGAGTCGCGGGTTCCACGCGTTCTTCCGGCAGTACTACAACCTCCGCGACCTGCTCCGCCGTGCCGATCCCGACCTCTCCCGTCTGCGTCCGCTCGCGGACTATCCCCTCACCCGCCGAGGCGGGGCCACCGATTCGTTCGCCGCGATCCCGACGACACCGCCGTTCAACCTCGCCGGGTTCGTCCTCTCGAGCCCGACGTTCCCCCTGTCGGGACTGACCGAGATCGACACCGCGGCGGCGTTCGAACTCATCGACGTCGACTTCCCCGACTCCTTCGCCCGGTACGACGGCGAATCGGCGGCGGCCTTCCTCGACCGCCTGCGCTTCCCGGCGGAGGCCCGGCATCTCGCACTCGAGGTGTTCGCCCGGTCGTTCTTCGCTGACCCCGATGACTTCTCCGCCGGCGAACTCGTCGCGATGTTCCACACGTACTTCGCCGGCTCCTCAGAGGGCCTCCTCTTCGACGTCCCCACCGACGACTACGACACCGCGCTGTGGGCACCGCTCGGGGACCATCTCGCCGACCTCGGCGTGCGCATCGAGACCGACCGCACCGCGACCGCGCTCAGATGTGGCCCGAGAAGGTGGACGGTGACGACGGACAGCGGGGAGGTCGACTCCGACGCCGTCGTCCTCGCCGCCGATCCGGCCGCGGCCCGCAGACTCGTCGCCACGCTGCGCGCTCACGAGCCCGCGGAGGCCGAGTGGGCGAGCCGGGTCGCCGCCACCCGCAACGCGCCCCCGTTCGCGGTGCTCAGACTGTGGTTCGACGGACCCGTCGACCCCGACCGTCCCGCCTTCCTCGGGACGAGCGGCTTCGACCTCCTCGACAACGTCTCCGTCGTCGACCGCTTTGAGGCCGGCGCCGCGGACTGGGTGCGCGAGCACGGAGGGTCCGTCGTCGAACTCCACGCCTACGCGTTGCAGGAAACCGGGGTCACGGAGGTCGCGGTGACGGAGGCCGCGGTGTCGGGGGCCGCGGTGCCCCAGGGTGGGGCGTCCCAGGGCGCGGTGTCTCCAGGGACGGTGTTCGAGAAGGCGATCGCCGACCGGCTGCTCGCCGACCTCCACACGGTCTGGCCGGAGACGTCGCGACTGACCGCCCGCGAATCGCAGCTGCTCATCCGCGATGACTGCGGACTCACCGACCCGCGCCCGTGGCACGAGCGGCCCGGAGTCGAGACACCGCTGCCCGGACTCGTCCTCGCCGGGGACTGGGTGCGCTGCGATGCGCCCGTCGCCCTCATGGAGCGTGCGGCGACGACCGGCGCCCTGGCCGCGAACGCTCTGCTCGCGAGGTGGCGGGTCGCAGGAATCGACCTGTGGTCGCCGCCGCCGCGCGGCCTGCTCCGACGCGGCCTGCTCGGGCGGATCCGGCGGACGACGACGCGCGGCTGAGACGAGTGGACACCACAGGACGACGGGACGCCACGGCGCGGCGGAGGCGACACGGCACTCAGGCGGCACGGCGCAGAGACGGCCCGGTGGGACACCATGGCACGGCGGATGCGGCACGGCGCAGAGACGGTCCGGCGGGACGCCCTGGCGCGGCGCTCAGGCGCCACGGCGGGAAACTACGGCACGGCGGGAAACTACGGCACGGCGGGAGATGGCACGCCGCAGAGGCGGCACGGTGCTCAGGCGGCATGTGCGGCGGCACTGGCGGCCCAGACAGGGCCGCGCGGGCAGGCACCCCTAGACGCCGTCCCCGGCCGGAAGTGGACCGGGACTCGAGTCGCCGCGGATGTGCTTGAGGACCAGCTCGGCGCTGATGAGGCACATCGGCACGCCCACCCCCGGCGCCGTGGTCGCACCGGCGAAGTAGAGGCCGTCGACGGTGCGGGAGACGTTCTGCGTCCGGAACATCGCGGACTGGCGCAGAGTGTGCGCGGGCCCGAGCATGCCGCCGAGCCACGAGTTGTAGTCGCGCGCGAAGTCGGTCGGACCGATCGTGTGGCGGACGACGATGCGCTCGGCGAGGTCGGGGATGTCCGCCCACTCCGCGATCTGCGCGATCGCCCGATCGGCGGCGCGCTCGATGAGGGGATCGCCGCTGCCTTCGGGACCACCGCCCCCGAGCCCGGCATCGGCGGGGACGGGGACAAGGACGAAGAGGTTCTCGCATCCCGGCGGTGCCACGGTCGGGTCCGTGGCGCTGGGACGGCAGACGTAGAGCGAAGCCGGGTGGGGCACCCGCGGGCGCGGGCCGAAGATCGCGTCGAAGTTCTCCGTCCAGTCCGGGGTGAAGAAGAGAGAGTGGTGGGGCAGCTGCGGAAGGTCGCCGGTGACGCCGAGGAAGACGAGCACCGCCCCTGGGCCGCTGACCATCCGCGACCACCGGTCCTCCGAACGACCGCGGAGAGCGGGAGGGAGCAGCCGGGTCTGCGTGTGGTGGAGATCGGCGGCGGAGACGACGATATCAGCCCCCGTACGCCGGGCACCTGATCGGGCATCGGTCCAGGTCACCCCGGTCACCCGCGGTCGCCTGCGACCGGTGGTCTCGGTCTCGATCGCCTCGACCTCCGCCGAAGTGTGGATGCGGACCCCGGCGCGTTCGGCGAGACGGGTGAAAGCGTCGACGACCGTGCGGAAACCGCCCATCGGGTAGTCCACCCCCTCGTCGAGGTCGAGGGCGCTCATGAGGTGATAGATCGCCGGTGCCCGGCGCGGGTCGGTGCCGAGGAAGACGGCAGGGTATTGGAGGATCTGCCGCAGACGCGGATCGGACACGGTTCGCTCGGCCCGTCTGCTCAGGCTCTCCGTGAGCAGGCGGGCCAGGGACGGAATCGAGGGCAGGAGCGAACGGTCGAGGACGGAGAGCGGAGAGGTGAACGGGTTGTAGAGGAAGAGCCGCTCGGCCATCGCCTTCGCATGGGCGGCCGAGCGCAGATGGGCCTGCAGGCGCCTGCCCGCGCCGGACTCGCGGTCCTCGAAGACCGCGACGACTCTGTCCCGTCCCAGCGGGACACTCACCGGTGCCGCCTCGGCGGTGACGCTCGGCGCGGTCGACGCGTCCGGGTCGGTGAACACGGTGTAGGCGGGATCGAGGGACACGAGGTCGAGCTCAACCGCCGCGCTCGTGCCCATGAGCGCGAAGAAGTGGTCGTAGACCTCGGGCATGAGATACCAGGACGGGCCCGTATCGAAGCGGAACCCGTCCCGGACGATCCGACCGATGCGCCCGCCCACCTCGGCGTTCTTCTCGAAGACGTCGACACTGTGACCGTCTCGGGCGAGCAGGGCGGCGGTGGCGAGTCCTGCGGCACCCGCCCCGATGACGCTCACCTGCGCCATCACGAACTCCGGCCGCGCAGGGTGCCCAGGGTCGAGCGGGCGAGGAGACGCGCCTTGACGTGGCCGGGGATGCGTATCCGCTCCCGGTAGAGCCGCTCGACGGGGGCGGCGGCGATGGTGTCGATGAGCGCGGCGAAGAGCGCGGTGGCGGCGCCGACGGCGAGCCTCGCGTCGTAGGGCAGGAGCGGGATCGCAGCCTCGGCATCGGCGAGCTGATCACGGATGGTGAGGATCCAAGCGTCCCGCGCACTCGTGCTCAGGCGCGCTTCCTCGGTGAGGTAGCTGCGACCGAGGCGGTCACGGTCGTCGGCGAGGTCGCGGAGGAAGTTGATGTTCTGGAAGGCCGCGCCGAGGCGGCGGGCCCCGCACTCGAGGATGGGCAGCTGAGTGTCGTCGCGGGGGTTGTCGTGGAGGAAGATGCGCAGGCACATGAGGCCGACGACCTCGGCGGATCCGTAGACATAGTCCGCATGCTCCCCGGCGCTCAGGCACCGCACCCCGGGTGCCGCCGGGTGTCCCGCAGGCGATTCGGCGTCGAGATCGGAGCGCATGGCGGCGAAGAACGGTTCGATGAGGTCGCTGCCGATCCCCGTCTGCCGCGCCGTCCGGGCGAACGCGTGGATGATGAGATTGGTGCTCACCCCGCGCGAGAGCGCCCGATAGGTCTCGGCGACGAAGTCCTCGAACATCTCCCCCACCTCGTCGGGCCCCACCCCGGCACTGCTCGGCAACCCGTCGACGATCTCATCGGCGACGCGGACAAGGGCGTAGACGTTGCGGACGTGGGACCGGTGGGAGGGGCCCAGCAGCGCCGTCGCCGCGCCGAACGACGTCGAATACCCGTCGATGACGGACTTCGCGGCCCGCTCGGCGGTGCGCGAATAGGTCTCGAGGGAGGAGCGTTCACTCATCGCCGACGCCTCTCGTTGCGCCGAGCAGCCCGTTCGATGTTGCAGGCCATGGCCGGGAAGATGAACCGGTGGAAGGGTGAGACGAACGCCCAGTAGAGGCGGCCGCGGATGCCGCGGGGGAAGAAGATCGCCCGCTGCCGGTATTCGCAGTCGGGGCCGACCTGGTCGACGGTGAACTCGAGCCATGCGTCTCCGGAGACCTTCATCTCCGCGCGCAGGAGGAGCTTGTGGTCGGGGACGATCTCCTCGACCCGCCACCAGTCGACAGGATCGCCGACCCGCAGGGCATCGGGCAGTCGGCGTCCGCGGTTAAGACCGGCCCCGCCGACGATCTTGTCCCAGAGGCCGCGGATCTTCCACGCCAGCGGCCACGAGTACCAGCCGTTGCGCCCGCCGATGCTGACGATGACCGGCCAGATGTCGGAGACGGCGAGGTCGCGCAGCAGCCGCCGGCGGTCGTCGACGAACGCCTTCTTGCCTGCCCACTGCGGGTCGTTGGGCAACGGCTTCGCCGCCTGTTCGAGCTCCCCCGAATCGGCGTCCCAGTTCGTCGCCACCGCCCCTTCCTTCTCCCGGCGCAGGGCGAGCCGGACCGCCTGGTCGTAGCTGAGCAGTCCCGAACTCGGCGGCGGGATGACGGCGTCGATGTCGTCGTTGCGGGTGACCGCGTCCTCCTGCAGCGACTGGACGAGCGGGAGGGTGAGCGCGAACGGCAGCGGGGTGACCAGCCCGACCCAGATGCCTGAGAGCGTCGGGGCCGGCAGCGGGAGGGCGATGACGTGACGTGGGGGCAGATCGCGGATGCGCGCGAAGTCCTTCATCACCTCGGCGTAGGTGAGGACGTCTCCGGAGCCGATGTCGAAGGCGCGGTTGACCGGCTTCGGGAGGTCGCAGGCGGCGACGAGGTAGTAGAGGACGTCGCGGACGGACAGCGGTTCGACCCGGTTGGCCACCCAGTCGGGCGCGGGCATCCAGCGCAGGGCGTCGGCGAGGTGCCTGATCATCTCGAACGACGCCGACCCGGAGCCGATGATGATCCCAGCCTGGAAGACGATCGCCGGGGTGCTCGAGGCGAGGAAGATCTCCCCGACCTTCGCTCGGGAGCGCATGTGCATCGACAGCTTCGCCGACTCGGGGTGGAGGCCGCCGAGGTAGATGATCTGCCGGCCCCCGGCCGCAGCGGTGGCCTCGACGAGTCTCGTCGCCGCCTGCGCTTCGTGTCGTTCGAAGTCGCGGCCGGAGTTCATCGAGTGGACGAGGTAGCAGACGTCGTCGATGCCCTCCATCGCCGCCTTCAGGCCGGTGCCGTCGTCGAGGTCGACGGTGTGGACGGTGACCTCATCGGCCCAGGGCACCGCGCTGAGTTTGTCCGGCGAGCGCACGCCCACGCTCACGGCGTGCCCGGCCTGGAGGAGGCGGGGCACGAGGCGGCCGCCGATGTAGCCGGTGGCCCCGAGCACGAGCACAGAGCGGGGATGGCGGGCTGACGGGATGGTCTCGGTGAGATCGGTCGCGGCCATCGGGTCCTCGCTGATGGGTAGGCGAGGCGCGTCGCTGCGTCTCGGTGCGGGCCCCTGCGTCCGGATCGGCAGCGGGGACACTGTGGGATCAGACTACCCTATCTCCAAGCCGAGGCGACCGATCCATTGGATGAGGAGCTGAGTCTCCGTCTCGCCAAGGATCTCCGGGTTCGCGGCGGCGCGTTCGATGACCGCGTGCCCGAGGCGGGCATCGGCCTCGTCGCCCGCCCCGGCTGGCCCGGTCCCGGTGATCGCTGCGATTACGCCTTCGCGCACGTGCGCTGAGAGGTCGGGATCGGCTTCGCCGAGGATGATCTGGCGCAGCGTCACCCCGATGTTCGTCGCGATGATGTGGGCGGCCGCCTCCTCGTAGCCGACGACGAGTCGCCCCTCCTCCTCGGCGCGCTTCGTCACTGCCCGAAGCATCTCGCCGGGCCTCGACTGCTTGTCGGGCGAATGGCCGGGCCGGACCTTGCCGTACATGAGCGTATAGAAGCCGGGATTCTCGAGCCCGAACGCGACGTGGGCGTCCCAGCCCTGGCGCAGCGCCTGGATGGGGTCGTGGCTCGGCTCTGCTGCGGACTTCTCAGCGAGGTACATGTCGAATCCGCGTTCGATGACGGCGTCGATGAGTCCCTGCTTGCTGCCGAAGAAGTGATAGAGCGTCGGCATCTTCACCCCGACCGCGTCGCACACGGCGCGCAGCGAGAAGTCCTCTCCCGGCGCGGCGGCGATGAGGTCGGCCGCGGCGTTGAGGAGGCGGGTGCGTGTATCGACCGCCTGTGTATCGAGCGAAGATCCCTCTGTCATATCGCAATACTATCGTGTACTGTCGATATAACGAGATGTACCGACGCTACATCTCGTCTCTGCGGGAAGCCTCCGCGAGGCACCCGCCGCAGAGTCCCTATCGTCACGACCGATCAGGAGCAGACATGACCACCCACACCCTCGAAGGCAAGAACGTCCTCATCGCCGGCGGCGGCAAGAACCTCGGCGGCCTCGTCGCCCGGCAGGTCGCCGAGGCGGGGGCCAACGTCGCGATCCACTACAACTCCGAATCCTCCCGTCCGGATGCCGAGGAAACCCTGGCGGCGGTCGAAGCCGCAGGTGTCAAGGGCGTTCTCCTCACCGGGGATCTCACCCAGCCGGCGAACGTCGAGAAGCTCTTCGCCGATGCCGCCTCGGCGCTGGGCCCGATCGACATCGCGTTCAACACCGTCGGCAAGGTGCTCCGCAAGCCCATCGTCGAGACAACGGAGGAGGAGTTCGACGAGATGTTCGCCGTCAACGCCAAGGCCGCGTACTTCTTCATCAAGGAGGCGGGCAAGAACCTCGCCGACAACGGGAAGATCGTCACGATGGCCACCTCGCTGCTCGCGGCATTCACCGACGGGTACTCGACGTATGCCGGCGGCAAGGCCCCGGTCGAGCACTTCACGAGGGCCGCTGCGAAGGAGTATGCAGAGCGCGGCATCTCCGTCGTCACCCTGGCCCCCGGTCCGATGGACACTCCGTTCCTCTACGGCCAGGAGACGCCTGAGCGCGTCGAGTTCCTCAAGTCGCAGGCAATGGGCGACCAGCTGACGAAGATCGAGGACATCGCCCCGATCGTCCGCTTCCTCACCACCGACGGCTGGTGGATCACCGGCCAGACGATCTTCCCCAACGGCGGCTTCAGCACCCGCTGAGCCCGCGTCCACCCGTTCACCGCTGCGACCCCAGCCCCTAGGCTGAGACCAGCCGACCCAGGAGGAATCATGACCGACCAGTCCATCCCCCAGCCCGTCGCCGACTTCATCGCCACCGTCAACGCCCATGACGACGCAGGCTTCCTCGACTCATTCACCGATGACGCGTTCGTCGATGACTGGGGTCGCACCTTCACCGGCCGTGACGAGATCAAAGGTTGGAGTGACAAGGAGTTCATCGGCTCACAGGGCGTCCTCACCCCTGAGGAAGTCAGCGCTGACGACGACTCCGTCACCGTGGTCGGCGATTGGAAGTCGAACTACGCCAATGGGCGGTCCTCGTTCAGGTTCACCACCAAGGGAGACAAGCTCACCTCGATGACGATCCGCGAGGGCTGACCACATCGGCGGCCGACACCCCGCCCCACGATGATCGCTGCGAGCCCCACCGCTTCGACGCATGTGCCACAATGACAGAGACGCGCATCCGTCACGGCGGTGGGGCTCGCCGTACCCAACCTCGGAGCAGTCCGCTCCGACAACAGTCCCTACCTCGACCGGCGCCAGCATGCCCGAAAGGTAGGAGAGACCATGAGCACCGCCCCCACCCACCTGCGAGCGTCCTCCCTCATCCTCGTCGCTGCGGGCGGCACGCTCGGGACGGCAGCCAGGGAGGCGATCAGTCTCACCGTTCCCTCCCTCGCGGGGATCCCGGTGGCGATCTTCGGCATCAACATCCTCGGCGCGTTCCTCCTCGGACTCCTCCTCTCCGCCCTCGCCCGGCGCGGGCCGGATGAGGGCGCTCGACGCCGGGTGCGCCTCCTCGTCGGCACCGGGTTCATGGGCGGGTTCACGACGTACAGTGCGCTGGCCACGGATGCGGCGCTCTTCCTCGGCGGGGTGCCGGGAACGGAGTCGGCGGGTGGGGTCCCCGCGGTCACCGCCTCCACCGGGATCGGCGTCGGCTATGGGCTCGCGACCGTCATCATCGGCGGGCTCGCGACATGGGCGGGGATCGCCATCGGCGCGCTCACGCGAGCCCAGTGCCCGCACGCTGCGACTCGCACGACCGCGACCCGTACGGCGGGGAGCCGCGCGGAGGCGACAGGCTCCCCCGCCGAGGCGGTCCTTCCGGTGGAATCGGATCCGCACGATTCCGGCGCCGCCGGGACGGGCCGACGGGACGGTGACCGCCGATGACGCCGCTGCTCTTCGCAGGCATCGCCGTGGCCGGCGGGATCGGCGCGGCGGCGCGGATGGTCCTCGACGGACTCATCAGATCGCGGCTGGCAGGGGCCACCCCGTGGGGGACGATCGCGATCAACGTTTCGGGCTCTCTTGTGCTCGGATTCCTCACCGGGCTGGCGGCAGGGAACCTCCTGCCCACGGAGTGGTTCCTCATCATCGGCACGGGCTTCCTCGGCGGGTACACGACGTTCTCGACGGCGAGCTACGAGACCATCCGCCTCCTCGAACAGCGCGCGTGGTGGGCGAGCGCGATGAGCGGGCTCGGCACCCTCGTGCTCGCCACGACTGCGGCCGGCCTCGGGCTCCTGCTCGGCGGGCTGGTCTGATCCGCCTCGGCGGGCTGATCATCTCAACCACCGCCCACCGGCGGATCCTCAGCCTTCTTTCCGGCAATGCACGTTCTGCTCAAATCTCCGCAGATGCCCCCACCCTCACCGCATCACGGCAGTCATCTTGCCTGGTGAGAACGGCAGGTTCACCGGCCTTTACTGTCACGGCCTGACATGCCTAGAGTGGGAACAGAGGTTGCCGTGTGACCTGCAGTCATACGCGTGTCACTCCTCTTCAGCATCGAAGCGAATGGAGAACGAATATGCCTACGCCCGAAGAACAGGTCGACCAGTGGTTCGATCCGAAGAAGCCCTCGACGACCGAGGTGGGAACGAAGCGGGAGTCAGACGCACACTCGCTGAGCGTGGGTCCTGACGGCCCTCTGCTCCTTCACGATGTCGCCCTCGTCGAGAAGATCGCCCGCTTCGACCGTGAGCGCGTGCCCGAGCGCAGCCCGCACGCGAAGGGCTCCGGCGCGTTCGGCGAGTTCGTCGTCACCGGCGACGTCTCGAAGTACACGAAGGCGAAGTTCCTCCAGCCCGGGACGACGACCCCGATGCTCGCGCGCTTCTCCACCGTCGCTGGTGAGCTCGGTTCGCCGGACTCGTGGCGCGACGTCCGCGGCTTCGCCCTGAAGTTCTACACCGAAGACGGCAACTTCGACATGGTCGGCAACAACACCCCGGTGTTCTTCGTCCGCGACCCGATGAAGTTCCCCGACTTCATCCACTCGCAGAAGCGCCTGCCCGATTCGGGTCTGCGCAGCCCGAACATGCAGTGGGACTTCTGGTCGCTCTCGCCCGAGTCGGCCCACCAGGTCGCCTACCTCATGGGACCGCGCGGCCTGCCGAAGACGTGGCGGAACATGAACGGCTACTCCTCGCACACCTACATGTGGGTCAACGAGGACGGCGAGAAGTTCTGGGTCAAGTACCACTTCCTCACCGACCAGGGTGTGGAGAACATGTCGAACGAGGAGGCCGCGAAGCTCGCCGGTGAGGATGCCGACGTCCACCGTCGCGACCTCTTCGACGCGATCAAGGACGGCAACTTCCCGTCGTGGACGCTGCACGTGCAGATCATGCCGTACGAGGACGCGAAGACCTACCGGTTCAACCCCTTCGACCTGACGAAGATCTGGTCGAAGAACGACTACCCGCGCATCGAGGTCGGACGGTTCACGCTCAACCAGAACCCGATCAACCACTATGCGCAGATCGAGCAGGCCGCGTTCAGCCCGTCGAACACCGTGCCCGGCACGGGAGTCTCCCCGGACAAGATGCTGCTGAGCCGAGTGTTCTCCTACCCGGATGCGCAACGCAACCGCGTCGGCACGAACTTCAACCAGCTGCCGGTCAACGCTCCCGTCGTCAAGACGAACAACTACGACAAGGAAGGGCACATGCAGTACCACCACACCGGTGCTGCACCTGTGTACGCTCCGAACTCGTACGGTCGCGCCTACCAGGACACGCAGGGCGTCGTCGACAACGGGTGGGAGGCCGACGGCGAGCTCGTCCGCATGGCCTACACCCTGCACCGGGATGACGACGACTTCGGCCAGGCGCACACCCTCGTCCGCGAGGTCTACTCCGAGGAGGAGCGCCAGGAGCTCGTCAACACGGTCGTCGACATGCTCAAGTCCGATCTCGAGGAACCGGTCCTCTCGAACGTGTTCGCCTACTGGAAGAACATCGACGCAGAGGTCGGCCAGGCTATCGAGGACGGCTACCGCCAGGGCTGATTCGCCCACGGGCACCCGGCCCACCGTCGGGTGAGCCGCGGCCCGGTCCGAGCGCCCGAGCGCCGATCCGCCTCCCCCACGGGAAGCGGTTCGGCGTTCGGGCGCTTCGTCGTCTGGCAATTTAGTTAACTTGGTGAAATACTGACTCCATGAAGGACTCCCCTCGATCACCCGGCGCCCTCCGCATCCTCATCCCCATCGTGCTCATCCTCGCCTGGCTCGCCGTCTTCGGCTTCGGCGGCGCGAGTTTCTCAGACATCAGCGAGGTCTCCTCCGACGAACGGTCGAGCTTCCTCCCCGACAGCGCGGAGTCGACCCGCGTGCAGAACGAGATCACGGAGTTCACCGGATCCGATGCCGTTCCCGCGATCATCGTCGCCGAACGCCGCGACGGCCTCACCGAGGCGGACCGCACAGGTCTCGAGGAGCTCGCCGACAGCGCCGCAACCACGGTCCCCGGGGCGTCGGCGTCCCCGGTCATCCCCTCCGAGGACGGGCAGGCAGCGGAGATCGTCGTCGCCGTTCCCTCCGACGCCGAGGTCGGCGACGCCGTCACCGCGCTGGAAGCCGAGGCGCAGACGGTCCTGCCGGACGACCTCGGCGTGTGGGTGAGCGGACCCGCCGGTTTCACCGCCGACCTGCAGGAGGCGTTCAGCGGCATCGACGGCATCCTCCTCCTCGTCGCCCTCGCCGTCGTCTTCGTCATCCTCGTCATCGTCTACCGCTCCCCCCTGCTGCCGATCCTCGTCCTCCTCGCGTCGATGACCGCGCTCTGCGCCGCCGTCCTCCTCAACGTCGCCCTCGCCCGAGCCGACGTCGTCACGCTCAACGGCCAGGTGCAGGGGATCCTCTTCATCCTCGTCATCGGCGCGGCCACGGACTACTCCCTCCTCTTCATCGCCCGGTACCGGGAGGAGCTGCGCGACACCCAGTCGCCGCGCACGGCCGCGTGGCGGGCAGTACGGGGTGTGCTCGAGCCGATCGCCGCCTCCGGCGGCACTGTCATCGCGGGTCTCCTCTGCCTGCTTCTGTCCGATCTCGGGTCGAACTCCGCTCTCGGCCCGGTCGCCGCAATCGGCATCGTCTGCGCGATGCTCACGTCGCTGACGTTCCTCCCGGCCCTCCTCGCCGTCACCGGCCGTGTCGCGTTCTGGCCCCGGGCCCCGCGGTTCGGCACCGCCCATCCTGTCCTCACCGGCCCCGAGGCGACTGGGCCCTGGTCCCGCATCGGCCGTGTCGTCGCCGCAGGTCCCAAGCGGATGGCCGCCGGGGTCACGGTCGTCCTCGTCCTCGGGTGCGGCGGTCTCCTCGTCCTCGACGCCGAGGGGGTCCCGCAGAGCGAGTTCGTCCTCGGCGAGTCCGAGGCCCGTGACGGGCAGGTCGTCATCGACCGTCACTTCCCCGGCGGATCGGGCACCCCCGCCTACGTCCTCGCTGATGATTCGGAACGGGGCAAGGTCGCCGAGGCGATCGCCCGGACCTCCGGAATCGACGGGGTCGCGCTCATCGCCCAGGATTCGCCGTCCGGAACCGTTCCCGTCGACGCCTCCAGCGAGGTCGAGAGCGCAGGCCCGGCCGGAGGCGGTCCCGGCGGTGCGCAGGCCCCGGCCGCCGAGCCGACCGTCATCGACGGTGAGGTGATGTTCTCCGTCACCCTCTCAGATCCTGCGGACTCCCTCGAGGCCGAACAGACCGTCCGCGACCTCCGGGCTGAGCTGGGCCCCTACGATGCGGCAGTGGGTGGGAGCACGGCCGTCGACCTCGATACGAACGAGACCTCCTCAGCCGACCGGTCGGTGATCATCCCGATCGTGCTCGTCGTCATCACGATCATGCTCGCCCTGCTTCTGCGCTCCCTCGTCGCGCCGCTCGTCCTGCTTGCGACGACGGTGCTCAGCTTCGGCACGGCGCTGGGGCTCAGCGCGCTCATCTTCCAGCTCATCGGACAGCCCCAGTCGGATCCGTCCGTGCCGCTCTATGCGTTCGTCTTCCTCGTCGCCCTCGGCATCGACTACAACATCTTCCTCATGACCCGGGTCCGCGAGGAGACCTTCGGCCACGGCACGAAGGAGGGGACGTTGCGGGGTCTGTCGGCGACCGGAGGGGTGATCACGAGCGCGGGCATCGTGCTCGCCGCGACCTTCGCCGCCCTCGTTGTCATTCCGATCCAGTTCCTCCTCCAGCTCGCGATCATCGTCGCCCTCGGCGTCCTCCTCGACGCCCTCGTCGTCCGCACCCTGCTGGTGCCGGCGCTGGCGATCTGGATCGGCGACCGACTGTGGTGGCCCTCGCGGCTTGCACGTCCGCGCCGCCCCGATGCGCGTTCAGCGACGACGGCCGCGGACGAGTCGTCGGCGACGAGGCTCCTGGCTCAGCGCTGAACGCCGTGGCTGAGTGTTGAACGCTCACCACAGCGGCGGGGGTGCGGTGATTGCCGGGCAAGTCACGCAGTTCCGGCGCGTGCGCGCGGCGCCCACTGGCCTCGCCCGCCGAGGCCGTCCGCCGAGGCCGTCTCAGGTGCCCGGTTGGTCGGAGGCGGAGTCTGACTCAGCGTCGGCCTCTGCCCAGCTCTGCCCGCTCAGGGCGATCTCCTCGCGGGTGTCGCGGAGGAAGCGGATGACGACCTCACGTTCGTCCCGAGTGAGTCGGGCTGCGGCGTGGAAGCGCCTCGCCTGCTGCCGACCGACGGTCTCCATCGCCGAGGCGTAGGTTCCCTGCGTGATCGACACGGTCTGCGCGCGGCGGTCGTGCGGGTGCGGGGCGCGGGTGATGTGGCCGCCGCGTTCGAGCCGGTCGAGGAGCTTCGTCGTCGCCGCCGGTGAGATGGTCAGGTGGGCGGCGATCCCGCCGGGTGTGCCGAGGATGTCGCGATGACGGCAGACGATGAGGTAATGAAGCGCCTTCATGTCCGTGGCGCCGAGGCGCATATAGCGGCGGGAGGCCTCGGAGATCTCCTGCTCGGTGTCGCGGAGCTCGCCGAAGGCGGTCATGAGCTCCGTGATCTGCTCGACGTCGGCGGGGTCCATGCCGGAGCGGTCGACGAGGCTCTGCTGCGGGTCGCTGGCGTCGACGTCATAGACGGCCGATCTCTCGACGGCTTCGCTCGCCACGCCCTGCTCCCACTCTGCCTCGTCATTCCGGGGCCCATCGCACCCCGTGAGTCTCCCACCCATGCTACAGCGCGGGCCCGAGGCTCGACCTCCGCCGCCAGGAGCGCCCAAGTCTGCCCTCGCCCAACCGTCGGTTGCCTCCGCGAGGAGGATCCGGTTCGAAACCGGGCTGGTTTTCGCACCCGGTCCTCCTCGGTGGCGAGTCCTCACACTCGCCGCGTCGACCCACCGCAGCCTCTGGCTCCCCCACTCCTCGCTCCGTCGGCAGGTCAGAGTTCAGCGACGATGCCCCAACGGGCGAGTCGGGCCGCAAGCCAGTCGAAGCCGCCATCGTCACTGAGGTCGTCGAACGACTGCAGCATGTCCCCTGGCCGGGCTCGCTCGAACGATGGGGCCGACTGCCCCGAGTCGAAGAAGACGAAGGCCAGCCCTGAGGGATCTCGCCGAGACACATAGCGGATTCCGTCGAAGCCCGCTCGCCAAGCGGTGCGCGCCCAGTGAATCGTCTCCGCATATCGGTTCGACCCGGGAGATGTCAGTTCGTCCCGCGGCATGTTCAGCGTGTGCATGTCAGCGCCTGCCAGAGAGGCGACCCTGAGGTCCCGGCTCGCCCGGACCTGTGCCAACACCCGACCGCGGAACAGTACGCGTGGGAGGGCATCGGTGTCGTCAGGGGCGCGGTCGCGAAGCAGCGTCTCCCAGAGCGCGACGTTCTCTGAGGGCGACGCGTAAAGCGTCGGGACCGGCCTCGCGGGCTCTGCATCGTCGAGGAAGAACGAGAACCGCGAAACCGGGAAGACATCGTCCCTCTGCGTCGCCCGGACTGCCAAGGACGTTCCCGGATTGAAGTCGTTCGGCGCACGGTTCGTAGGCCCCGGCGAGTACACACGCAGGAGAACGGCCCCTGCAGGAACCAGGTCCTCGGCGGGCCTAAAGGGGTCTGGCGGCGTCGCCACCGGCCGCGCCATCAGACGTCCGCGAGGGCGGCCGCTGCCATAGAGAGGAACTCGGGGTCTCCCGCGCTCCGCACCGGCAGGTCGCCTGCGAACCTCGGAGAGGGCGCGGCCGCCCAGATCGCGAAGTCTCGACCGTCTAACCCGAGCTCGTCGAGCATGGCAGCCATCGGAGCGGCCCAATCACGGACGGTTCGGGTTTCGGGATCGATCTGGAAGGCGGGGTAGAGCGTCCTGCCTGCATGCTCGACGCGGATGAGGCTGCCGGATTTGGAACGCTGAGCTGCCCAGTTGCGTCCGCGGCCGACATACTCAGCCATCTCACCCGCACTGAGCAGACGCGTCTCGTCACTGCCCTCGAGCGCGGCCAGCCGTCGCTGGGATGCCGCCAGGCCGGCCGCAATGGCTGGGCTCGGCTGCGCGTCCGCGATGCTGCTCTGCAGTTCGCCCTCGAGCACCTCGAATCGCAGGAGACGCAGATTGTCTTCGAGTTCGTCCAAACGGGTGATCGCAGCGTGGGGAGACAGTCCTCCGAGCGAAGCGCGCAGAGATTCGACAGCGTCGTGGACCGGCTGTCCGCCATCGGCGTCCGCACTCGACCCGGAAACTGCGCCCATCACCCACTCCAATCGTGCGTACCGTGCATTCCATTCTATTGCCTTAACTGCACGAAGGGAACCGATCGAGCCACTGGGCGTCGCCGAAGTGGCGGGAAGACAACCCGGCAGGGCGTCAAAGCGCGTCCCCGAGGAGGATCCGGTTCGAATCCCAGCCCGATTTCGAACTGGATCCTCCTCGGGGAGACGCCTCAGACCCGCCGCGCGTCGATGAGATGGCGGGTCGAGTGGGCGACGAACGGACCGTCGGAGGCGATGCGTTCATGGAGTTCGCGCAGGCGGTCCCGGTATCCCTCGACGGTGAAGCCGGGCACCCACCAGACGACCTTGCGCAGGAGGTAGACGACAGCGGCGACGTCGTGGATCTCGATGCGCAGGTCCGCGGTCCGGAGGTCGACAACCTTGAGGCCCGCCGCCTCGGCGGCAGCGGCCTCGTCGTCGGGGTGCCGCGCCCGCCTGGCCTGAGGCTGGGGGCCGAGGAAGAACTCGATGAGTTCGAAGACACTCGCCTGACCGACGTGCTGGGCGAAGTACGTCCCACCCGGTCGGAGCACGCGAGCGATCTCCTCCCACCAGATCGTCGCCGGATGTCGACTCGTCACGAGGTCGAAGGCGGCATCGGCGAAGGGCAGCGGGGGTTCGTCGGGATCGGCGACGACGACCACGCCACGAGGATGGAGGAGGCTGGTGGCCCGTGCGATGTTCGGCGGCCACGATTCGGTGGCCACGGCCGTCGGTGGGAACCGGGTCGCCTCGGCGAGGACCTCTCCCCCACCGGTCTGGATGTCGAGCGACGCCGAGGCGGCAGCCAATCTCTCGGCCAGTTGCCGGGCGTAGCCCCACGGGGGCCGCTCCTCGGTGGCGCGGCCCTCGAGCCACGCGAAGTCCCACCCGGAGACGTCGGCGTCGGCGCCGAGGGCGATGAGATCGTCGAAGGAAGTGCTCACCCCGCGACGATGGCGTCGATCGCGGCCGGGTCGGAGGAGCGGAGGAACTCCTCGATGCGCGCGGCCTCTTCGCTCTCCCCGATCCCCGCCGAGGCGCGGCCGAGGGCATAGAGCGCACGGAGGAACCCGCGGTTGACCTCGTGCGACCACGGGATCGGACCGGCGCCGCGCCAGCCGGCGGCGCGCAGGGCGTCGAGTCCGCGGTGGTAGCCGACACGGGCATAGGCGTAGGAGTCGACGAGTCGACCTTCGGCGTGGGCCTCATCGGCGAGCACCGCCCACGCGAGTGACGAGGCGGGGAGGTCGGCGACGATGTCGAGGGCCTCCTCACCGGCGTCGAGGCGGCGCTTCGCCTCGACGTCGGGGTGGTCGTCGGGCAGGAACGTCGGCTGCGGGCCGAGCTGCCCGGCGTCGAGGTTGCCGATGTGGGAGGGATTGCCGATGGGCTGCGTCATGGTCGTCTCCTGTTCGTTGGGCGAGCGGTGCGGATCCGCCGAGGCGGGTCCCCGGTCATCGTGTCACACTCAGTTCGTCTTCACGGTCGAGGGCAGGACCGCATACGGGTTAGTCGCCAGCGCACCGATGACGCCCTGTGAGGCGAGGTCGTCGAGCTGCTTCTTGTCCGCGACTCCGGTCGCCCACACCCCCAGACCCGAGTCCGTCCAGTCACCGGCGTCGGCGGCGTCGACGGCGACCATCGTGTACCCCTGATCGGCGAGCTCCTTCTCCGCCGTGGCGGTCGGATCCCCGACGAACATCGCAGCGATCCCGGCATCGGCGGCGGCACGGGCCACCTCGGCGTCGGCGGTGCGCACGATCGTCGAGGCCGCCATGTCCGCCTTCGCGATCGCGGCCAGGGCCGGTTCCGCGGTGGCCGTGTCGGGGATGAGCGGCACGACCACGGTGCTGCCGGCGACGGCGTCGAGCACCTGCTGCCACGTCATCGGCGTGCCCGGTTCGGTGCCTTCGCGCGGGGGTGCGATCGTCCTGTCCTCGAACTCATCGACGGTGAGCCCGCCGAGGCCGTCGGGCAGTCCCAGCGTCTCGGCGGCGGTCTCGGGGTCGGCGGCGACGACGGTGCCGTCGTCGAGGGTGGTCAGCGTCGGGGCCGGAAGGTAGCCGAACTTGACGTTCTCGGTGAAGGCGAGCTCCGAGTTCGGCGGGTAGACCTCCGAGCCGCCGTCGAGGGCGGCCACGGCCGGTGGGTTGAGGTCGTCGACGGTGAGCGTGTCCTTGTCGCCGAAGACGTTGACGAGGAGGACGATGATGAGGCCGACGACGACCACGGCTCCGGCCCACAGGGGCGCGTTGAACTTCTTCGGCTCCGGCTGTTCGGGCATCGGGATGCGGTCCTCACTCATCGGCTGCCGTCCTTCGTCGATCCGGCGCCGGTGACGAGGCCGCGGAGGAAGCCCGCTCCCCAGCACAGGTGCATCGTCGGGAGGATGAGGCCGAACCAGAACCGTTCGCGGCGTCCGCAGTCCTTCGCGGTTCCCGCGGCGGCGACGATGCCGGCGATATACGTGAGACTGGGGACGTGGACGAGCGAGGTGAAGCGTCGGACGGGCTTCGGCCACCGCTTCGTGCGCCCGGTCAGTTGGAGGAGGGCCTCGATGACGCTCGCGGCCATGCCGAGGACGAGCAGCGGCGGCGCGAAGTACCGCAGGGAGTTCTTCGACCCGTACCGCCGGATGAGCTCGGCACGCCAGATGCCCGTCGCCCAGAACTGTCGGGCGATCTTCGACCACGTGCCCCGCGGCCAGTACGTGACCTCCATGTCCGGGTTGAACCAGATCCGTCCCCCGGCCGAGCGGATGCGCAGGTTGAGCTCCCAGTCCTGTCCGCGTCGGATGTCCTCATCGAACCCGCCGAGGTGGTCGAACACCTCCCGGCGGTAGACGCCGAGGTACGCCGACTCCGACTCCCCCGCCTCGTCGCCGGAGTGGTAGGCGGGTCCGCCGAGTCCGATCGGGGACATGTATGCGCGGGCGACGGCCTTCTGGAAGGCCGACTTCCCGCGGGCGCGCATGAGACCGCCGCAGTTGGCCGACTGCGTCTCCCGCAGAGTCTCGATGGCCTGGCGGGTGTAGTCGGGTTCGAGGCCCGAGTGGGCGTCGACGCGGATGACGATCGGGTGGCGGGTGTGCCGGATCGCGCGGTTGAGTCCGATCGGGGTGGCGCCCTCGGGATTGTCGACGGTCTGGACGCGCGGATCGGCCTGCGCCATGCGGGCGATGATCGCGTCCGTGTCGTCGGTCGAGGGGCCGAGGGCGAGGACGACCTCCTTCTCGCCGTCGTAGTCCTGGGAGAGGACGGTCGTGATCGCCTGCCTGATGTGCTCGGCTTCGTTGAGCACGGGCATGATGTAGGAGACTCCGGGCTTCTCCGCCAGCGCGGGAAGCCCTTCGGGGGTGAGGGGGGTGAGAACGTTCGGCACGCTCTCAATCCTCCCACACCCCCACCTCGGCGGGCGTGCAGGAGGCCCTCAGCCTCGGGAAGGGTCTCACCGATTCGCCGAGGCGGTTCGCCGAGGTGGTTCTCGCCGAGGCGGATGCCCGGCCGGTCAGTGCGCGGGCTTCCGGGCGGGGCGGGGCTTGGGCTTGACGGGACGGCCGGCGAACCACACGTAGCCGGCACCGGCCACGGCACCGCCTGCCATGATGACGATCCACCAGGGGAAGCCCGGGATGTCCGGCGGTTCGGTCGCGTCCTTGAGGGCGTCCGGCGGAGTGGGGATGACGCGTTCGCCGATGACGAGGATGCGCTGGGTGTTGATGCCCAGCGGGGTGCAGGTGACCAGGGTCGCAAGGTCCTTGCCGGCGACGGGGTCGAGCGTCTCGGTCTGGTCGGGGTCGACGATCTTCGTCTCGATGACCCGGTAGGTGACGACGCGACCGAAGGTGTTGAACGTGAAGTAGTCGCCCTTGCCGATCTTGTCGAGGTTGGTGAACATCTCCGCTTCGGCGAGGCCGCGGTGACCGGTGACGACGGTGTTCATGCCGACACCGCCGACGGGCAGCGCCGTGCCTTCGAGGTGGCCGATGCCGCGCAGCAGGGTCTCGTCCGAGGTGCCGTGGTAGATGGGCAGATCGACGTTGATCTTGGGGATCTGGATCCGCGACATGACGTCGCTGGACGGGGAGGTGAGGATGTCGTTGTAGCCGAGCGTGCCGCTCGGGTCCTTGCCGGCGCTCTGGCCGGGCTGGGGCAGACGCTGTCCGGCGTTGATCCGCGCGCCTCCGGCCTGCAGCTTCTTGTTGTACTCGTCGGCGAGTCTGAGCTGCTCCGCGTTCTGTGGGGCGTTGGGGTCCTCGGTCGTCGTCTCGTTCTTGAGCACCTCCGACTGGTCGAGCTGGGAGAACCAGGCGGCCATCGACGGGTAGGTCCACACGCATGTGCCGACGAGGAAGAGCACCGCGATGATCACCGCGGGCACCGACAGCTTCCACCGGGGCTTCGGCGGTGTCGGATCCGCTGGTGCGGGATCAGTGAGGGTCGCGGTCATATCTCCAGCATCTCATGGTTCGTGCGGGACGGGGCCGAGAGACGTGATCATCTCTCGGCCCCGGCTCTGCCTCTCACCGAGGCGGCGGCTCACCGCCGCCTCGGCAGGAGACGCTGTCCTCAGGCCTTGCGGGCCCGGGTGTAGCGGACCACAGCTGCGCCGATCGCCAGGAGCAGCAGGGCGATGCCGAGGATGGTCAGCATGAGCTGGCCGTTGGCACCGGTGAACGGAAGCTCACCGCGCTCCTTCTGCTGGTTGGAGATCTGCACGACCGTCGGGTTCGACTCGCCGTTGGCCTGGACGGTCACGGTCGTCCACGGATCCGCAGGCAGCGTGTAGCCGGCCGGTGCCGCGACCTCCTTGAGGTAGTAGTCCCGCGAGGTGACATCGTTGCTGCCGACCCACAGGCTGATCGACGCGGTGCCGTCTTCACCGGTGGTGAGTTCGCCGATGGGCTCCGCGGCGTCGCGCGATTCGTAGATCTCGAACCGTGCCCCGCCGAGGGTGGCAGACGTGTCGTCGTCGGCGTACTTGAGGATCTCGAGCGGTCCCCAGTTGGTCTTCGCCGGGTTGGTCGTGACCTCGGAGCCGTTGGTCGAGACGATCGCCTTGTTCTCGATGACGCCGTTGTCACCGAGCGAGGTGACGGTGGTGACGACGTTCATGACGACGTTCTGACCGCCTTCGAGCTTGCCCAGTCCGGTCGACGTGAACTCGATGTTCGCTGTCTGACCCGAGCAGGTGGCCGTGTAGTCGGTTCCGGCAGTGAAGCCCTCGACCGTGATGCTCTTACACGTCAGTCGCGGATCGAGGGTATCGGTGATGGTGAACGACCGGTACGTGTCGTCGCCCGCCTTGCCCGGAATCGGCGCGGTGATGGTCCAGGTGACGTCGTTGCCGAGCACCGGAGCGGTCGGACCCGAGACCTCCTTGGTCGGGGTCGTCTGGTTCGTCTTGTTCTTCGGGTAGACGTTGACGTCATAGAGCCACTGACCGCCGGTCTGCGGAAGCGGCAGGGTGACGAGGAACGGCTGCGCCGGGGAGACGATGTTGTTCGGACCCGGATCGGTCTCCTCGACGATGTACAGACCGTGAGGCAGGGACTGCGTGACCTGTCCGTTGGCATCGGTGGTCACGGTGATCGGATCGCCGAAGGTGAATCCGTCGCCGGCGAGCACATCTGCGACGACGACTCCGTCGATGGCGTCCCAGCCTGCCGCGGTGTCGAGGTTGACCTCTTCTCCGTTGGCCGTGAGCACCTGCCGGATCGTGAACTCGACGCCGGCGAGCGGAGTGCCGAGGGACGACGTGTCCTCGATCTCGGTGCCGTCGCCGCGCGGTCCCTGGTCACCGTCGTACTTGTTGATCGTCAGTGACGACGGGGTGTCGGGGTTGATGTTGCCCGCAGCTTCGGCGGTCGGCGCGTCGAGGCTGACCCCGACGAGGCTGAGCGCAGCTGCTGCGGCGAGGACAGGGATCCACCTCATCCGCGTGAACAGAGTCGCTTTCATGGTTGGTTGTTCCTTCCGGTGTTCGTATAGATCTGTGAGTCGGTTGTCGTTTGCACGTGACGTGTGTGGAGCATGTCAGTCACACCCCGTGAGGGGAATCGGATAGTGGGTCAGCTCCTCCCGTGCGCTCGACGTCGGTACTGCCAGATCGCGCCGGCCGCACCGCCGAGGAGGAGAACCACCCCGCCGATGATGTAACCGGTCGTTCCGATGCCGCCGGTGAACGGCAGCTCAGGCGAACTGGCCTGCTCGTTGGCGATCGGCTCCTCGAAGGCGAAGTCGAGCCGATCGCGGGAAATGGTGAACGGACGCGGGGTCTCGTCGAGGACGTATCCGGCCGGGGCCTTGGTCTCGACGAGGGTGTAGTCGCCCCAGTCGAGGTCCTCGACGCGGAACTGGCCCGCCTCCGGGTCGACGTCACGGCCGGTGCATCCCTCAGCCGAGGTCGCCACGCAGTCGTCGAGAGTGATCTCGTTCCCATCGGCGTCGCGGATCGTCCACTCCGAGCCCTCAAGAGGAGCTCCGGACTCATTGACCTTCTCCCAGGAGACGGTGCCCGAGGAGTCCGCGTTGGCGACGATGCACTGGGCGTTCTGTCCGGCGGCGATGGTCACCGTCTTCGTCGACTCGTCGTAGGTGGCCCCGGTGCATCGGATCGAGACCTGCTCGTAGCCGGGCAGGCTGTTCTCGGAGATGACGTAGGAGCCTGTGGTGACGTACTTCTTCTCACCCGAGTCGTAGGGCACAGCAGGGTTGGTGCCCTGCTTCGCGAAGAGGCGCTGGTTCCAGTCGGCGGCGGTCAGGGTGCCGCCGTTGTCGTTCTCGACGTCCTTCGTGATCGTCAGCGTCTGGCACTCGACGGTGTTCGTCACCGTGTAGGTGTTCGAGGCGCCGGGCAGCTTCGTGCTGAAGGTGTCCGTGAGCGGCACGGTGCCGTCGATCCCCGGACCGGAGATCGTCTTCGTCTTCACCGAACAGCCGGGGAACTTCTGGGAGTCGATCGTCGTCGTCTCACCGATCTTCACGGTGTCACCGACGGCGAAGCCGGTGCGCTTCTGTCCGAAGGCCGGGTCACCGGCAGGCTGGCCGGCCGGATCGAGCAAGAGCTTCGCGCTCATACCCGCCGGCTGGCTGCCGTTGGCGACATTCTTGCCGTCGATGACCCAGTTCTTATTCACCGTGACGTCGGCGGAGGACTTCTTGTTGACGTACCCGCATTCGACCTTGTCTCCCGGTTGGATCTGCTGAGACAGGGTCTGTTCATTTGCGGTGGTCAGAGTGACGTTCGCGGTCGTCCCATCGAGGCGAGTGATGCGGCACGATCCACTCACGAATTCGTAGCCTGACTGCTGCCGCTCGAGGACAGCGAGATTCGTCCGATCCGAGGTGCCACCGAACTTCAGCGACCACTTCGCATTGCCGTCGGCACCCGTCTGCTGCGTCGCCGCTGTCGGCGTCTGTGTCACCGACCCGGTCGTACCCGTCGTCCTAGCCCCGACTGTCCAGCCGCTGGCATTCTGCTCGTTGCTGCCGTCCTGATTCTGCGTCTTCTTGTTGATCGTCACGTCAGCAGTGAGCGGCGAGTTGGTGAAACGGCAGATCACTTCATTGCCCGTGGCGGGGATCGTCACCGACCCCGAAACACCGTTTCCTGACACTCCCATGGCTCTGCCATCGACCGTGCACGAATAGCTTGAAGCGTAGTTGCCGAGCGTCGTTGTGCCTGCTGCGGATTCGGAGAAACTGATCTGCGCACCACGAGCCACCGGCTGGGGTCCGAGTCGCTCATTCTGGATGCCGTTGGTCGTCCCCGTGGTCGTCGTAGTACCGAGTTCAGTAGTCCCCCTGGCCATCCTCAGTCCAAACTGGTCGGTGGCATTGACACGATTCTTCACGTCCTTCTCGATCGTGATCGTCGCCGGCGACGAACACGATGCGAGGTCCGTGAGCCCAGTCTGGGCCGGGTTTACTGGGACAGTGGTGCCGCCCGAGAAGTCCGGCATGTTGTAGGAGCGGACTGAGGTGCCGTTGCTCAGATAGATCTTTCCGTTGGCGTCGAAAGCAACGCCATTGACACCGGACATCTGGGCGTCGATCGTGGACCCTGTTGCAGCTTGAATCTTCCCGCCGTTTGCAGTCGCGACTGCGTCGTTGGTGACGCTGAATACAGTGGTGCTCGAACCAGCGCCCCGCACGATGAAGAGGTTTCCCTGGTTGTCGAAGGCGATGTCGCCGTTGCCGCCGCTGACTGCACCTGCACTCGTATCCACATATCCGAGATAGCGGAATCCGTTTGTGCCAGGGTTGAAACTCCACAGCCTGAACTCTTGACCGGTGGATGTGAATCCACCGAAGTAGTAGTTTCCGCCCGTGGGTGAGAGATCGACGGCACCGCCGACCAGAGAGCCGCCGAAGCCACCGTTGGCGGCCAACGCGGTGTTATACGGCTGAGAGAGCCTCGACCAGGTTTCCGTCGCCGGGTTGAACGAGTAGATGGTTGCGGTCGTGTTGCCAGTCCGGTCATAGCCGTAGATCATCTGTCCGCCCGCGCTGATGCCCAGACCGTTGAGCTGCGTGGGTGTCGGCGAGAGAGTGCTGATGTTGGTCACTGTCCCATTCGCGTCGATGCGACGAATCTGACCGGTACCGGTCGAGGCGTAGACAGTACCCGCGCTGCACGCGATCGTCACGGCCTGCGTCTCCACCCGGGTCGGCATGGGAGCCGGCTCGGACTGGCTCGGGGACGGCGACGGGCTCGACGAACCCGACGGTGCGGGCTCGGACTGCGCGGCGCCTCCGCTGTCCTGGAGGCCCGAGCCGGAGGATCCTTCGCTCGTTGACGCAGACTCACTCGGCGTCGAGGACCCGCTCGTCGATGACGGCGCTTCGCCGAGTCCGGAACCGCTTGCGGCGGCTGGGGAGGGTGCCATGAGGACGCCGCTGACGGCGAAGAGCAGCACGAGGACGACGAATGCAGAGAGGACCACCCGGGCTCGCGAAGCGATGTCCGAGTTCCGCTGGGAACCAGCGGAGAATATGGAGTGGGTCGACGCCATACTGTTCCTCAATCGTGATGGTGCGCGTGGGGGCTGGAGGATCACTGAGAGCCGGATATGGGGGATGTCGGGGATGTAGGGTTCACCGAGCTGGAGACACGGCAGGCTCTCGTTGCAAGTTCAACGATCAATCTACTATGGGAACCCATGATTTCGGTCACGAATTCATAACTTTCACAAGATTCCCTGTGATTCGCCTGGCTGATTGCCCTCCGTGCACGGTATAGCTCCCCTGCGCAAACACTGAGATCTCGTAGGCAGGACCGCTTCCCATGCCATCGATTCGACTGCGAGATCTGCGAAGCCGTTTCGGCGTGTCATACCAGGGCCTCGGCCGTTCATCGGCGTCAAGAACGCCTGCCGAGACTCGACTCGAACCCCCGCACCGCGGACATCAGACCCGGGCAGAGACCCCGACGCCCCGCACCGCGCGCTCCCGACACCGCACTCGAACGCCGGCGCCTCAAGACATCTTCCTGTTTTCGTTCCACAATTCGCGCCTCGATTGTTCAACAAAAAGCGGCCCCGGGAGTCCTCCCGGGGCCGCTGACCGTTTCCGGTCACTGATCAGTCATGTGCAGTCATCCCTCGATCACCCGCGCGCGACCGCCTCGACCGCGGCGGCGACTGCGGGAGCCACCCGCTCGTCGAGAGCTCCGGGGACGATGTAGTCCGGCGCGAGGTCGTCGCCGACGAGCGCGGCGATCGCACTCGCCGCGGCAAGCTTCATCTCCTCGGTGATGTACGTGGCGTCGGCGTCGAGCGCTCCGCGGAAGACCCCCGGGAACGCGAGGACGTTGTTGATCTGGTTCGGGAAGTCGCTGCGACCAGTGGCGACGACCGTGGCGTACTGGGCGGCGACGTCGGGGGCGACCTCGGGGTTGGGGTTCGAGAGCGCGAAGATGATCGCGTCGTCGGCCATGGTCGAGAGCAGCTCCGGGTCGATCGTGCCGGAGGAGAGCCCGATGAACACATCGGCTCCGTCGAGGGCTGTCTCCACTCCCCCGCTCATCCCCCGCGGGTTCGAGTCAGCGGCGATCGCCTGCTTCGTCGGGGTGAGGTCGCTGCGCCCGGATTCGACGATGCCCTTCGAGTCGAGGACGACGATGTCGGAGACACCGGCCTCGTGGAGGATCTTCGTCACGGCGACGCCTGCGGCCCCCGAGCCGGAGATGACGACCTTGAGGTCGGTGATGTCCTTGCCGACGACGCGCGCGGCATTCATCAGCGCCGCGAGGACGACGATCGCCGTCCCGTGCTGGTCGTCGTGCATGACGGGGATGTCGAGGGCGGCCTTGACCCGGTCCTCGATCTCGAAGCAGCGCGGGGCGGAGATGTCCTCGAGGTTGATCGCCCCGAAGGTCGGGGAGATCCGCACGATCGTGTCGACGATCTCGTCGACGTCGTTGGTGTCGATGACGATGGGGATCGCGTTGAGCCCGGAGAAGCGCTTGAACAGGGCACACTTGCCCTCCATCACGGGCAGGGACGCGCTCGCGCCGATGTCGCCGAGTCCGAGCACGGCCGATCCGTCGGAGATCACCGCGACGAGGCGCCCGGACCACGTCAGCTCCTTCGCCCGTTCGGGCTCCTCGGCGATCGCGGTGCACACACGGGCGACGCCCGGGGTGTAGGCGATCGAGAGGTCGCGCTGGGTCTCGAGCGGACGGGTGAGTTCGACGGCGAGCTTGCCGTGGTGGTGTCCTGCGAAGATCTCGTCTTCGGTGATGGCGGCGGCCGGAGCCTGTCCCTTGTCGTCAGCGGTCGGTGTCGTCATCGATGATCCTCGTCGTCAGTGGGGACGGCCCGCCTCGGCGGCCGTCGTCGTGGTCTCACATTGCAGGTCGGACCGGTGAGCCGGTCGGACACTGGCGCAGTCGCAGTCGCAGTCGCCGCAGGGTGGCCGGTGACGCCGCGCGCACCCTGCCGACCGGGGTGGGGGTCGGACGATCGCGCGCTCCACGACCGGCCCGCCTGAGGCGGGCGCGGACCTCCTGGGTCGGTCGTCGTGCCAGCATAACCCATGGATCGGACGCGGAGGTGTCCCAGCTCACCCCGCCGAGGCGGCCGGTCCACTCCGCCCGCACCCGTGCTCTCCGCCCGGCTGGCTCCACCTCTCCGCCTGGCTGGCTCGAGGAGGTCCGGCCCGGCCTCAGAGCGTGATGCTCGACCCGTCGGGCAGGATCCGCCGGAGCATGTCGGCCATCGTCACCGCCCCGACGATGCGCTCGTCGCGGGTGACGACGGCGAGCTGCTCGGCTTCATCGCGCATGAGGGTGAGCGCCTCGTGGACGGGCAGTTCCGCGTCGAGGACGAGGCAGTCGCGAGTGAAGTCCTCGATCCCGTGGTCGGCGGGCAGGAGGAGCACGTCGCGGACGTGGACGACCCCCGGTGCCTTCCCCGCGCGCTCGACGAGGATGCGCATGTGCCCGGACTCCGCCGCGAGGTCGCGCACCTGCCCGGCCGTCGCCGTCTCCGGCACCGAGGTCAGGGCACGCGTCCCGCCGGGCAGCAGGCTGCCCACGCTCATCCTCTGGAGTTCGAAGACGTGGGTGAGCTGGTCGCGGTAGGCGTCGTCGAGTTCGCCGGCGGCCGCCGAATGCTCGACGAGCTGCCGGATCGTATCGATGTCCTGCCCGCCGAGCGCCCGCGATTCCGCGGGTGTGTATCCGCTTGCGGCCACGAGCCTGTTGGCGACGCTGTTGACCCAGACGAGCAGGGGCCGCAGCAGCCACGCGAGGGCTCGGGCCGGCAGGGCGATGATCGTCGCCGCGAGCTCGGGGTGGGCGATGGCCCACGACTTCGGCGCCATCTCACCGATGACGAGGTGGAGGAACGTGACGAAGAGGAGGGAGAGGACGAAGGCGGCCGAGTCGGCGAGCCAGAACGGCGCGCCCACCGCGCTGAAAAGCGGGGCCAGCCACGAGTCGACGGCGGGTTTCGTGATCGCACCGAGCGCGAAGGTGCAGATCGTGATCCCGAACTGGGCGACGGCGAGCATGATCGTCAGCTCGTTCATTCCCCGCAGCGCCGCCCGAGCAGGCGCCGATGTCGACGCCTGCTCCTCGAGTCGGTGCCGGCGGGCGGCGAGCAGGGAGAACTCGATGATGACGAAGAACGCGCTGAGCACGATGAGTGCGATCGTGCCGACGATGACGAAGAGCGGTGCGTCGGTCATCGGTTCCTCCCTTCCTCAGCGGCGGACTCACCCGTGTCGCGGCCATCCGCAACTGGGTCGTCGGCGGCCGAATCGTCGGCGGCCGAGTCATCGGCGGTGGTCTCGATGAGCGTCACCCGCATCTGCCCGGGCACGTGCCGGTCGACGGTGAGCACCTCGACGTCGAGCTCGCGTTCGACGGGGTCGTCGGCGAGGAGGTCGGATGCCTCGGCGAGGACGGGCACGGTGACCCGGTCGCCGGCCTCGGGGAACCCGCCGCTCGTGGCGATGACGAGCCCCGCGAGGGTCTCGAAGTCGCCCTCGGGCAGGTCGTAGCCGACGATGCGGCGCACCTCGTCGAGCGGCATGCCTCCGTCGGCCATCCAGGTCCGCGGGGCCTCTTCGACCATTGCGGTGGGGCTCTCCTCGTCGTGTTCGTCGGTGATCTCGCCGACGAGCTCCTCGGCGACGTCCTCGGTCGTGAGGATGCCGGCGAGGTCGCCGTACTCGTCGATGACGCAGGCGAGCTGCGAATCGCCGCGGTTCATCTCCGCAAGCGCATCGGGCAGAGCCATGAGGGTGGGGACGACGACGGGCGGACGCATGATCGTCGTCACCGGAGCGTCCATCGGCTCGCTCGTGCGCAGGAGGTCGACGAGTTCGACGACGCCGACCGGCGCCTCGGTCTCGTCGAGGACCGGGTAGCGGCTGTGCGCGTGGGCCATGAGCTCGCGCAGCTCCCCGAGGGTGACCTCGTGGTCGACCGTGGCCACACGGGAGCCGGGGATCATCGCGTGTTCGACGTCGGCGTCGGGGAACTCGAGCACTCGGTCGATGAGGAGGGAGAGGTCGGTGGGCAGGTCACCGGTCTGCCGAGACTCCTCGATGACGCGTCGGAGTTCGTCGGCGGACACGCTCGGGTCGACGTCGTGGACGGGTTCGACGCGCAGCAGCCTGAGGAAGAGGTTCGCGGCGACGTCGAAGATCGCGATGAGCCAGCCGAAGACGGCGAGGTAGATCTGCGTCGACCGGGCGAGGGCGAGCGCGAGGGTCTCGGGGGCGGCGATCGCGAGGTTCTTCGGGTAGAGCTCGCCGAAGACCATCTGCACGATCGTCGCGACGAGGAGCACGCCGACGGTCGTTACGGCGACGGTGACCGCCGGCGGGATGTCGAGTCCCCCGAGGAGCGCGCCGAGGGATTGGCCGATCATCGGTTCGGCGACGTAGCCGACGAGCAGACCGGTGACGGTGATGCCCAGCTGCGCGCCGGAGAGCATGAACGATGTGCGTTTGGTGACGGCGAGCGCCCGCTTGGCGGCAGGATCCCCGGTCTCCGCGCGAGCTGCGAGCCGCGAGCGGTCGACGGACATGTACGCGAACTCCTGGGCGACGAAGTACCCGTTCGCGGCGATGATGATGAGGACGAGGACGCAGCCGATCGCCAGCATCAGGAATTCGGAGCCCATGGGGCGCTCACCCCCGCCCCGGCCGGCCGATCAGAGGCGCGACGATGCGCGCTCAGTTCACAAATCCAACAGTCGCCGGGGTCGTCGGACGACGACCCCATATCCGCGGTGGTTCCCACGTGCGGCTTCACTCCATTTCGGTTCTTGAAAAGTCAACTCTCCCCAGCGTACCAAGTTCCCCTGACGCGACAGGATTCTCACATCATCCTGCGTGGGACTTCTCAGCATCGATGTCGCCGAGGCGGCCGTCCGTCTCGTCGGCGAGCTCCCGCAGGTAGGTGCTGAATCCTCCGTGGCAGCGACCGAGCATCCGCGCCGAGGTGACGACCCGGCAGTCGTCGGTCCGCCGGACGGTGCCCCCGACCGCGGTCACGGCGTGGACCATCGCGACGTCCTCGCCGAGGCGCAGCGGCGGACATCCGCCGATCCGTACGAAGTGGGAGCCCCGGATCCCGAGGTTCGCTCCGAACACGTGGTCGTGTCCCTCGCCGAGGTGGTGCGCGGCGAACCATGCCTCGATGAGGTCGTCGTTGCCGACGTCGGCTCGGGGTTCGACGGTGCCGACGACGCAGTCCGCGCCCTGTCCGGCATGGTCGAGGTGCGCGGTGATCCAGTTCTCGGGCACCCGGGTGTCCGCGTCGGTGAAGACGAGCCACGTGCGCTCGAGCGCATCCTCGTCGGCATCGACCGCGGCGATCGCATCGAGTGCCGCCTCTGCCCCGGCGTCGCGGGCGCGGCCGACGTTGCCGAAGGGCACGGTCATAGGAGTGACGACGGGGTGCCTGGCGGCGAAGCGCTCGATGAGGCCGGCGGTGCCGTCGGCGCATCTGTCGGCGACGGCGATGATCTGCACCGAGGACAGGGGGCTCGCGGCCTCAACCGCGGCGACGAGCGCGGCGAGGCAGCCGAGGATCTCCGCTTCCTCGTTGTGGGCGGGCACGACGACGGCGACGTGGTCGATCATCACGCCTCCTCCCCTCCGACGCGCACCGTGCGGGAGACGTGGAGGACGTCGAGCCGGTAGTCGCCGACATCGTGGTGGAGACGAAGGGCATCCGGCCAGCGGCCGAGGCAGATGGCGTGGACCTGCGCGGCGTCGAGCGGCCAGTCCTCGATCTCCCCGGTCCAGTGGCAGAGGACGAGAATGAAGTCGTCGCGGGTCGACTCCGCGATCTGGTCGAGGGTCTGCTCGAGCTGCACGGGTGTGAGGTAGTAGCCGGTCTCGGCGAGGACAACGGCGTCGAAGCGGCCTGCCGGCCAATCGTCGGGCAGGGTGCCGTGGACGAAGTCGATGCCGTGCCCGGAATGCCGGCGACGCGCCTCGGCGAGCGCTGCGGAACTCGCGTCGACCGCGGTGACGTGGTCGGCGACCTCGGCGAGGGCACGGCTGAGCTCGCCGATCGAGCACCCGATCTCGAGGATGTGGTCGAACCGTCCCTCCGGCAGGGCGGCGATGAGGGCGCGGCGTTTGGCGATCTCGTAAGCCGAGGTGCGCACCTCCCACGGGTCGGGTCGCTCGGTGTGCACGCGATCGAAGACCGCCTCGGCGGTGCGGGCATCGTTCGTCTCCCGCCCCTTTCCCGTTCCGGCGTGGCCGTCGGCGGGTCCGAAGCGGGTGACGGCGAACGTGTCCCCGCCGCGGGCGAAGTGCGCGAGGAACTCTGCCGGGAGGATCGCCTCGTCGCCGGGCCGGTCCGACAGCGGTCGGATCTGCGAGGGATAGTGCGCCCACAGTGCCTGCCTGTCGAGACCGGCTGGATCGGGGAGGAACTCCCACTCTCGCCATGCACGGTCGGTGGGGTCGGCCCAATGCCAGTACCAGATGGGGAACTCGAGCACCGTCGCCGACCGCCGCCGGCCGACCTCGAGGGCCGCCCGCCCGAGGGTCTCGTGGTCGCCGTGGCCGTCACGGCTGTACGGAGCGACGATCGTCACCGGGGCGGGCAGGGCGGAGACGGCGGCGTCCACCTCGGCGAGGATCTCCTCATACCGGGCCGGAAGCCCACCGTCGCCGAGGTCGAGGAACCGCGCCGTGATCGACCCTCCCAGCCCGGTGAGGGCGGAGTCGAACTCGGCAAGGCGGATCTCCCGCAGCTGCTCGGGGGTGTGCGTCGGGGACTGCGGGTGGGAGTTCTCCCCAGCCGTGCACAGAAGGACATCGACGTCGCGCCCCTCCGCACCGAGGCGGGTGAGCAGTCCCGGACAGCCGAGGGCCTCGTCGTCGGGGTGGGCGAGGAGGACGACGACGGACCCGCCCGGCAGGGTGTCCGGCGCGAACCGGGGCAGCTCGGCGACCCCGGCCTCCGCCCACGCGTCCTCCGGGGTCGTCTCGTCGAGGTGGGTGAAGGTCATCGTGGTGTCGCGTCGGCGACGATCGCCTCGCCGAGGGAGGCTTCGTCGCGGGGGCCGTGGTGCTGGCTGAGGTAGACGGTGAGGTCGGCGTCGGCCTTCGCGAACTCTCGGTCGCCGGTGAGCGCTGCGGGACCGGCGAGTTCGCGGCTGAGCTCCTGGATGCGCTGGCACGCGCGGTAGACGAGGTTGCGCACGCGCAGGGCCTGGGTCCACGAGTCGTCGTGGGAGTCGATGTCGCCGCTGCCGGCGAGCTGCGCGGCGTGGGCGAGGACCGTGCGGGCGGCCGTGATCTCCGTGTCGATCTGTCCCAGCGTCATCGCCCCCAGGGGTGAGGGCTGGGGCCTTCCGAAGTGGCGCTGGGCTGCGTTGCGGGCGAGCCCGAGCGCCCCGCCGAACCAGCACGCCGCGACGCGGATGCCGCCCCACGCGAACCCGGGCCGCTGCAGGTACCACTCAGGCGGTCCGACCGCGGTGGCACGCGCGCCGTCGAAGACGATGGGGCCGCTGGGGATCTCGGCGAGCCCGAGGGCCGGCCAGTCCGCCTCGGCGGGGTGGACCCCGGGCCCGGTGAGGTCGACGGCCACGGTCTGTCGGGCCTCGCCGAGGCGGACGGAGACGATGGCGTGGGTGAGCTCGGTCGCGAGCGAGCACCAGGCCTTCTCCCCGTGGAGGACGAGCGTGCCGTCGGCCGCCGGGGTCGCGGTGACGACTCTGCCGGGGATCTCGGCGGCGAAGACGCCCCATGAGGACTCCGGCCCCGGGGTGGGGTGTCCCGCCTCGGCGAGGATGCCGAGGGCGTCGATGTGGGGTTCGAGCATGCGGGCGACGGCGACATCAGCGGAGGCGATCGCGGTGAGCGCATCCCACTGCTTGAGCGCCGAGGAGGTGCCGGTGAGGTTCCAGAACCCCTGGAGTGCTGCGAGTCGCGTGGCCAGTGGCGCGGTGCTCGTGACGAGTTTGAGGAATTCGTCCTCATGGGGCGAATCGGTGCCCGGCCGGTACCAGGGCTTGGTGAGTTCGGTGAGGGCTCTGACGAGCGGTGTGTGCATGGGCGGGACTCATCCCTTCGATCGGTGGGGCGGTTCCGAAGTCGACAGTCGAGGACCCGTCAGGACCTGACCGTCATGATGTGAGGCCGGCGCCACCTGGCTGCCGTCGGCGGCCCGCGCCGACGTCGGCGCGGTGGTCCGTTCGGTGGGGGCGGCTCGGGTCACGAGTCCTTGGTCGTGCGGATGCGTTCGATGAGGTCGTCGAGGCCGTCATCGAACTCGCGGTCGGAGTGGTCTTCGGCGAGCATGTCCTGGAGGCGGTTGAGCGTCGGGTAGTTCCCGAGGCTCTCACTGCTCTCCCCGCCGTCGGCGTCGTCGTCGATCTCGGAGGCGATGTCGATGCCGAGCGCGGAGACCTCGAGGACGAGGTGACCGAGGAGGAAGCTCGTGAAGGCCTTGTAGGCGTCGACGACACGGTCGTCGGAGAAGCCGTAGTCCTGGAGCGTGGAGAGGAAATAATCGACCCAGCGCACGCTGCGCAGCGGCGGGCGCAGCCACGGCGCCTCCGGCGGTTGGGTGATCATGAGCGGGAACATCCGCGGATGGCTGAGCGCGAGGTCGCGCATTGCGTTCGCGACGAACCGCAGAAACGCCTCCCATGATGCGGGCTGCTCCTGCATCAGCTCGTCGTCGAAGAGATCGTCGATGAGCTCATCGACGGCCAGCGAGACGAGCTCTTCGCGTCCCGAGACATAGTTGTACAGGGCCATTGCCTCCACCTCGAGCGACATCCCCAGTCGGCGCATGGACAGCGATTGCACACCGAACTCATCGATGAAGGCAATCGCCGCCCGGACGATGTCCTCTTGGCGCAAGCGCTGACGGGCCATTACTACTCCTGGAATCACTGATCCCGGTCGGGGAGGCCGATGCCACCCCGACCGCGATCTGTCGCGAGGTCCTCGTTCGTGCCCGAACCGTCGGACCGGCGTCGGCGGCGGGCGCGTTCACTGCCCAGTCTAGTGCACTGAACGCGCCCGCCGAGATGACCTGCGACCAAGTGTTCACAGGTCAGCGACTCACGCGTTGGTCGCGCGCGAACGACCGGTGATCAGTCCCCAGATGAGGAGGACGATGATCGAACCGCCGATGGCGCACAGCCACGTCGAGAGCGAGAAGAACGCATTCATCTCAGCGCCGAAGATCAGGCCGCCGAGCCAGCCGCCGACCAGGGCGCCGATGACGCCGAGGATGAGGGTGGCGATCCAGCCGCCGCCCTGCCGACCGGGCAGAATGGCCTTGGCGATGGCACCGGCGATGAGGCCGAGAATGAGATAAGCGATGAAACCCATTGGTAACTTCGTTCAACTGCATAATGGGATCCGGTGGGCCTGTGAGCCCGCCGCGACCATGTCGGTCGCAGGAGCTCACAGATGTCGCGGATCAGCGGCCTGGCCTTGGTTCCCAGGGCCAGGAGATGAGCATGGAGACAAGCCGCCTCGCTGCTTTCTTACACTGTAATCCCACCGGGAACCCAATGCCAACAAAACCCATGCGGCGGGCACGAGAAGCCGATTCACCGACAAGTCGACCAGGGTTCATTTTTCCGGCTTTACGACGTAAAGTAGATGGCGGTATTCTCGTCGCGAACAGGCAGCGCCTCCCGGTGCGCCCGGCCCCGAGAATCGCGGCAGCCGTCCGGATGCCGCTGAGAGATCATCGTGTCCACAGAAGCACAGCGCCACAGGTTCCTTGTCGTCGCCAACCGGCTGCCCTGCCAGCGGGCCGCCGACGCCTGGCGGTCCTCTCCCGGCGGTCTCGTCGCCGCCCTCTCCCCCGTCGCCCAGCGCCACGGCGGCGCGTGGGTCGGCTGGTCCGGCATCGCCGACGACGAGACCGAACCCGAGCAGCAGTCCGACATGGCGCTCATCCCCGTGCGGCTGAGTGCAGACGAGGTGGAATCCCACTACGAGGGGTTCGCCAACAGCACGATCTGGCCGCTCTATCACGACCATGTCGTCGCCCCGCAGTTCAAACGGTCATGGTGGGAGGCCCACCAGCGGGTCAACCGTCGCTTCGCCGAGGAGGTCGCCGCCTCGGCGGCACCCGATGCGCTCGTGTGGGTCCATGACTATCAGCTCCAGCTCGTTCCCGGACTCGTCCGGTCGATGCGGCCCGATGTGCGGCTCGGGTACTTCACGCACATCCCGTTCCCGCCCGTCGAGCTCTTCGCGCAGCTGCCGTGGCGGACCGAGGTGCTCTCGGGCATCCTCGGCGCCGACGTCATCGGCTTCCAACGACAGGCTGACGTCGAGAACTTCATCGCCGCGTGCACCCGCATCCTCGGCGTCGACCCGCGCGAGGACGGCACCATCGTCGGCGCCTATCCGGTCTCCGTCGACTCCGAGCGCATCGGCACGCTCGCGAAGAGCGCCGTGCGCGACGGGGCACCGTCCAGAATCCGATCCGAGCTCGGCGATCCGGAGACCGTGCTCCTCGGCATCGACCGACTCGACCACACGAAGGGGATCCTCGAGCGACTGCTCGCCGTCGAGGAGCTCTTCGACGACGGCACCCTCGACCCGGCGACGACACGGTTCGTCCAGATTGCCGTGCCCTCGCGTGAGGCGATCCCGGCCTACCGTCAGCTGCGCGCCGACGTCGAACGGACGGTGGGGCGGATCAACGGGAAGTTCGGCGGTCTCGGCGGGGCGAGCATCCACTACCTCCACCGCGAGTACCCGTTCGACGACGTCGTCAAGTGGTACCTCACCGCCGATGTCCTGCTCGCGACCTCGCTGCGCGACGGGATGAACCTCGTCGCCAAGGAGTATGTCGCCGCCCGGCGCGGCCGCGGCGGGGTGCTCGTCCTCTCGGAGTTCGCCGGTGCCGCCGATGAGCTCACCGAGGCCCTCATCGTCAACCCGCATGACCGCGATGCGCTCAAGGACGCGATCGCCGAGGCGGTGGCGACGGAGGCGGCGAACGCGCACTCGCGCATCGAGGCGATGGCGACGACGGTGGCAGATCACAGTCTCTGCCGGTGGGCCACCCGGTTCCTCGACGACCTCGAGGCCGCGGTCCACGAGACCCCCGGAGCCCTGCCGAGGCTGAGCGCCCTGCAGTGAGGGAGCAGGCAGTGACGCGCCGACGGTGACCTGCCGCCGCGGTCCTCTCCGCGCGCCCCTACGCCCAGCGGTACTCGTACTCCGGGCGGCCCGGGGTGCCGTGCCGGGGCTGCTTGACCGCCTGCCGGGTGGTCACGAGGTGTTCGAGGTAGCGACGGACCGTGACCCGGGAGAGGTCGAGCGCCCGCCCCACCTCGGTCGCCGACACCGGCGCCGGTGCCTCCCGCACCGCCGCCGAGACCGTCTCGAGCGTCTCCTCGATGAGCCCCTTGGGCAGGCGCCCCGGGGCGACCGACCTAAGGGCGCTGAGCGCGCTGTCGACCGACTCCTGCGTCGCGAGCTCGCCTCCCCCGCTCAGACCCTGCCGGAACGCCCGCTGGTTCTCGAGCTTCTCCCGGAACGCGGCGAACGCGAACGGTTTGATGAGGTACTGCGTGATCCCCACCGCGATCGCCGAGCGGATCACCGGCAGATGCCGCACCGCGGTGATCGCGATGATGTCGACCCCGGTGTTCCGACTCGTCATCCGCTTGGCCACCTCCAACCCGTGGGCGTCGACGAGGTTCATGTCGAGGAGGACGAGGTCGACCGGCCTGCCCTCTGCGGTCAGCGCGTCGAAGCGCTCGAGTGCCGCGGTCCCGCCGAGGCTGATCCCGACCACCGTGAAGCCGGGGACCCGCCGGACGAAGTCCGCGTGGGCCTCTGCCGTCATCGGGTCGTCCTCGACGATGAGGACCCGCAGGTCGTTGTTGTCAGCGGCCATCGGTGCGCTCCCGCCCCTTCCCTGTCACTGTCTCTGTCTCCGTCGTCGTCTCATCCCCCTCGCCGAGGCGGCCGTTCCCTGCCGCCGGATCGTCGGCCCGTGTCACCGGCAGCGTCACCGTGACGATCGCCCCTCCGTCGGATTCGACCGTGAGCTGCCCGCCGAGGCGGGCGACCGCCTGCCGGACGAGCGCGAGGCCGAACCCTCGCCCGCCGGGGTGCGCGGCCTCGGCTTTGCCTGTGGCGCCGAGGCGGAGCATCGCGTCGATCTCCGTCTCGTCGATGCCGGCACCGGAGTCGGCGATGGTGATGATGAGCTCGCCGTCGGCGGCGACGAAGTCCGCCCACACGTGCCGTTCCGCCGAGTCCGCGGCGGCGTCGAGGGCGTTGTCGATGAGGTTGCCGGCGATCGTGACAAGATCGCGGGCGTCGAGGCTGCCCGGCGGCAGCTCCCCGGTCGCGGAGACGGTGAGTTCGATGCCGCGTTCGTGGGCCTGGGCGGCCTTGCCGACCATGAGCGCGGTGATGAAGGGTTCGTCGAGGGAGTCGACGAAGGTGTCGGTGAGCCGCTGGGACTCCTGTTCGTCGCGGACGGCGAAGTCGACCGCCTCGGCGGTGCGGCCGAGTTCGATGAGCGTCGAGACGGTGTGCATGCGGTTGGCGTGCTCATGGGTCTGTGCGCGCAGCGCCTCGGAGAGGGTCCGCATCGTCTCGAGCTCACCGGTGAGTTCGGTGAGGTCCGTGCGGTCGCGCAGAGTGACAACGGTGCCGCTCGCCGTGGAAGCCTCCCCGTCCCGGGAGGCGCGATCGTGAGGTTCTGTTGCGCGCTTCTGGTTGAGGACGAGGACGCGATCGGCGGTGAGGTGGGTTTCGTCGACGGCGACCCGACCGGAGTCGAGGAGGTCACGGATCGAGGTCGGCAGGGCCACCTCGGCGAGGGGAACCGGCTCATCGTCGGTGGGACGGGGAAGGTCGAGGAGGGCGGCGGCCTCATCGTTGTAGAGGACGAGCTGTCCGCGGTCGTCGACGAGGATGAGGCCCTCACGGAGCGAATGGAGCGCGGAGTCGTAGAACGCGAAGAGCCGTTTGAGCTCCTCGGGCCCGTAGCCGAGGGTGACACGGCGGAGGTAGCGGCTGAGGATCCACGCGCCGAGCCCGCCGAGGGCGATGGCGACGGCGGCGATGATGAGGATCTGCGGCAGCGCCGCGGCGTGGGTGAGCGAGATCGTCTCCAGGGTGACGCCGACGGCGACCATCGCAGTGACTCCACCGGCGTCGTCGACGATGGGAACGATCGCCCGCACCGAGGGGCCGAGCGTGCCGACGTACTCCTCGGTCTCGGCCCGCCCGGTCAGGGCGGTGTCGATGCTGCCGATGTAGGGCCGGCCGATCTCGTCGGGATCCGGGTGGGTGTAGCGGGTGCGGTCGCGGTCCATGATCGTCACGAAGTCGACGTCGGCGGTGTCGACGACGGTCTGCGCGTACGGCTGGAGCCGGGCGGACGGGTCGGGGCCGGTCACCGCCTCGGCGACGAAGGGGTCGTTGGCCAGGGTCTCGGCGATGCTGAGGACCCGGTCCGCGGTCGCATCCCGCGCGGAGTCACGGGCGGTGAGGTAGCTGGTGACGCTGAGGACCGCGCACACGGCGACGATGAGGACGAGCTGGAGGACGAAGAGCCGCCGCGCCAAGGGCACCGACCGACGCCCGGACGTGCGTGATGTCGCCATCGTCTCTCCTCTCCACCGAGACAAGCTTCGCACGCCCGCCCGGCCATGAACACTATGAACGCAACCGTGACAGACGTCACGACCCTTGCCACTCTGGGTGAGCGAAGGACCCATCGATCACTCAATGAGGAGACAAGGCAATGCCGCCTGAGAACACGACCCCCGCGCCCACAGCGCAGACTCCTGCGAAGAAGCGGGACCGCACCCACTGGCTCTACATCATGGTCATCGTCGCCGTGGTCTCGGGCGCCGCGATCGGCCTCATCGCCCCGGAGGTCGGCATCGCGCTCAAGCCGCTGGGCACGGCGTTCATCGCGCTCATCAAGATGATCATCGCCCCGATCATCTTCTGCACGATCGTCCTCGGCGTCGGGTCGGTCGCGAAGGCCGCGACCGTCGGCAAGGTCGGGGGCCTGGCGATGATCTACTTCCTCTGCATGGCCACCCTGGCGCTCATCATCGGCCTCGTCGTCGGCAACCTCATCCACCCCGGCACCGGACTCCAGCTCAAACCCTACGAGGATGCCGCCGGTGGGGAGGAGAACGCGACCGTCGTCTTCCTCCTCGGCCTCATCCCCGGGGACATCCCGGTGCTGCCGACCCTCGTCCTCGCGCTCCTCGTCGGGTTCGCCCTGCAGTCGATGGGCAAGGCGGGCGAACCGGTCATCACCGGCATCCGCCACATCCAGGCCGTCGTCTTCAAGCTCATGATGATGATCATGTGGGCAGCCCCCGTCGGCGCGTTCGGTGCCATCGCCGCAGTCGTCGGCGCCACCGGGTGGGCGGCGATCGGGTCGATGGCCGTGCTCATGGGCGCCTTCTACCTCACGTGCGCACTCTTCATCGTCATCGTCCTCGGCGGCCTGCTCAAGATCGTCACCGGGCTCAACATCTTCCTCCTCATGAAGTACCTCGCCCGCGAGTACCTGCTCATCTTCTCGACCTCGTCCTCGGAGTCGGCGCTGCCGCGGCTGCTCGCGAAGATGGAGCATGCCGGGGTCTCGAAGCCGGTCGTCGGCATCACCGTGCCCACCGGGTACTCGTTCAACCTCGACGGCACCGCGATCTATCTGACGATGGCCGCGCTCTTCGTCTCGAGTGCGATGGGCATGCCGATGGACCTCGGGCAGCAGATCTCACTCCTCGTCTTCATGATCATCGCCTCGAAGGGTGCGGCCGGTGTCACCGGCGCCGGGCTCGCCACCCTGGCCGCCGGTCTCCAGGCGCACCGGCCCGAGCTGCTCGACGGCATGGGCGTCATCGTCGGCATCGACAAGTTCATGTCCGAGGCCCGCGCCCTGACGAACTTCACCGGCAACGCCGTCGCCACCCTGCTCATCGGCCGGTGGACGAAGGAGCTCGACCTCAACCAGGCGCGCGCGGCACTCGACGGGTCGAGCCCGTTCGACGAGCTCAGCCTCGACCCGGAGAACCACGGCGGGACCGTCGAGTCGCCGGAGGCTGAGGCGCCGGCGTCCGGGTCACCGCAGTCCGAGGCACCGGCGTCCGGGTCACCGGCCACGCTGTCGCGGACGTGACGCTGGCGCGGACGTGAGCGTGAGGTGACGACCGGCTGAACTGTGAGAGACCCGGCGAGGCGGAGGCGTGATTGCGCCTCCGCCCCGTCGTGTTCGCTCCCTTTGCCCTGCCGGTGGCGATAGAGTTTGAGGTGCGTCAGTGAGCCTCTCACCTCCCCTTCCACCAGGATCTCGTCCGTGGTCGGCGATGAGGCTGCGAGCCCGGGCGGAGTCGATGGTCGTCGGCTTCCCCGGTCGGGCTCACCGACGTGAAGAATCGAAATGCGCTGAGAGGGGAACGGCGATGGTCAGGCTCAAGACGGTGGCATCGGCCCTGGGGTCGCTGGGAGACATCAACAAGGCTCGGGCTGCGTTCGACGACTCCTCACGCAAGCTCGCCGACGAGCAGGCGTTCCCACCCGCCGACATCCGCCCCACGGCCAGCGACGCGCGGACGATCGCTCTGCGCGTCACCACCCCGGACGTGCCCGGGTCGGCGGCTGGGTACGTGCCCGGCTCGGCTCCGGCCGAGCCCGTCGCGGCGGCGAACTCGAGCCTCAACGACCTCTTCGCCCTCGTCCACGTGCCTGCGACCGGTGACACGGCGGGGTTCCTCGTCCTCAACCCGTCCGTCGAGATCGAATCCGGACGCAGCCTCGCATCCCTCGTCGACGAGGGCGGGTGGCCGGTCTTCGTCGCCATCGCCGAGGAGGTCCTCGGGGTCCGCGTCGACCATGTCGTCGAGCTCTCCGCCGAGGCGCTCGGCAATGTCATCGACGTCATCGGCCCCGTTGCCGTCTACGGTCGGACCCCGTTCGAGGCCGAGGGCACGTCGTTCGTCGAGGGGACGAACTCACTCGACGGTGCGTCAGCGGTGACGTTCGCGTCGGCGGCCGCCGTCGACGATGCCGGACAGACGCGCACCCGCAATCAGCGGGCTCTGCTGCGTGCCCTCGTCCAGGCGCTGCGACAGGGCGGGCTGGCGAAGGATCCGGCGAAGCTCACCGCGGTGCTGGGCGCGGTCTCAGCCGGGGTCCGCACCGATCGTGGGCTGACGACGATCGAGTTGGGGAAGTTCGCCAATGTCATCCGGCAGATCCCGCAGGACGACGTCGTCGCCGTCACGGTGCCGGCAACCTCGGAGCGCCTCGAGGACGGCACGGTGCGAGTGTCCTTCGACGCCGAGGCGCTGCCGGCTCTCCGGCAGGCGCTCGGCGGGCATGACCTCAAGGAGTTCCTCCGCTACGTCGCGTCGCTCGGGTACTGAGGCGGTAGCGGGAGTGCCGGCTCGGTGAGTGTCTGCACCGTTCTGCTCACGAGGTCGCTGTGTCGCTGCCGGGGTCAGCCTTTGCTCATGATGAACACGGTCGCTGAGCTGGCGGCGAGGTCGATGCGCAGGTCGTTGTCGTCCGTGGGGCTCGCCGTCGGTGCCGGCCCGCTGTAGGGGACACTGTCCGGCAACGGGTTCGCAGGGATGACCTGGGTGGCGTTCTTCGCCTCGTTCGAGGGCCCGTAGATCTGGGAGGCTCGGTCGACGGAGAAGCCGTCGGGGATCTCGAGCGTGACCGGGTTGCCGCCGATGTCAGCGGCGTCGTTGGCGTTGATGACCGTCGTCACCAGCGTCTTCCCGTCGTTCTTCGTCACGGTGTAGGCGCTCATGTTTCCGCCGCCGTTGACGCTCGTCCTCGTGAAGGTGCCGCCGATGCTCGGAACGAGGAGCCGCATCGCCGCGAAGTGCGGGCGACCCTGGAGAGTGGCCGAGGCGGTTCCGTGGTCGGCGGGGTCGCAGACCAGCGACATCGGTGCGCCGCCGTTGCAGGCGCCGAGCATCGAGTGCATGGCGAGGCGGTCGACTCCGAGGGAGGCGGCGTAGAGCGTGAAGTCGGCGGCCCAGAGCGACATCGCGTTGGTCAGGGAGGTGTCGTTCGTACCGCCGCAGCTGGTCGGGCCGGTCTCCTCGAGCCAGAGCGGGAGGCCGGCGGCGTCGGCCTTGGCCAGACCGATCTCGAGGTTCTCCTTCGCCGCTGCCTTCGCGGACGGGGCAACGAGGTTCTCCGCTTGAGGGCCACGGCCGGGCACCTGCGTGGAGTCGCATTCGTAGAGTTGGTACCAGTGCTGCGCGATGGCGGTCGTGTTGTCGATATCAGCTCCGACGAAGGCGTCCATCCAGGCGCCGTCGTAGGCGTCGGGACCGATGATGGGGGCGTCGGGGCGCTTTGCATGGATGGCGTCAGCGTAGGCTTCGAGCTGCTTGACGTATTCGCCGCGGTTCCAGCCGTCTCCACGGACGGCGCCGTTGGGCACGTCTTTGACGGTGTAGCCGTTGGGTTCGTTGCCGATCGCCAGCCCGGCGAGGGAATCACCGAGGATGTCGACGGCGTTGGCCGCCATGTCGGCACCGCGTTCGGGGTCGTAGGTGCCGAGCGGGATCCCGATCGTCACGGTCGAGCCGGTGGCGTCGACGAGTCTCTTGAGGTTCCTCAGATTGTCAGGCGTGACCGCCACCTGCTCGGGTTTCGGCGGGGTCTCCCCTGTCGATGTCCAGAACGTCCGTCGGTCGAGTCCGTTGCCGCCGAATCGCAGCGCCGGGCTACCGAGGGATCTGAGCAGATCGTCGAGGTTGGAGGCCGCCGGGTCGAGTCGCGGATCGGCGAGGTCGGTCGCTTCGAACGAGATGCCGATATTCGATGCGCCGAAGTCCTCACCCTCTGCGTCTTCGCTGATGGCGATCGTTCCGGCATCGCCGGTCGGTCCGGACCCAAGGTTCTGAGTGAACACCGTCGGCGTCGGGCTGGGTGTCGAGGTAGCCGTATCCGTCGCGGAGTCCCGCGTCGCCGGGTTGAACGAGCATCCTGCGATCACCAGCACTGAGGCCAAAGCGCCAACGATATGCAGCGTTCGCTTCACACTTCACCACCCCCGAAAATCAGTGTCCGATGGCGATGTCAAGGCGTCGAAGCAACATGGGGCTCGCCGGCGAGCAGTCGAGCGAATGCCTCGGTGGGCGTGAGATAGCCCAGTCGGCGGCGGGGTCGATTGTTGATCTCCTCGGCGATGGTGGTGAGGTAGGGCTGGTGATCGGGGATCACCGTGCCCTTGGGCAGATACTCCCGGTAGAGCCGGTTCGTGTTCTCGTTGCTGGGCCTCTGCCAGGGCGAGTGGGGATCGGCGAAGTAGACCGGCATCGCCGTGGCCAGGGAGACCTTCGCGTGCTGGGCCATCTCGCTGCCCTGGTCCCACGCCAACGATGCCTTCATCATCTCGGGCAGGTCGTTGAAAAACTCGATGACCGCGTCAGCGGTTGGCTCGGCGTGTTTCGAGGGCAGGGCCAGCAGCCCGGTGAACCCGCTCATCCGCTCCACCAGCGTCGCCGCGCACGAGGTGCCGTTCTTCCCGATGATCAGGTCACCCTCCCAGTGCCCCGGCACCCGACGCTGGGCGGCGTCCTCACCTCGCTCCGCGATCGGGACCATACCTACGATTGGGCCACCGCGCGTCCGCCCGGTCGTACGTGGTCGGCGCTTGGTCCGCTTGGACTGCAGGAAGATGCCCTTGCGGGCGAGCTCACCCTTCGGGATTGCGTAGATGTACTGGTAGATAGCCTCACCGGAGACGGTTCGGCCGCGTGCGTCAGGAGAGTTCGCCATGCGTTCAACGGTCGGGTCTGTCGCCTCCAGACGCAACCGGCCCGCTATCTCGTTCGGCGTCCAGGACGCGGCCAGGTCGGCGTCCACCCTCGCCTGCAGCACCGGATCCCCCGCGACCTTCCGCTGCTGCGGGCGAGCTCGCCGACGCTGCGCTCTGACGTCTGCGGTCACGGCCTGGTAGCCGCGGGTCTTCGTCGAGTTCCGGTGAAGCTCCCGCGAGATCACCGACGGGCAACGCCCCAGGTGACGGGCGATCCTCCGCACCGACCAGCCCGCTTTCGAGGCCGCCGAGATCTCCGACCTGTCGCTGAACGACAACCCCACCCGCGCCATCTGCACACTCCACCGATCAGACCCCCGCCGACCGGGAGTGTT
>NZ_SJXG01000043.1:0-20208 GCF_012027885.1 Brevibacterium sp. LS14
TGTCCTGCGCCTTAAATTCGGTCTGTAAGTTGTAGGATTGGAGTATGGCGCGAACTGGACGACCCAAGGCCGAACTGATCCTGACGGATGAGGAGCGGGAGCAGCTTGAGCGCTGGACTCGGCGTCGTAAGTCGTCTCAGGCGCTCGCGTTGCGCTCGCGGATCGTGTTGGCGTGTGGGGATGGCATGTCGAACAAGGACGTGGCCGCGTTGGTGGGTTGCTCGGATCCCACGGTGACGAAGTGGCGCTCTCGGTTCGTGGAGGCCCGTCTGGACGGTCTCGTTGATGATCCTCGCCCGGGGCGCCCGGCGACGATCACTGCGGAGCAGGTCGAGGATGTCGTGGTCGCGACGCTGGAGTCGACGCCCGCGAACGCGACGCATTGGTCGCGGGCGAAGATGGCCGAGCGCACCGGACTGTCGAAGTCCACGATCGGACGGGTATGGAAGGCGTTCGGTTTGAGACCTCACCAGGCGGACGGATTCAAGCTCTCTAACGACCCGCTGTTCGTGGAGAAGGTCTACGACATCGTCGGCCTCTACCTCGACCCGCCCGAATCCGCCGTCGTTCTTTCGGTGGATGAAAAATCTCAAGTGCAGGCGCTGTCGCGGTCACAGCCCGCGTTCCCGATGATGCCGGGCATGCCCGAAAAGCGCACGCACGACTACTTCCGACACGGCACGACGAGCCTGTTCGCGGCGATGAATGTCGCTGACGGCACGGTGATCGCGTCCACCCATCGCCGACACCGTGCGGTGGAGTTCAAGAAGTTTCTGCAGAAAATCGATCAGAACGTGCCCGAGCATCTGGATGTGCATGTTGTCTGCGACAACTACGGCACACACAAGCACCCGGCCGTGACAGCGTGGGTCGAAAAGCACCCCCGGTTCCACATGCACTTCACGCCGACGTACTCATCGTGGATCAATCAAGTCGAGCGGCTCTTCGCCGAAGTCACCCGCGAACTCCTCCAACGCTCAGATCACCGCAGCGTGCAAGCACTGGAGAAAGACCTCCGCGGCTGGATCAAAGCATGGAACGAGAACCCGAAACCCTTCATCTGGACCAAGACCGCCGACGAGATTCTCACCTCCATCGGACGACTTCTACAACGAATCAACGGCGCGGGACACTAGTCGCCCTCACCCAGATCACCTCGGACGCGACCACCGAGGCGATCTACCCCTGGCCGTCGTTCGAGATGTACCCGCAGACGACGGGCCTGGCCGGGTCGACCCGCATCGAGGTGCCGCTGCGGTCCGACGGCACCCACGACCTCGCGGCGATGGCGGCCGCGATCACCGAGGCGACGAGCCTCATCATCCTCTGCTCCCCGAACAACCCGACCGGCCCGGTGCTCCGCGACGCCGAGGTGCGCGAATTCCTCACCGCGGTCCCCGACCATGTCGTCGTCGCCCTCGACGAAGCGTACTGGGAGTTCGCGAACACGCCCGGCGCCGTCGACGGCCTCGAGCTCGTCGCCGACCATCCCAACGTCGTCCTCCTGCGCACCTTCTCCAAGGCCCACGGACTCGCAGGGCTGCGCGTCGGCTACGGAGTCGGCCATCCGAGCGTCATCGCCGGCCTCCTCAAGGCCGTCATCCCCTTCGGCGTCACCGACCTCAGCCAGGCCGCGGCGCTCGAGTCGCTGCGCCACTGGGACGAGGTCATCGACCGCGCAAGGCAGATCGCCACGATCCGCGACGGATTCGCCGCGGGCCTGCGCACCCAGGGCTGGGAGGTCCCCGAGGCTCAGGGCAACTTCGTCTGGCTGCCGCTCGGGCCGCTCTCCGACGCCTTCGAGGACGCCTGCGTCGCCGCCGCGATCGCCGTGCGCAACCTCGGCGACGGGGTGCGCATCAGCATCGGCCCGCCCGAGGCCCTCGACCGGGTCCTTGAGGTCGCAGCGGCCTTCCGCGCCGAGCACTTCGGCTGACCGGACCCGGCACGCCGGCGGTCAGAGTTCGGCGAGTTCGAGGGCGATCGCCACGGCCTGCGTCGTCTCCGGGTCCGCAAGATCGCGCCCGAGCAGCCGTTCGATCCGCTGCAGCCGCGCCCGCACCGTGTGCCGGTGGACGCCGAGCTCGGTCGCCACAGCGTCCCGCACTCCCCCGGCGGCGATGAAGGACCGCAGGGTGAGGAGCAGCTCGCGCCCGTCCTTCGAGGAGATGAGGTCGCCGAGGACCCGGTCGACGAAGCGGTTCGCCGCCGCCTCGTCGATCGCCGACAGCAGCGCCCTGACATCGGAGTTCGCCGTCTCATGCTGGGTCCGCCACACCGTCCACGTGTGATGGACCTGGGTCAGGGGCAGCAGTTTGGCGAAGAGCTTCTCCACCCCCGTCACCTCCGCGACCCGATCGACGAGGCTGTCGCCGGTGTGGAGGACGCCGACCATCGACCCGGAGCGGGCGATGAGGGTGTCGGGACCGAGGTCGGCGAGCAGCTGTTCCGCGGTCTCTCCGCGCACCTCGCCGAAGATCGTGAATCGGGCACGGGCGACCGCGGGCGAACCGGTGCGCAGCACCCACTCCGTCCGGGCCTCCGCCGGCTGCAGTGACGTCGTGAACAGGCGCGACTCACCCCGCCGAGGCGGCCCCGCGGAGATCGCGAGACCGAGGAGGGCCGCAGCGGTCGAGAGCAGCTGGGAGCGGGTGCGCTGACTCACGGTCGTCTCCGCCGCAGCGAGGATCCATCCGGCGACCCGCTCATCACCGACCGGCACGGCCTCGAACCCTCCCGCGCCTGCCCTGAGCAGACGCGGAGCCGACGAGGTGCCGAGCGCCTCGCCGATGAGCTCGGAGCGCACGGCCACAGGCGGGTTCGGACCGGTCAGCCCCCGCCCGGTCGGGGAGACGAACTGGACCTCGCCGCCGAGGGTGTCGGCGAGGTCGGCGACGAGATCGGCGGGACCGGTGCGGGCGAGCGCGGTGGCGAACCGGCGACCCGCGCTCGAGGCTCGGGTGACCTCGCGGTTCGTCTCCTCCTCGCGCATCCTCGTGAAGGCGTCGACGACGGCGACGAACGGCACGGGTTCGGGCACGCCGAAGAGCGCGAGCCCGTGTTCCTCAGCATGCCGGATGAGCGAGGCCGGCAGCTCGACCGAGGGCAGGTCGCTGCCGAGACCGATGCCGAGCGCGTGGACCCCGACCCGGGTGAGTCTCGCGATGTAGTCACCGGCCGAGGGCGCGGTGAGATCCTGGCCGACGCCGATCGTGAGCAGAACCTCGCCGCCGGCGAGCCATTCGTCGACTTCCGGCAGCTCGGAGGAGTGGACGATCGTCACCTCCTTCTCCCGCGCGCCCGGCGGATCGACGGCGATCTCGAGGGCGAGTTCGCGCCGCGCCCACAGCTGTCCCAAGGTGACCATGCGCCCATCCTATCCACTGTGTCCATGCTCGGCGGATGCACTGTCCGCAGTGGATATCTGTGACGGGGATGACACGTCCTAGGCTGAGGGCACACACTGCCGCCCTCACCCGACGACGCCCAAGGAGAGTCCATGCCGTCCCAACCCCTCGGCCCTGCCGACTACAGCCAGACCCCGCGCTTCGCGGGACCCCCGACCTTCGGTCTCCTCCCCCGCCTCGACGAGGTCGAAGCTGCCCGTCCGGGTGAGAGGATCGACGTCAAGGTCGTCGGCATCCCCTTCGATGCCGGTGTCAGCTACCGTCCCGGTGCCCGCTTCGGTCCCGCGCACATCCGCCAGTCCTCGAAGCTGCTGCGCCCCTACAACCAGGCGACGAACGTCCACCCGTTCACGTGGCAGCAGGTCGCCGACTGCGGTGACCTCGGCGTCAATCCCTTCGACATCGAAGAGGCCATCGCCACCGTCGAGGAGAACGCCGACGCCCTGCGCGCCGACGGAGCGAAGATCCTCACCCTCGGCGGCGACCACACGCTCGCGCTGCCGAACCTCCGTTCGCTGCACAAGACGCACGGGAAGATCGCCGTCCTCCACTTCGACGCCCACCTCGACACATGGGACACGTACTTCGGGGCCCCGTACACGCACGGCACGCCCTTCCGGCGGGCGAGCGAAGAGGGTCTGCTCGACCTCGAATCGTGCATGCACGTCGGCATCCGCGGCCCCCTCTACGGGAGCAAGGACCTCGAGGACGACAGCGTGCTCGGCTTCCAGATCATCCGCAGCGACGACTACCAGTTCACCTCCGTGCCCGAGGTCGTCGCCCGCATCCGCAGGCGCCTCGGCGATGCTCCTGTCTACCTCTCGATCGACATCGACGTCCTCGACCCGGCGGCCGCGCCCGGCACCGGCACCCCCGAGGCGGGCGGCATGACGAGCCGTGAGCTGCTCAATACCATCCGCGGGCTCCAGGGGCTCAACATCGTCGGCGCGGAGATCGTCGAGGTCGCCCCCGCCTACGACCATGCGGAGATCACGGGGCTCGCCGCCGCCCACGCCGGCTACGAGATCCTCTCCCTGTGGGCGGCCGAGCAGAACGGGCTCACCGGACCCTCGGGTCCCAGCGGGGAGGCCCTCGGTGTCTGAGACGACCCACCGCAACGGCGGCCTCGCCGTCGTCTCGACGCTCGTCGCCCATGGTGTCGACACGATCTTCGGCATCCCCGGCACCCACAACCTCGAGTTCTACCGGCATCTGCCGGCGTTCGGGATCCGCGCCGTCACGCCTCGCCACGAGCAGGGTGCCGGCTACGGCGCCGACGGGTACTTCCTGCTCTCGGGCAAGCCCGGGGTCGTCATCACGACCTCGGGTCCGGGACTGACGAACGTCATCACGGCAGCGGCGACCGCGTACGCGGAGTCGCGTCCGATGCTCATCCTCTCCCCCGGTGTGCCCACCGGGCTCGAGCGCGCCGACATCGGCATGCTCCATGAGACCAAGGACTCCTCCGGGGCCCTGTCCCACCTGCTCGTGTCCTCCCAGCGCACGCGCACCGCCGAGGGTGCGGCCCAGGCCGTCGCCGAGGCGTTCGCCCTCTTCGCGTCCTCCCGTCCGGGTCCTGTCCACATCGAGGTCCCCCTCGACGTCCTCGAGGGCGCCTGGCACGGCAGCGTGCCCGCGCCGATCCCGGCCCGCCGGCCCGGTCTCGACGCCCACGCCGTCACCCGCGCTGCCGAGGCGATCCGCAGTGCCTCACGCCCGGTCATCGTCGCAGGCGGCGGGGCGCGTGCGGCCGCCGCCGAGGTGGCGGCGCTCGCCGAGTCGATCGACGCTCCGGTGGCGACGACGGCCAACGGCAAGGGCATCGTCGATGAGGACCATCCGCTCTCGCTGGGGTCGAACGTCCGATTCCCGAGCGTCCAGGCCGAGACCGCCGCCGCCGACGTCCTCATCGTCCTCGGCTCCGAACTCGCCGACTCCGACCTCTGGGGCGGGACGATCGGCGCCCAGACCGCCCCCGGGGTCAGGGACGAGTCGGCAGACCAGGTCGTCATCCGCTGCGACATCGACCCCGACCAGTTGGGCAAGAACCTCAGCGGGGACATCCTCGTCTGCGCCGACACCGGTGAGTTCCTCACCGCACTCGCCGCCGAACTCGACGCCGCACCGGCGGCTGCGGACACACCCGCAGAGGACACGACCACGACCGACGGCGGGACCGCCTCGGCGAGGGAGAGGGTCGAGACGATCCGCGCGCACTGGGGCGCAGATTTCGACTCCGAGCGGATCGGGGCCCGGGTGACCCGGCTCGTCGCCGCCGGCGCCGGCCCGGACGTCGTCATCGCCGGGGACTCCTCCCAGGTCACCTACGACGGCTCGGTCCACGCGCTTCTCGCCCACACCCCCGACCAGCTGCTCTACATGCCCGGCTTCGCCACGCTCGGCTACGGCATTCCGGCGGCGATCGGGGCGAAGGTCGCCTCCCCGCAGCGTCCGGTCGTCTGCGTCCTCGGGGACGGGGCGGCGATGTTCTCGATCCAGGAGGTCATGACCGCGACCGAACTCGGCCTCGGGATCCCCTTCGTCATCGTCGACAACGGCGGGTACGCGGAGATCGAGGAGCAGATGGTCGACCGGGACATGGAGCCCTTCGCCGTCCGCCTCGCTCGCCCGGACTTCGCCCAGCTCGGCGCCTCGATGGGAGGGGTCGGGGTGAGCATGCGGGAGTCGGAGATGACCGCAGAGCTGCCCGACGCCGTCGCCGAGGCGCTGGGACGCGCCGTTCCCACCATCATCCACATCACCGTCGGCGACTGAACCGACCCTGGAATAAGGAGTCACTGTGGACTCACTCGTTGTCATCATCTATCTCGCCGCGATGGTGGGATTCGGAATCTGGGGCCGGTTCAAGGCGAAGGACCAGGACGACTTCCTCGTCGCCGGCAGACGGCTGGGCGGACTGCTCTACACGGGCACGATGTCGGCCGTCGTCCTCGGCGGGGCGTCGACCATCGGCGGGGTCGGCCTCGGCTACACCGCTGGGCTCTCAGGCATGTGGCTGGTCTTGAGCATCGGCATGGGCATCATCGTCCTCTCCCTGTTCTTCGCCCCGAAGATCCAGAGGCTCGAGATCTACACCGTCTCGCAGATGCTCGAACTCCGCTACGGGAAGGGCTCGCGCCTCGTGTCCGGGACGATCATGACCGCCTACGGTCTCATGATCTCGACGACCTCGACGGTCGCCTACGCGACGGTCTTCCACGCCCTGTTCGACCTCGACAAGTTCTGGTCGGTGATCATCGGCGGCGGCATCGTCATCACGTACTCGATGCTCGGTGGCATGTGGTCGATCACGCTCACCGACTTCGTCCAGTTCCTCATCCAGACCGTCGGCATCTTCCTCCTCATGCTCCCCCTCGTCATCAACCGCGCGGGAGGGCTGACGGAGCTGTTCTCGTCCCTGCCCGCCGAGGCGACGAGTCCCGTGGGCATCGGATGGCAGGCGATCCTGAGCTACATCCTCATCTACACCCTCGGCCTGCTCATCGGGCAGGACATCTGGCAGCGCGTGTTCACCGCGCGCAGTCCCGGCGTGGCCCGGTGGGGTGGGCTCTCGGCCGGCGTCTACTGCCTCCTCTACGCCGTCGCCGGTGCCCTCATCGGGATGGCGGCGACCCGGATCGTGCCGGGCATCGATGTCGCCGACGATGTCTTCGTCGCCGTCGTCGACGCGTCGATGTCGCCGGTGCTCGCCGGGTTCGTCCTCGCCGCGGCACTCGCGGCGATGATGTCGACGGCCTCGGGGTCGTTCATGGCCGCCTCGACCGTGTGCCGGCAGGACATCGTCGAGCCGCTCCTGGCCAAGCGCGACATCATGCCGGTGACGAGCGATGAGGAGCTCGCGGCCGGGACGAGGACGGACGGATCCGGCGGAGCGAAGACCGCGCTCACGCGCTCCCTCGTCCGCGAGACCGGGGATGAGATCCGCGACTCGCGGATCTACCTCATCGGGCTCGGCATCGTCACCCTTGCACTCGCCCTCATCATGCCGAGCGTCGTCGAGGCCCTCACCGTCGCCTACAACCTCCTCGTCGCCGGTCTCTTCATCCCGATCCTCGGCGGTCTCGTCTTCCGCCGCGGCACGATCGTCGGCGTCATGGCGGGCATGATCCTCGGATCGGTGACGACGATCGTCGTGATGATCACGCTGGGCATCTACTCGAACGAGGCGATCTACCTCGGTCTCCTCGCCTCACTGCTCGGCTACGTCGCAGGCTCCCTCGTCTCGAAGCCGACGCCGCCTGAGATCATGGCCGAATGGCGGGAGCGCCTGAGCCGGTGATGCTCAGTGCCGGCCGGAGCCGCGTCGCTTCGGCCGGGCGATCTCCCACACCGCGTAGGCGCCGAAGAGCCCGGGGGCGATCCATGTGCCGACCCGCTTCTGCTCGGGCGAGGTGAGCGTGGCGACATAGCCGACGAGGGGAACGTGGTAGCGGACGAGTCCGCGGACCTGCACGGCACGGACCGGATCCGGGTCGGCCGCGGCGTTCGCGTCGCCTTGGGTGCGGTAGACGGTCTCCCCGTTCTCCTCGTCGACTGAGATGATGCGATGGGTGACGACCTCGTCGCCGCCGGATTCGATCTGGAAGGTGATCACCTGGCCGGTGCGCAGGTTCTGCGCCTGGGCCGGGGTGAGCGGTTTGACGATGACCTGCGAACCGGGCGGGATCGTCGGGTCCATCGACCCGGTGATCACGGTGAGCGGCACCCAGCCCATGGCCAGCGGCAGCGCGACGGTGGCGATGAGGACGCCTGAGAAGGCCGCGACGAGGATCCCGCAGACCCAGGAGACGATGCGGTTCGCTCGGCGGCGACGACGCGGTCGTCGCCGGGGAACACCGTCTGCGGGGGTCGGAACAGCGGACGCTCGGGTGTCTGCGGTCATCGGAGGTCCTCTCCTTCGCTGTCGGCAGCGCCCGGCCCGCCGCTCGATCGCCGGCGTGCGGCGGCGACGAGGAGGAACCCTGCGAACGCGAGCACGAAGGCTGCGAGTGCGATGACCCCGAGTCCGTCGATCCCCGTCCGCGGCAGCGCTGACCCCTCCGCCGTGTCCGTGCCGTCGACGTGGGCGTCGTCTCCGTTCGACGACGATCCCTCCGCCGAGGCGGCCTCCCCCGCCGTATCGTCGGTCGCGTCGCTGCCGCCCCGGGAGTCGGAGTCGGCCCGATCGTCCGTGCGGTCGCTCTCGCATTCGGTGTCCGCCTTGACGCCGAGGTCGAAGCGCAGCGGCCACGTCCGATCCTGGGTGTCGTTGTCCTCCTCGGCGACGGCCGGGAGCTCGACGTCGACGCGGAGGATGTCCTGAGCCTGCGGTTCGATCGTCCCCAGGGGAATGCGCTCGCCGACGACCTGACTGTACGTGCCCGTCGCAGCGATCGTCCCCGCCCACGTGATCGTCACCCGCAGATCGTGGTCGATGTTCGCCACCGGGGAGTCCTGGGACTCGACGATGAGGGTGACCGCCACCGGCGCCTCGGCGATCGACCGGATGCTCAGCTCGTCGCTGCCGGTCGCACCGGGAGCGAGCAGACCGGGCACCTCGGGGAAGGCGCGCTCGAACTCGGACGGCGCGAACTCGCCGCTCCCGCCCACCTCGGCGACGGTGATGGTCTCGTCGATCGAGGCCGCGCAGGTTCCGGCGGCGGCAGGGACGGTGACGAAGGAACCGCCGAGGACGATCGCGAGCGTCGCGAGCGTGACCAGGGCCAGGGGCCCGGCGACGAACCATGCGGCCCACGGGATGCTGGTGAGTGCGCGGCGGGCGATCACAGCGTCGCCAGACTGACGGTGCACGATGGGCTGGAATCGAACGCCGGCCGGTAGATGTTCATCTCGTACACGGGTGACTGGGTCTCCCGCTCTCCGTTCGGTCCTGCCGGGTGCCCCGCAGCACCACCGGTGCCGCGGATGACGAACCGGACGGTCCTGTCGTAGCCGACCGTTCGGTCGTAGGGCTGCCTGATGACCTCGACGCGGTCCCCGGTGAAGCCGGACCCCACCTCGGGGATGGCGACATAGGACGCATAGTCCTCGGGGTCCCCGTCGAGTCGTCGAGCCGTCTTCGCCAGGCCGGAGAACTCAGGACGCTGCACCGTCCTGACGGAGAACGTGTGGGAGGAGTCGGAGTTGTAGACGGGGGTGCAGGTGATGATCTCATAGGGCGTCGCCTCGGTCTTGATCACCGGCTGCTTCACCGTCGCCGTCACTCCCCGGCACTCCTGCTTCGCCGTCGCTCCTGCCGGGCAGGCCGAGCGGTCTCCGGGGGCGGGACCGAGCACACCGTCGGGATAGAGCTGGGCGCTCTCCTCCTCGGTCAGGCCGTCGACGGCCCACTCCACGGCGAACCGGAAGGAGAACTTCGCTCCCCTCGCCTCGGTGAGATCCTGGTAGAGCAGGTAGGTGGGCTTCGCTCCGACACCGACCTCGACCTCTTCCCGGGCTCCGGGAGCGAGCTTCCACTGCAGGGTCGCACCGGGGAACTGCGCGGTCGACGTCGACGAGGTGACGCTCGCGGCGATCTGCTGCTTCGCGCCGGCGGCGTCCCTCACCCAGGCCTGAGCCGTGTCAGTCGCCTCCGAGACGTTCTCACCGGTGAGCTGCACCGAGGCGATCCTGATCGTCGCCACCAGCGTCGTCGACGAGTCGTTCGTCAGCGTCAGCGAGGTCTCATTCATCTGCCGGTCGAACCAGTTCCAGTCTCCGTAGTCAGGGGTCTCGACCCCGAGGGTCTTCGCTCTGATGACCGTGGGCTGGGCCCGAACCGTGAGACCGGACGAGTCGGCAGCCTCCGAGGTGAACCGGGCCTGTGTGGCCGGACTCGCACTCAGAGCCACAGCGGCGGCGACGGCGACGAAGAGCAGCGCACACAGACCGGCGAGGCCCGTGCGGGCTCGGCGGCTGGGGTTCCCTCCCCGGATCATCGGTCCTCCTGCACAACGGTGACGGACAGCGACGGAATCGTCAGCGCAGTGGAATCGCTCGACCCTGCCGCCGCGCCGAGGCAGTCGAAGGGCCGCTCGGCGGTGACGGTCTGCGAACCGGTCAGCGGACCGGTCGGACTCACAGCCGCCTTCCCCGCCGACCATGCGGCGGAGACGTTCGCGGGTGCCGCGTCCGGGGTGACCGCGTACCGCAGGTTCTCACCGTCGGCGGCGACCTCGAACGACGAGGAGACGATGAGTCGGTCGCCCCGCATGAAGGCGAAGGCCTCCGCCTGATCCTTCGTCAGCACGGCGCACGACCTGAAGTCACCGGTCGCCGTGCACGAGGGCTTCCCCGACAGCCGTGCATCCTTGTCGATCCTGCTCATCACCCGATAGGCGGGATCGGCGGCGGTGGCCGCGAGCTCTCCGGTCTCGACGGTGATCGGAGCCTGAGAGAAGGCAGCTTCGTCGTACCACTTCGCACCGCTGCCCAACCCGCTCGACAGCAGGAGCAGGGCCGCGGCCAGAGCGGCGAACACCCGCACTCTCATCTCACCTCCGATTCTTCGCGCGTGTCCTCCGGCACGGAGAGTCCGTGCCGGAGGAGACGGTCTCAGCGGTCGCTCTGGACCAGGCGCAGCTTGACGTCGCCGGTGTTGAACGAGAAGTCCGAGGCCTGCTTGTCCTTGCCCCACCACTGCGCAGAGTCGGTGCCCGGGTTCTCGCGGTTGAGCGAGTTGTCCTGGGAGTCCTTGAACTCCTTGAAGTAGATGGAGAAGCCGACGTCGAAGGTCGCACCGTCATCGGCGGCGGTGAGCGCGAGCGGCGAGGTGCTGCCGTTGACCGTGGTCTTGAGCACCGCGAATTCGTCGTCGACGAGTTTTGCGAGGTCACCCGTCGGAACCGCGCTCAGCGTCGCTTTGAGGTTCTTTCCCTTGATATTCGTCACGACTTTCGAGCTGCCGGTGCACTGCATGGTGTCACCGGGAACAATCGCGTCACCCGGTGCGACATTATCGCCGCCGTCAGCCCACTGGCACGAGAGGTTGTCGATCGCGAAGTTGAGCACACCCGACTGCACGGCAGCGGCATCCTGGCCCAGCGACGCCTCGTCGTACCAGCGGGCGAACGTGAGCCCTCCCCCGACGAGCAGTGCAACAGCGGCTCCACCTGCGACGACAGACTTCTTATTGATTCTCATGTGATTTCACTTTCCAGCACTACCGGTGCCATTCATGATGAATTGTCGGAAACACAGGAATGACGCTCACATGAATGACCAATTCACTTTCAGCGCAGTTCTGCGAATTCATCCCGACATCTTTCGCTATCTATATTTATCATGCTTTTACCGTGAATGACCAATTCATTATCTATATTACCGAGAAGTATTGGGAGTTAACTACTTCTGAGTAAGTGAATTCTTCCAATTATGCAAGAGCCATTTCTCGCATTCTGGATCTGAAATTCGGCGCCGCATTCGCGCCCACACCGGCTCTGACTTGGCGCGGAACTCTGATTGCCCTATATTCGAGTCTGTCAGGACGATTGCTCCGCCGACTGTGGCGAAGATGACAGTCCGGCGTTCGAAAAAAGAGCGCGAAGCCGCGGGTGCGCGAGTGAGACACATATGGATCTCTCCATATCCCGCTCCGCGAAAGGCCGCTCATGGCACACACCTCGGCGCATGTCGCCCATACCCTCGCCCGCCACATCGACGAGGTCTTCGGCCTCATGGGCAACGGGAACGCCTACTTCCTCGACTCCCTGCTCACGACCACCTCGGCGAACTACACCGCCGTCCGCCACGAGGCGGGTGCCGTCGTCGCCGCCGACGCCCACTTCCGCACCTCGGGGCGGATCGCGGCCGCGACGACGACGTACGGCGCCGGGTTCACGAACACGCTCACGGCGCTGGCCGAAGCGGCGCAGGCCCGCGTGCCCCTCGTCCTCGTCGTCGGGGACGAGCCGACATCGGGGCCGAGGCCGTGGGATGTCGATCAGATCGCGATGGCCTCAGCCGTCGGCGTGCGCACGTACACGGTCGGTCGCGTCGACGCGGCAGCTGCCACCGTCACCGCGATCGAGCACGCCCTGACCTACCGGGTGCCGGTGGTGCTCGCGATCCCCTACGACGTCGCAACCCTCGAGATCGGGGAGATCCCCGAGGTGCCGGGCCCGGGAGAGCCCTCTCCCCTCTCGCCGACCGGGGAGTTCCCGCAGGCCGCGCTCGACCGTCTGACCGGACTCCTCGCCGAGGCGGAGCGTCCGATCCTCCTCGCCGGGCGCGGCGCATGGCTGGCAGGAGCGGCGAAGGAGCTCGGAGAGCTCGCCGACGCGACCGGGGCGCTGACGGTGACGACGGCGCTGGGGCGGAACATCTTCCCGCGATCTGAGTACGACCTCGGCGTGGCAGGAGGGTTCGGGGCGCCGGGAGCGATGGAGAGGGTCCGGCAGGCCGATGTCGCCGTCGTCATCGGGGCCTCGCTCAACCAGTTCACGATGCGCTTCGGGGAGCTCTTCGCCCCCGGCACTCAGGTGTGGCAGATCGACGTCGACGACCGACCGACGCACGCCCGGGTCGGCGGATTCATCCGCGCCGATGCCCGGCTGGCCGCCGCCGAGCTCACTGCGCGTCTGCGCGCTGCCGGTGCCCGGCCGAGCACGTGGCGCGAGAGCGTCGACACCACGGCCGACCGCACCTATGAGGCCGGCACGGAGTTCGCCGCCGACGGCCGACTCGATCCGCGGGCCGCTGCCGCCCGCCTCGGCGAGCTTCTGCCCGAGGATCGGGTCGTCGTCTCCGACGGGGGCCACTTCATCGCGTGGGCGAACATGTTCTGGGAGCCGAGCGCGCCGGACCGGCTGGCGTTGGTCGGCACCGCGTTCCAGTCGATCGGGCTCGGCTGGCACAGCGTCGCGGGAGCCGCTCGGGCGAACCCGGAGGCGACGATCGTGCTCACCACCGGGGACGGAGGCGGGATGATGGCGCTCTCCGACCTCGACACGGCGATCCGGTCCGCGGGCGGCAGAGGGATCGCTGTCGTCTTCAACGACGCCGCGTACGGGGCGGAGGTCAACCTCTACGGGCTCAAGGGGCTGGCGACGGAGCCGATGCTCATCGACGAGATCGACTTCGCCGCCCTGGCCACGGCCGCGGGCGGCCAGGGCGTCGTCGTCCGCTCGCTCGCCGACCTCGAGGTCCTCAAGGAGTGGGCGGCGACTCCCGTGGACGAGCGGAGGTTCCTCGTCCTCGACCTGCGCATCTCTGGCGGCGTCATCGCGCCGTACCAGGAAGAGGTCATCCGCATCAACGCGTGAGCCGCACGCGGTGGGGGCGTCGGGTACAGGGGCCCGCTGCCGGGCACGACGAAGCCCCGCCCGCCTGGTGAACACCAAGCGGACGGGGCCGTCGTGATTGTGGAGATGGCGGGAATCGAACCCGCGTCCGTCGGCAGATTGTCAGGACTTCTCCGGGCGCAGTTCGTGAAGCAGTCTCTTAGGTTCTGGCCATCGCACGAACACGTAGACCAACGAACGGAGTTGGGTAAGAGTCCCTCAGATGCCCCCAACGTGCATCTGAAGCAGTGGCCCCTTAAGCGACGCCAGGATCTAGAGCAGAGGCAACTCTAGGCTGACGGATTCGCAGCTCGCGCTCTATCAGGCAGCGAGGGCGAAATCGGTGCGGTTTTCAGATTTAGCACCTATTGTTTTGCAGAGGACATTAACGAGATGACTCTGCATTCTCGGCCCGCTTCTCCCGACGCAGTGTCCAACGTCGAAACCGATCATCCCCATATTCTGTTGCCAATCCTGTCCATGTCACCTGCGCTGACAGGTTCCATCGGACAGGAACACCAGCATACTCTCTCAACACCGGCCGATCCAATTGCATTCCCGACCGGTGGCGGAAACCGCTCAGAGGTGCTGATCGTTCAGAGGCACTTTCCGCTCAGAGATACTGCTTGGACTTCATCGCGCGCTCGGCTTCGCGCTTGTCCTGGGCTTCGCGCAGCGACTGGCGCTTGTCCCACTCGCGCTTGCCGCGGGCGAGGGCGATCTCGACCTTGACCCGGGAACCGTCGAAGTAGAGTTCGAGCGGGATGAGGGTGCGTCCGGACTCCTTGACCTTCTGGGAGATCTTGAGGATCTCCTCGCGGTGGAGCAGGAGCTTGCGGCGGCGCCTCGCGGCGTGGTTCGTCCAGGTCCCCTGGAGGTACTCGGGGATGTAGACGTTCTCGAGCCACGCCTCGTTCTGGAAGATGAGGGCGAAGCCGTCGGTGAGCGAGGCACGGCCCTCGCGCAGGGACTTCACCTCGGTCCCGGTGAGGACGAGTCCGGCCTCCCACGTGTCCTCGATGTGGTAGTCGTGGCGTGCCTTGCGATTGCGCGCAATGACCTTCTTGCCCGTGTCCTTCGCCATGGTCGGCCTCCTCTCAGCTCTCCTCCGACAGCGCCTGTCACGTGCGATTCCGTCGTCGCACGCAGACCCACAAGTCTATCGCATGTACCGCACCCGGGGTACCCGGCTCAGGAGATGAACGGCATCGCGTCGACGTAGCCGCCGTTCTCCATGATCTCGAAGTGGAGGTGGCAGCCGGTCGAGGCACCCGTCGTTCCCGAGATCGAGATGACGTCGCCCTTCTTCACCTTCTGCCCGTCGCGGACCTTGACGTTCGTGTTGTGGTTGTACGTCGAGGCGATCGACTTGCCCTTGATCTTGCCGTGGGAGATGACGACGCGGTTGCCGTAGCCGCCGGCCCAGCCGGCGGAGACGACGATGCCGTCGCCGGCCGCGCGGATCGGGGTGCCGCACGGGACGCCGAAGTCGGTGCCGGTGTGGAGTTTGCGGTTGCCGGTGATCGGGTGGATGCGGTAGCCGAACTGCGAGGTGATCGGGAAGCCCTTGGCCGGATTGGCGAGCACGCCGTCACCGTAGACGAAGTTGCCCTTCTTCTCCTGCTCCTTCTCCCACTCGCGGACCTTCTTCGCCAGCCGGTCCTGCTCGGCCTTCTCGTCGGCGAGCTGCTGTTCGGTCTTGTCCTTGTTGTCCGAGATCGTCTGCTCGGCGGCGTCTTTGGCGGAGATGAGGTCGCTTAAGTCGTCGGCCTTCTTCTTCGCCTCGGCCTGCGCGGCCTCCTTGGCGATGACCGCCTCGGCGGCTTCGTCCTTGAGGTCGGAGATCTCGTCGGTGACCCCGGACAGGCGCTCTTCGTTGTTCTGGTTGAGCGCCCGCTGCTCCGAGAGGTTGTCGATCGTGCGCTGCTGGGAGCGCACGGCCGAGTCGACGCGGCCGATGCCGCCGTCGGCGCTCGTGCCCTGCGCCATCTGCAGGAGCATCGCGAGGTCGGAGGTGATCCCGGAGTTCTGGTAGGCCTGGCGCCCGATCCGGGCCGCTGACGTGCGGTGCTTCTCGATCTCCTCGGCGCCGTCCTTGATCTGCTCCTTGAGGTCGGACTGCGCATTCTCCGCCGAGGTGAGGCGGGCGGCGAGATCCTCGTCCTTCTCGATCGCCTCGGCGAGGGCATCGTCGGCCTGCTGGGAGGCCTCCTCTGCGGCGGGGAGGGCCTCCTTCGCCTCGTCGCGTTCGGCGATGACCCGGGCGAGCTCCTCGTCGAGTCCCTCGAACTCCTGCTGGAGTTCCTTGACCCGATCGTCGACTTTGCTCTTGTCGTCGCGGGGGTCGGCCGTCGCCGAGGTGGCCGGCAGGACGATCACGAGCACCGCGGCCGTGAGGAGAAGGGGAAGCCTGCGTCTCATATCAGACCTTCGTGTACTTGTTCAGGGTGATGAGCGAGGACGCTCCTGCCATGACCACGCCGATGGCGATGAGGATCGGGGCGACGATGAGGACGTCGACGCCGGAGACGAGGTTGAACCCGGTCGCCTGGTCCTGCAACCAGCCGCTGACCCCGAAGTGGACGAGGAGGCCGAGGGCACCTGCCGACAGGGTCGCGCCGATCGCTGCGGCGATGACGCCCTCGAGGAGGAACGGGAGTTGGATGAAGGCGTTCGAGGCGCCGACGAGGCGCATGATGCCGGTCTCCCGACGCCGGGCGAACGCGGAGAGGCGGATCGTCGTGGCGATGAGCAGCATCGCGCACAGGAGCATGATGCCGGCGATGACGACGGCGACGACGGTCGCGACGTTGAGGACTCCGAAGAGACGGTCGAGCAGCTGGTTCTGGTCGACGACCTCCTCGACGCCCTGGGTCGAGGAGAAGTACTCCTTGATGATCTCGTACTTCTCAGCGTCCTTGAGTTTGACCCGGAAGGACTCGTTCATGTCCTCCTCGGGCACGGTGCCCTCGAGGCTCGTGCCTTGGAACTGCTCTTGGAAGTGCTTGTACGCCTCGGACTTGTCCTCGAAGTAGACGGTGTCGACGTAGGGGGCGAGTTCGGGACCGGAGAGGGCGTCCTCGATGTTCTGCCGCTGTGCGTCCGTGACCTCGCCTTCGACGCAGTTCGTCGCCTCGGAGTCGGGCGGGCAGAGGAAGATCGAGACCTGGACGCGGTCGTACCAGTAGTCCTTCATCTGTCCGACCTGCATCTGCAGGAGGATCGCGGCGCCGACGAAGAGGAGGGAGACGAAGGTGACGAGGACGACCGAGAGCACCATCGAGAAGTTCTTCCTCAGGCCGGAGCCGACCTCGGAGAGGATGAAGCCCGCCCTCATGAGGCGACTCCGTACGAGCCGTGCTCGACGTCGCGGACGATGCGGCCCTCGGAGAGTTCGATGACGCGCTTGGCCATGCGGTTGACGATCTCGCCGTCGTGGGTGGCCATGAGGACGGTCGTGCCGTTGCGGTTGATCTTCTCGAGCACGGCCATGATGTCGGCACTCGTCGCCGGGTCGAGGTTGCCGGTGGGCTCGTCGGCGAGCAGGATGCCGGGCTTGTTGACGACCGCGCGGGCGATCGCGACGCGCTGCTGCTCACCGCCGGAGAGCTCGTGCGGGTAGCGCTTCTGCTTGCCGGCCAGTCCCACGGTCTCGAGGACGTCGGGGACGAGTGTCGACATCGCCGCGCGTGACTTCCCGATGACCTGAAGGGCGAAGGAGACGTTGGCAAAGACGGTCTTGTTCGGCAGCAGTCGGAAGTCCTGGAAGACCGTGCCGATGCCTCGGCGGAGGTAGGGCACGCGCCATGAGGGCATCTTCACGACCGATTTGCCGGCTACCGTGATGCGGCCCTTCGTCGGGACCTCCTCCCGGAGGATGAGGCGGATGACCGTCGACTTGCCCGACCCCGAGGCTCCGACGAGGAACACGAATTCCCCGCGGTCGGCCGTGAACGAGATGTCGTCGAGGGCCTTGCGGGTGCGGGTGTCGTAGGACTTCGAAACGGAGTCGAATGTGATCAAGAGGGTCTTCAATCGTGTCGCGGATGGCTCGGCCGCTTCCACTGTACGTAACAGTTCCGTGATGTTCGGGGAGGCGGCTGGGCGTGTGTTGCGCGTCTGATGAAGTTCACAGTCGCGGCTGTTGCGGGGTCGGCGGCGGCTGGCGGCACAGCGGTCGGCAGCGGGACTGCCGCCGCTGCGACGGTCACCGCTGTCACGGTCACCGGCGTGCGGAGGTCACTCCTCCTCGGCGTTCTCCTGCTGCTTGCGCCAGCGGATGCCCGCCTCGATGAGGCCGTCGAGGTCGCCGTCGAAGACGGCCTGGGGGTTGTTGACCTCGTAGCCGGTGCGCAGATCCTTGACCATCTGGTATGGGTGCGTGACGTAGGAGCGCATCTGGTCGCCCCAGCTCGCCTTGATGTCGCCCGCGAGTTCCTTCTTCTGCGCGGCCTCCTCCTGGCGCTTGCGCTCGAGGAGTCGGGACTGGAGGACGCGCATCGCGGCCTCGCGGTTCTGGATCTGGGACTTCTCGTTCTGCATGCTCACGACGACGCCGGTCGGGATGTGCGTGATGCGCACCGCCGAGTCGGTCGTGTTCACCGACTGCCCGCCGGGGCCCGAGGAGCGGTAGACGTCGATGCGGAGGTCGTTCTCGTCGACCTCGATGTGGTCGGTCGACTCGATGAGCGGGACCACCTCGACGGCGGCGAAGGAGGTCTGGCGGCGGCCCTGGTTGTCGAAGGGGCTGATGCGCACGAGGCGGTGGGTGCCGGCTTCGACCGACAGGGTGCCGTACGCGTACGGGGCGTTGACCTGGATCGTCGCGGACTTGATGCCCGCGCCTTCGGCGTAGGACGTGTCGAGTTCCTGGACGTTGTAGCCGCGGCCCTCGGCCCAGCGAATGTACATGCGGATGAGCATCTGAGCCCAGTCCGTGGCGTCGTCGCCGCCGGCGCCGGAGCGGACGGTGACGACGGCGGAGCGCTCGTCGTACTCGCCGGAGAGGAGGGTCGAGATCTCGAGTTCGCTCAGCTGGTCCTTGAGCTTGGCGATGTCGCGTTCGGCTTCGACGAGGGAGTCCGAATCGCCTTCGGCCTCGGACATCTCGATGAGGAGCTCGGCGTCGTCGATGCGCTCGCCGAACTTCTCAAGCTTCTCGAGCGTGCCCTGCTTGTGGGAGAGCTTGGCCGAGGTCTTCTGCGCCGAATCGGGGTCGTCCCAGAACGAGGGGGCCGACGCTTCCTCCGTGAGCTCGGCGACCTCGTCCCGCAGCGTCGGCAGGTCGGAGACGTCGAGGATCGCCTGGTAGGTCTGGCGGAGGTTGGCGATTTCGGAAGCGTGATCAGTCGTGGCCATAATGCCTCGATTCTAGTCCATGGGCGGGTGGTGTCGTTCATCGTGTGTGGGCGCCTCCCACCCATTGCGGGCAGGGGCTGCCGCTCTCGGCGGGCGGGTCGTGCCCTTGTTTGCGGACGGGTCGCGCCGTTGTTTGCGGACGGAGGCTGACCGAGCCCCTCGCCGAGGCGGTGGGAGGTGCGCGCAATGCGCTCCGAAGTCAGGACTGCCCGAAGTCAGGAGTGTCCCCAAGCCAGCACTGCCCCCGAACCTGTGCTGCCCTCGCACCTGTGCTGCCCACGAACCAGCACTGCCCTCGCATCTGTGCTGCCCGCGAACCTGTACTGACGGTCGATACCGCCGACCGGCGCCTATTGCGGCGGACGACAGCGGATCTCGGCCCATGTCCGAATCTCGTGTCAGTGCCGTCTGCCACCATAGAAACACAACAACACACAGACCACCATCACCGACCAGGAGTCCACCCAGACACCCCCTCACACCCACAACCACAACCGCGATTCCCATTCCGTACGACCCGATTCCCCTGCACCGCTCTTCCCCGACAACGACGTCAGAGACAGGTGACACACCATGCGCGACACCACCGCTGATCTCAGCGGACCCGACGACCCCACCACGGGCACCCCCGACCCGGTCGCCTCGTCGCGCTACACCCTGTACCTGGGATCGAACCTCACCGACCTCGCCACCGCCTCCACCACCGTCGACCTCGCCCAACTCCACGTCTTCGAACTCACCGCCGGCCACATCCTCGCCGAGATCATCCACGACCACGACCACCCCACCCCCACCGACGGAACCCCGTACCGGTTCGCCACCATCGCCGAAACCCTCAATCGCCACAACGGACAGCCGACCACACCCAGCAGGACGGACAACGCGAATAACGAGACCGCAACAGCCGGCACTGCTGCTCTCGCGGCCCCCTCCGATCGCGAACACACCCCTGTCGGCTTCGACTGCGCCGACCCGGCGCAACCGTCCCACCAGCCACAGTCCCCGGTTCTGTCGCCACGAGATGATCAAGCCCACGCGCAGGCCGCAATCGATGACCTGCCCGACTTCCCCGGATTTACCCCCGACACGACCTTCTCAGCGTGGGTCCATGACCACGTGGCCACCGAGCACCTCGGGGCGATCTCCACGATCCTCGGCACCAC
>NZ_SJXG01000044.1:0-237714 GCF_012027885.1 Brevibacterium sp. LS14
GGCTCTTCGCGGATGAGGGTGTAGCCGTCGGTTGACGAGCCGGCGGCGTGGCGGTCGCGGAGACGAGGTCGAGGCCTTCCGATGATGGAAGTTCTCACGCTGTCCATCAGGAAGACCTCGACGATGTTCCACGGTACCTTCGCCGCCCCTGACCTGTCTGCGTTCTGCCTCCTCGATGAGCACGGCCTCACCGTCACGGGCCAGCAGATCGATCCTGACAAGGCGGTACTCGAATGCCGCGTCACTGACCGCGACCCGTTCTGTCGCGGTTGCGGCGCCGAAGGCATCGCCCGCGGGACACAGGCCCGCCGGCTGGCGCATGTCCCGCTGGGTTGGCGGCCGACGACGCTCCTCGTCCGCGTCCGCCGCTTCGCATGCTCCGACTGTGGGACGATCTGGCGCGAGGACACCACGGCGGCGGCCGAGCCGCGGGGGAAACTCACTCGCGCCGCGATCCGGTGGGCCCTGGAAGCTGTCGTCTGCCAGCACCTGCCCGTCGCGCGGGTCGCGGAGTCCCTCGACGTGTCCTGGCATGCCGCCAACGACGCCGTGCTCGTCGAGGGCCGGCGCGTCCTGATCGACAACCCCCGCAGGTTCGACGGGGTGACCACGATCGGCGTCGACGAACACGTCTGGCGCCACACGCGCCTCGGCGACAAATACGTGACCGTGATCATCGACCTCACCCCGGCCCGCGAGAAGACCGGCCCCGCCCGGCTGCTCGACATGGTCCCAGGCCGCTCGAAGCACGCCTTCAAGACCTGGCTCGCCGGACGCCCCAAGGCCTGGCGCGATGGCATCGATGTCGTCGCGATGGACGGCTTCACCGGCTACAAGACCGCCGCCGGCGAAGAGATCCCCGACGCGACGGCCGTGATGGATCCCTTCCATGTCGTTCAGCTGTTCGGCGATGCGCTCGACAAGACCAGGCAGCGCGTCCAGCAGGAGACTCTCGGGCATCGCGGCCGGACCGGCGACCCGCTCTACGGCTGCCGCCGTCTGCTCAGGACGGGGCTCGGACTGTTGAAGCAGCACCAACTCGCGACGCTCGAGGCAGTGTTCGACCAGCATCCCGATCATGTCGCCGTCGAGGTCACCTGGGACGTCTACCAGCGCGCGGTCGCCGCCTACCGACACAAGGATCCCGCCCGCGGGAGGAAGATCTTCGAACGCGTGATCGCGGAACTCTCCGCAGGCGTCCCCAAGGATCTGCCCGAGCTGATCACCCTCGGCCGGACGATCAAGCGCCGCGCGGCCGACATCCTCGCGTTCTTCGACCGCCCCGGCACGTCCAACGGGCCATCGGAGGCCATCAACGGCCGCCTCGAGCACCTCCGCGGGTCTGCCCTGGGCTTCAGGAACCTGACCCACTACATCGCGAGAAGCTTGCTCGAGACCGGCGGATTCAGGCCACTACTACACCCTCAAACACGATGAGCCCCTAAACCAGTCGATCCAGTCGCGATCATTGTAAAGCCAACGGTAGTCAAGAGGGCGATACAGGATGCGCCGCACCTTGTCAGTCGACAGTGATTCGGGGGTCGGGACTTTCCGCTTCCGCCGCTTGGAGTCTGCTGTGTTCCACTCAGCCTTCCGCTCCGCCAGCGGAAGCCTCGACCACTTCCCGAGATTTCCTGTGTATACCGGAGGGTCGCCTCGGCGGCTCGCGGGGGCAACAGCAAAAACAGCGTCGCGGTCTGTAGCTATCGGAGAAAGGGGCTTTGTGTCTCGCGCAGTCTGGAATCCAGTCTTCGGTTCGTCTGCGAACAAACTCGGCAATGCCGGGCTCTCGGCCAGATCATCATTGTCCCAAAAAACCGGCACGAGCCCGTCCCTGGGGTCAGTAGATAACGTCTCGAATAGGTCCGGGTCGAACGGCTCGCGGAGCGAGGCGTATTTTTCGGCGCGAGTCCCGAGTAGACGCCGGTAGTGAATCTTCGGGTCGCCGTCATAAGTGCGGTCGAAGACGACCCATACAATTGCGACGCCGGTCTGAATGTCGAATACATTTCTGTCGGCACCTGCGAAATCCTTGATTCCGTTTGATCCGCGGGTGTCCCCACCGAGATCCAGCACCCAGATGTCCCGCGCACCTCGTGCAGCAATGGCACGCAACCCGATAAGCGATCGACCCTGAATCCACGTGCGATTTGAGATAAAAGCAACCACACCGTTTGCGTCTCGAGTGTCGACTTCCGGGATCACGCTTGTCTCTTGGCGAGTGCTCGGTGGCTGCAGCGCCCATAACGCCCACATCCAGAATGCGACGTACAAGTCGGAAGTGCTCTTAAGGTCGCTACGATAGTCAGCTGGCGTGTGGTCGCGGAGAATGTCCATCAATCCGCGGGTGAACTGTTCCACCCCGCTAGCCGCGGGGAGGCGCTCGTAGGGCGGATTACCCAGTACGACCAATAGCTCGTCGGTAGCTTTGACCTCATCGGCTCGTTGCCGTTCCCTGAGAATCTCGTCTCCGGCTACGCCGAACCCGCTCTTTGTGAGCTTGTCTCCCTCTGGTGCCGCCAATGTGTCCGTTAGATAGATCGGAAGTCGCTCATCTACCGGCGCACCGAAGGTCTCCAAAAGCGACTCCATACGCTGATGTGCGATCGTGTACGGCCCGGGCAAAAGCTCGAAAGCCGCCAACCGCTTGGTGACCAATTCATGCACGGCAGCGTCTAACGGCAGTCCAAGTGAGGACGCGGATCTTGCCGTTGCCTGGGCGAGACCGAGCAAGAATGTGCCGGTACCAGTCGCAGGATCGAGATATCGCGCGTTTGGATCTAGCAGGCCGAGAGGTCGGTCAAAGGTGGTTGTTAGCACGTGTTCGACCCCGGACACAATGTGCTCCACCACTTGTACCGGCGTGTAGTAGACGCCGGCGGCATCACGAGCTTTCGAATCGTATACCGCAAAAAACGGCTCATATGCGTGGACGATAGGGTCGGGCACGTAACGGCGGTCATCAGCAATTGGAGGAGCATCGAAAAGCGAGGTGGGGATCAAGTTAATTGTGCGGCACAGCTCCTCGAGCAACGGCTGGAGAAGAGGTGGCCGAGACGAAGGCGACCACAAGATCTGCAAACATTGGTATAGGAGTGGATGCACGCCATACTTGAGCCCGACCTGGTGGTCGAGCGAGATGGGCGAGCCAGTCTGCAACCGCCAGAGCAACGCACCGAACGCGGCAATCTGCACATAAGAGTCAACGAATCTCGCCCAATCGAACTTTTGCCCATTACGGAACACGAGGTCCTTGAAATCAGCCTTTAGAGATACCAAGTTTTCTCCAGCTTCGGCCTCTCCAACCTCGCTCAAGCCATTGCGCAGCGCACGTGCCCGAACTGCAAGAGCGGCAACGGCGGATGAGACCGTCGAGTAATCGGCCAGTCGTGCCGTGAGAAATGATCGCAGGAGGTCTTGAAGGTCCCTAAGCTCGGCATCAGTCGGTGCCGCGGGCAATGCATCGGGCTTGAAGATGTCTGCCGTACCGACACGGACCGTCGATCCCACCTGGCGGCCATCCTGGTACAGCTCCCATTCCCAACCATTCGTCAGAATCAGGTTGTGAAGTCCGTCGACAAAACGTTCGCGCTGACGTGCGTCGTGTCCGGTGAGCTCGTTAAGTGGTTTAGCTGCCGCCTTGAGCTCAACCCACCCAAGTAGCTCGCGACGCTGGTTAACCCGGTAGTCTGGGATACCAATATCTTTCGCCCCCATCTGCGGCAAGAAGGTGGGCGTACTCTGCGGGTTCAACTCGTATGTGACGGCTTCGAGGAATGTGCTAAATGCACTGTACAGCGATGATTCAGGTTTGGCACCGGGTGTTTCAAGAATCTCCCGCGCCGCGGTGACAAAATTGTGCAGATGTTCCTCAACCGACATGCGGCAAGTCTACAGCCGGTACTCAGCTACTTGGACTTGAATTACCCCAACCATTCGCAGACCGAGACCCTCCTCATCACCGACCCGAGTACCACCTCGACCCGATCCCCAAGGGACTGGGCAGCGACGTCGCCGGGAGCCTCTACATCGCCGGGCGCACCGCGATCGCCGGCATCCGTGCGATCGCCCCGACCGCCGGGGAGACGGTCTTCATCTCCGGTGCCTCGGGCGGGGTCGGCATCATCGCCGCCCACGTCATCGGCACCGCGAGCGGACGCCACTTCCAGCCGCTCCGCGAGGGCCACCCTGCCGGGAAGGTCCTGCTCAAGACGGAGCCGAAGCCGTTCACCGACGCCCAGCGGGAGTTCCTCGTCGGCTGAGCCGCGCGCCTCAGCACACGATCGGGGCCTGTCCCTGCCGCACCCTCGTGCGGCCGGGTCGGGTCCCGAGTCGTCTGCGCGCATACCCGATGAGGGCGACGGCGATCGCCACCGGCCAGAGGAAGAACGGGACGTAGCAGGTGAGGAGGAAGGCCCGCTCACCGGCAGTCATCCCGACATCCGGGGTCCAGCCGGGCACCGTCCCCGTCCACGCGAGGACGAACTTGGCGAGCACCGAGCCGATGAGGCCGAGCAGGACCGCGCTCCCGATGCCGCTGACGATGATCGGGACCAGGGGTGGGATCGTCCGCCCGCCGAGGCGGGGCACCCATCCGGGGACCACCTCTCCCCAGCGTCGGATGAGTCCGAAGCCGAGGACCGCGACGAGGACGGTGAGCACCTCGAGACCGAGGACGTAGCCGATCCCCGCCGCCGACTCACGCACCTCACCGCTGAGCCCGAACCCGACGTCGACGCCGGCGAGCATGAGGAGTCGCCAGAGCACGCTCGGCAGCGGCAGCAGGAGACTCCCCCACCCGGCGATGAGCGCCCAGCGCTGGACCGGTGCGGTGGTCACGGTCGGTTTTAAATTACTTGTTCTAAAACTCATGCTCTAAAACTAGCTATGATGGGGTGTCATGGCAAGACCCTCACGCTTCTCCGACGACGACATCCTCGACGGCGCCGCTCGCGCGCTCGCCGACCACGGACCTCGCGCGACGATCGCCGACGTCGCCCGCGCCATCGGCGGGCCCACCGGCTCGATCTACCACCGCTTCGCCTCACGCGACGACGTCTTCGCGAGACTCTGGCTGCGCTCGATCGCCCACTTCCACGAGGGCCTGCTCGCCGCGTACGCCCTGCCCGATCCGCACGAGGCGGTGACCGCCTCGGCGAGGCACGTCTCCGCCTTCTGCCGCGACCACCCGTTGGAGGCCCGCTCGATGCTCCTTCACCGGGCGTCCCGACTCGCCGCCGACGGCCCGGTCGGTGTGCGCGAGGACGCCCTCCACATCAACGACGACATCGATGCGGCGATGGAGGAGCTGCTCGTCCGCCGCTTCCCGGACCCGACCCCGCACCGGCGGGAGCTGCTGTCGATGGGCACGCGGCTCGCCCCGTACGGCATCGTCCGCCCCTTCATCGGCACTGAGGTTCCCGCCTGGGTCGATGACGCGGTCGCCGCCTCGGCGGACGCGATCGTCGCCCTCGGGGACGGGCCGGACGGCAGCTGAACTCCGCGTCGACGACGACACCCGGGAGGACTGGGAAGACTCCTCTCACCCACCGGACTCTTCCCCTGGGAGGGAATACCCGCGCACCCCGATGGCGTTCTATGATGACAACCGGTATTGCCGAAACCCAGCGAAGGAGAACGACCATGGCAGTCTCTGACAAGACGATCGCATTCCTCCTCACCCGCGGAGTCGAGCAGGTCGAACTGACCAGCCCCCGCGCCGCACTCGACGAGGCCGGCGCGAAGACGGTGCTCATCTCCCCGTCCGAGGGCACCCTCCAGGCGATGGAGGGCGACTGGGACCACGCCGAGGTCTTCGACGTCGACGTGCCGCTCGCCGAGGCGAACGCCGCTGACTACGATGCCCTCGTCCTGCCCGGCGGCACGATCAACGCCGACACCCTGCGCACCGATGACGACGCCGTGGCGTTCGTCAAGGCGTTCTTCGACGCCGACAAGCCCGTCGCCGCGATCTGCCATGCCCCGTGGATCCTCGCCGAGGCGGGTGTCGCGAAGGGCCGGAAGCTCACATCGTTCGAGTCGACGAAGGTCGACCTCGAGAACGCGGGTGCAGACTGGACCGACGCCGAGGTGGTCGTCGACGGCAACCTCATCACCTCGCGCAACCCCGGGGATCTCGACGCCTTCAACGAGGCGATCAGCGAGAAGTTGAGCTGACCCCACACGCCTGAGCGGACTCCCCGGACCCTGCCTGATAGCCCCGGTCCGGGGAGTTCGCCTGTTCGTCATCCGGCGTCTGCCCGGAGGAATTGACACCTCGGCATAGGATCATGCCATGCGTGCTTCTTCCCCCGGGCGCAATGCGTCCGGCCTCGTGTCCTGCCTGCTCATCGCCGTGCTCCTCATCTTCTTCGGTGTCGCCTCACCGGCAGAGGCGGCCTACCCGACGAAGGGTGGGATCGGCGCGATGCACCGCTCGCTCGGAGGGGACAAGGGACGGCTGGGGCCGGCGAATGGCCCGGAGCGCTGCACGCTCAAGGACCGCGGCTGCTATCAGACCTTCCGGTCGGGCACGATCCACTGGACGAGGGCGACTGGCGCGCATGCGACCTGGGGTGCCATCCGCGCGGCCTGGCAGCGGTCGGGCTGGGAGAACGGTCCGCTCGGGTACCCGACGAGCAACGAGTACAGGTCCGGCTCGCAGACCCGCCAGGACTTTCAGAACGGCCGGATCACGTGGACGAGCAGAGGCGGAGCGACAGTCGTCGTCAAGGAGGCGGCCCCGTCGACGTTCACGCTCAAGGGCTCAGGGTTCGGCCACGGCGTCGGGATGAGCCAGTACGGCGCCCAGGGCATGGCCGCCCAGGGCAGGAGCGCCACCCAGATCCTCGAGCACTACTACAACCCGGCGAAGGTCACCTCGACGACGACGAACGCGAACTCGGACATCACCGTCCAACTCCTAGCCGGCGAGCGGTCAGTGACGCTCACCCCCGCCTCGGGCAGGCTGCGGGTGCGGGTCGGGAAGACGACCGCGGAGTCGAGTGGGAAGATCACCGTCGAGCGCACCTCGGCGGGCAAAGTGCGCGCCAAGGTCGGGAAGAAGTCGTACGAGGGTTCATGGCTGACCGTCGAATGGCAGGGCACCCGCTACTGGTCAGGCTCGCAGAAGACGACGGTCGCCGTGTCGAAGGCGCAGAGCGGGTCGACGGGAACGTATCGGCACGGGAAGATCGAGATCCGGCAGCTGAAGAACGCGCTCAACGTCCTCGGCGTCATGCGCACGAACAGCGAGTACCTGCCCGGCGTCGCCGAGGTGCCCGCCTCGTGGAGGGCACCCGCCCTCGAGGCGCAGGCGATCGCCGCGCGCACGTACGCCTATCGGAACCTCGGACCGCTCAAGTCGGCGTGCGCGTGCAACGTCTACGACGAGGTCACCTCCCAGCACTTCAAGGGCTGGGGGCATGAGAACGCGAAGGACAGCGGACCGTGGCGCAATGCCGTCCGCGCCACCCAGTCCGGGTCCGGGTCGACCGTGAGGAACGCGAAGGTCGTCATGTACAGGGGCGCGCTCATCGATGCCGTGTACTCGTCGTCCTCGGGTGGGAAGACGAACTCCGCCGCCGAGGTGTGGGGCAGCGACGTCCCCTACCTCCGTTCGCGCGACGACGCGGCAGCGAAATCGAAGTCCGCGGGCAATCCCAACGCATCGTGGACGGCGAAGCCCTCGCAGGCGGCGATGGCGAAGGCGTTCGGACTGCCCGATGTCGCCCGCGTCGACCTCACGCGCTCCTCCTCCGGTCTCGTCACCTCGGCGAAGGCGACGTCGACGAAGGGGAAGACCGCGACGCGCACAGGTGCGGAGCTTCGCAGCTCGCTCAAGCTGAAGTCGGCGTCGTTCACGATGGGGTGACGCGCGCGGCGTCGCTCCGAGCCGCAGCCGGAGCAACCGCTCGGTTTTGATCCGCACGCGCTGGTCCGATCCATAGCGTGCGGATCGAAACCGAGCGGTTGTCGTCTCGCGCGGACATCGCGTCGGCGATATCGTGGCGGCACGAAGAAGCCCCTCACCGAGGCACTACCGGTGAGGGGCTTCGTCGTGTGGCGGAGGATAGGGGATTCGAACCCCTGAGGGCGTTAACCCAACCCGCGTTCCAGGCGAGCGCCATAGGCCACTAGGCGAATCCTCCGCGGATCAGCTTATCGGAGTCGTCACCGCAATGCGAAATCGCGGCGGCGAAGTGTGAACCATCACACGACCCGCAGGTGAACGGGCCGCCCAGTCGCCGACAGCCCGCAGGTGAACGGCCCGCCCGCCCTCAGGTGAACGGCCCGCTCAGTCACCGACGGCCCGCAGGTGACGCCCCGGAACTGCCGCCCGTTCAGCAGCCGCCCGTTCAGCAGCCGCCCGTTCAGCCGCCGCCCGTTCAACCGCCTCGCGCGCGGCAGCCTCCCGCGCCGCCACCACCTCTGCGCGCCGCTTCTCGATGCTGCCGTCCTTGATCCACCCGTGCAGGGTCTCGAGCCGCGACCGCGTCACCGAGTCGACGGGCAGGTAGACCGAGAGGGTGAGCCGCTGGTTCTCCTGCGCGATGAGCGTCGTCATCGTGAGGTTGAGGGTGCCGACGTACGGGTTCTCGATGACCTTCGTCCGCCCCGGCCTGCGTCCGACGTTGCCGGAGTCCCAGAGCGTGCGGAACTCCTCGAATCGGCCGAGGCGCTCGAGGAGCGGTCCCCACTCCGGGTCCTCGAGCGACTCGGCGTAGGCCGCGCGCATCTTCGCCACGAGGAGGCGCTTGTGCTCGTCGAGGGGCTGGAAGATCTCCGCCCATTCGGGGTTCTCGTACGCCTGGATCGCACAGTTGCGGTCGGCGGGGGCTACCTCGGCGAGGTCGGTGACGAGGTAGCGTTCGACGGGATTGAACGCCCGGATCGTGTACGTCGGGTCGGTGACCATCGCCGGCAGCGGCAGGAGCTCCTCGAGCATCGTCCGCAGCTGCTCCCCCACCTCCGAATCCCCGGGGTTCGTCACCCGATCCGGGTACCCGCCGAGGAGGAAGAGGTGCGCGCGCTCCTCGCGGTCGAGGAGCAGCGCCTCGGCGATCGCCTCGAGCACCGACTCGGAGGGATGGACCTCACGCCCCTGCTCGAGCCACGTGTACCAGCTCGTCCCGATGTTCGCGAGCACCGCGACCTCTTCGCGCCGCAGCCCGGGCACCCGCCGCCGCGGTCCCTTCGCCAATCCGACGTCGCAGGGCCGCACGCGGTCGCGGCGCGACCGCAGGAACCGTCCCAGTTCGCTCGTCCTCTCCTGTGCCATGCTCCCCATTCTCCGCCCACTGCCCCGCCCGCATCCAGGTGGCGCGACCACCACCATGACCACGCCCTCCCACTCTGGTCACGGGCACCGAAGAATGGAAGCATGAGAATCACCCCTGGTGCCGCTGAGGCAGAATCGAGTGCTCCCGTCGACGACCACACCACCCCCGCCGAGGCGACCGACCGCGCGGTCCTCTGGCCGCTCCACGTCGGGGCGTTCCTCGCGACCTACATGTTCTCCGTGTCGAACATCGCGATCCCTGCGGTCAAGGAGGCGCTCGGTGCCGGGGACTCCGCATCGGCGCTCGTCGTCGGACTCTTCTCCGCGGCCTTCGCCTCCGGTCTCATCCTCTGCGGACGCATCGGCGATCGGTTCGGACGTCGGCGCCTCTTCACCCTCGGCACCGCCGCCCTCGTCGTCATCTCCCTCGCCGTCGGCCTCGCTCCGGGGACGGCCGAACTCCTCATCGCCCGCACCGTCCAGGGATTCGCGGCGGCCGTGATGATGCCGCAGATCCTCGCGAGCATCCAGCACGCTCTCTTCGGCGCCGAGCGGCTCAAAGCGATCAGCCTCTTCGGTGCCTTCTCCGGTGTCGGCACCGTCAGCGGGCAGGTCATCGGCGGGGGCCTCATCTCCGCCTTCGGCCCGACATGGGGCTGGCGTGCGGCGTTCCTCAGCTGCGCGGTCGTCGCTCTGGCGGCCTTCCTCGGCTCACTTCGGCTCACCGAATCCCGCACGCCGTCCCCCGCGCCGCTCGACCTCGGCGGGGCCGCGCTGCTGGGCATCGGGATGGTCGGCCTCGTCATCGGACTCGCCCTCGGTCCCGTCACCGGCTGGGTGCCACTGCCGGCCACCCTCCTCGTCGTCTCCGCCGCAGCGCTGGCGGCGTTCGCCGTCTGGCAGTCCGTCGCCGAGGCGCGCGGCCGCGACCCGCTCATCCCGCCGCAGGTCGTCCGCGCCCCCGCGGCGTGGGTGGGGATGCTCATGTCGTTCGTCTTCTTCGGCGGGTTCGGCACGTTCCTCTTCAACTTCGCCCTGACCAGCCAGACCGGGCACGGCGATCCCGCGTTCGTCTCGGGGATGACGCTCGGCCTCTTCGCCGCGGCGTTCCTCGCCGTCTCCCTCCTCGTCCCCCGCATCGTCAGGCGCCTGAGCGGACCGGGCACGATGCTGCTCGGCACCGGCCTGCAGATCCTCGGCCTCCTCGGCGTCGCCGAGGTCGCCGACGCCGCCGGTCGGGAGTTCAACCTGTGGTTCCAGCTGCCGGCGCTCATCCTCGGCGCCGGTCAGGCCCTCCAGTTCGGGCCCCTCGTCGGGACCGTCGTCAGCGCCGTACCCGACCGGGTGGCGGGACTGAGCGGCGGACTCATCGCGACGATGCAGCAGGCGGGCATCGCCGTCGGGGTCGCCCTCCTCGGCGCCCTGTTCCACGTCTTCACCGCCTGGTTCGGCTACGACGACGCCTTCGCACTCGCGAGCCTCACCCAGATCGTCCTCAGCCTCGTCTTCGGCGCCGGTGCCCTCGTGCTCCTGCGCGTCCAGCGGGCGGCGACGCCGGCCTGACCCGGGCCACGACGACGGCCCTCCCTGGGGAACGCGCCCGACCTCGCCGAGGCGGGACCCGGCGGCACCGCGCCCACCCGGGTCCCGCCTCGGCGAGGGTCAGGTGCCTACGCCCTGATCGCGTCGATGATGCGCACCCGCATCGCCACGAGCGCGGGAACGAGTCCGGCGAGCGCGCCGATGCCGATCGAGACGATCATGCCGACGATGACTGCGGTGAACGGGACCTGCGGGGCGGTCATGCCCTGGAACACGGTCTCCCCGACGATCGGGGCCTTGAGGACGAGGACCGCGATGAGCACCCCGATGCCGCCGGCCAGCGTCGTCGCGACGACGCTCTCCATCATCACGGAGAAGAAGATCCGCCTGCTCGTCGCACCGAAGGAGCGGCGGATGCCGATCTCCCTGATCCTCTGCTGGATCGTCACCATGGAGATGTTGACGAGCCCGAGCATGCCCATGAAGAGGATGAGGACGCTGATGAAGAGGAGGACGTTCTTCACCGGTCCCAGGGCATCCCCGATGTCGGAGGCCATATCCGAGCGCATCGTCTCGACGCCGACTCCCGGCAGCTGTCGTTTGAGATCGGTCTCGACCTGCTTGCTCAGCTGCTTCGCGACGTCGGGCGGCAGCCACATCTCGTAGTCGGTGGGGGCGGTGACGTCGGGCCCGAACTTCTGCTCCTGGCCGTTGAGGACATAGATCTCGCCCGCCTCGGCGTCGGGGTAGCCGCGCACCGAGCCGATGACCGTGGCCGTGCCCGTCTGATGACCGGGCAGCTCGACGGTCGCCGGCAGCGCCTCGGGATCGATCCCGTACTGCTCGAGGAACGTCGTGTCGGCGACGATGGGCGGGGAGAGGTTCTCCGCGTCGCCGGCGATGAACCAGCGGCCGGTCTCGACGGTGACGCGGTGCATCACGGCGAAGTCAGGATCGACGATGTTCGCCGAGGCGGTGACCGCACCCGAGGGGCTCTGCACCCGCGTCTCCGCGTACCCCCTCGCCGAGACGTAGTCGATGCCGAAGCGCTTCTGAGTCTCGGCGAGCGCCGTGGCGATCCTCTCGCTCTCCGCCGGCGTGGCCTGACCCGATGGGGTGAGCGTGTACGTGTACGTCGCCTCCCGACCGCTCTGCTTCTCGAAGTCGTCGGCGAGGCCCTTCTGCATCATGTCGCCGAAGCCGACGACGAGGGTGAGGCCGCAGACGGCGACGCCGACGCCGATGAGGGACATGAGCACCCGGACCTTGTGGACGCGCAGCTCCTGCCACGCCTCGACGATCGAGGCGGCGAATGCTGAGATCATCGTGAACCTCCCACCAGCGACTCCGCGGTCGCCCCCGCGGTGATTGGATGCAGCGCCCCGCGGTGGAGCGAGTACCGCCTGGTGGCCATGTTCGCGATGCTGAGGTCGTGGGTGATCGTCACGAGAGCGGCTCCTGACTCCCGGGTGATCCCGTCGAGGAGGGCCATGACGTGCTGTCCGGTCTCGACGTCGAGAGCGCCGGTGGGTTCGTCGGCGAGGACGATCTTCGGTGAACGCACGAGTGCTCGGGCGATCGCGACCCGCTGCTGTTCGCCGCCGGAGAGGCGGTTGGGCTTCGAGTCGAGACGGTCGCCGAGGCCGAGGCGATCGAGCATCTCCGAGGCGATCCGCCGCCGGTTCCGGAACTCCCTGCCGGTGCCGTACATGAGCGGTGCTTCGACGTTCTCGACCGCCGATCGGCCGGGCAGGAGGTTGAATTGCTGGAAGACGAAGCCGACGTCGCGTCCGCGGATCTTCGCCGCCCGGTTGCGGGGAATCGAGTGGACGGGCACCCCTTCGAACTCCATCTCCCCGCCGGTCGGGGCGTCGAGGAGGCCGAGGATGTTGAGCAGGGTCGACTTTCCGGTGCCGGAGCGGCCGACGATGCCGATGTGCTCTCCGGAGCTCGCGGTGAAGTTGATGTCGGCGAGGATCGTCAGGAGTCTCCCCTCGCCGATGGGCACGGTTCTCGCAACGTGGCGCAGGGCCAGCAGTGGCACCTCAGCCATCAGAAGTCGAACTCCTCGCCGGACATGTCACCCGACATGTCGCCCTCGTCCTGGGGTTCGGTGCCGGGGACGAACTCGGAGATCTCCTCCCCCTCCTCGAGCCCGGACTTCACCTCGACCATCGCCCCGTCGTTGAGGCCGATCTCGATCGCCCGCTCCGTGGGCTGTCCGTCGTCGCCGATGACCCACACGGTGCCTGTATCGGTGAGTCCGCGCACCGCGGTGACGGGGACGACGATGACGTCGGAGGCCTCCCCCGCCTCGACGGTCATCGTGAGATCGAGACCGTTGAAGACGGTCTGCTTCTCCGGGATCGCGCAGATGAGCTTGGGTCCGTCACCGGCCGTCGCCGAGGTGTCGGTGCCCGGGTCCTCGGCCGCCGGGTCGGACTCGCCGCCGCTGCCGTCGGCCTTCGGCGCCGGCTTGACCGCGGCCCCCTGGTCGAGGCGCAGCGCCGTGCAGTCGAAGGGCTCGGGTCCGTCGGTGATCGTGATCGACGCGGTCTCCGGCAGCTTCGGCACGCGGTAGAGGTCGACTGCAGGAATCGACGCCTGCGCGGTGAAGGAGTCCTTGAGCAGCTGCGTCACCTCGGTCTCGGCGGTGACCGTGTCGCCCTTGTCGACGGCGAAGTCGCCGACCGTGCCGTCGGCGGGAGCGACGACCGTGTGGTACTTCGGCTTCGGCGGGGCCGCGGGCGCCGCAGCTCCGTCGCCGGTTCCACCGTCCCCGGTTCCACCGTCCTCGGACGGTGCTGACGGTTCGCCCTCGCTTCTCACCTGGAAGAGCTCTGCACCTTCGAGCACCTCGGCGCCGGGTTCGACGAAGAAGTGGTTGACGGTGCCCTCCCGTCCCGCCTTGACCGCGGTCGGGCTGTCGACGGCGATCGCACCCTTGAGCTCGAGGGTGTTGGCGATCGACCCGCGTTCGGCGACGACCGAGGAACCGACCGGCTGACCGCTCGCCGAGGCGGCATCGAACCCGTCCTCCGGCGCCGGCTTGAACGCGATCCACGCGAGCATCGCCGCGATGACGACGAGGACGAGAAGAAACGCACTGGGCAGGATGACACGGCGGAAGATCTGCATGATTCCTTGGGGGTTTGGGGGAGCGGACACTCCACCCTATGCAGGGGGCCAGCACGATTCGGTCGCGTTCGCGTCACGAGGCCATAACACTGTGGTCTCGATCCGCAGGTGGGCGGCTTTCCCCACCGTCACAGCAGGGAGATCCCCTCGTCGTCGGCGGGGAGAACCCGACCACCTCGGCGGACCCCCGGTCCACACGGACGGAGCAGCCGCCGACCGCCTCGGCGAAAAAGATCCGGGAAGGTGTCGATCCGGCATACGCTTGTTCGACGCAGTGCATGAGAGGGTCCCGCCCGGGATCCTCCGACACCCCTGACACAGGAGTCATCATGAAGTACATGCTCATCATGCGCACCGTCGACCAGGCCGCCGTGGACGCGTTCGAAAAGGCCGACTTCAACGAGATCATCGCCGCCATGGGCGCCTACAACGAGCAGATGGTCAACGCCGGAGTCCTCGCCGATGGGGCCGGACTCACCGACGCCTCCGAGGGCGCGGTCGTCGACTTCGGCGAGGACGATCCCGCCGTCACCGACGGCCCCTACGGCGAGCTGCGGGAGCTGTTCAACGGCTTCTGGATCCTCGAGGTGCCCTCGCAGGAGGAGGCGATCGAATGGGCCAAGCGCGCTCCGCTCGGGGTCGGATCCCAGATCGAGATCCGTCGGGTGACCGGTCCCGAGGACTTCCCGCAGGACAACGAATGGATCCAGAAGGAGCAGGAATGGATCGCCGAGGGGAAGGTCGGCGGGACATCGTGACCTCAGGCGGTCCTGATTCCCCGGACCCCGCCGAGGCGGTGGCCCGGGTGATCGCGGCGACGTGGCGGATCGAGGGGGCGAAGATCGTCGCCTCCCTCACCCGCCACGTCGGCGATTTCGGGTTCGCCGAGGATCTTGCGCAGGAGGCGCTGTCCGAGGCCCTGGCAGCGTGGCCGGAGTCCGGGGTGCCGGCGAATCCCGCCGGATGGCTGATGATCGTGGCGAAGCGACGTGCGATCGACGCGTGGCGGCGGCGTGAGCGCTTCGATGAGCGCATCGCAGCACTCGGGCGCAGCCTCGAGGATGAGCAGGTCTCGGGTTCGGACGCACTGCCCTGGGATCCCGATGCCATCGACGACGACGTCCTCCGGCTCGTCTTCATCTCCTGTCATCCCGTCCTGCGCCGGGAGGCTCAGCTCGCGCTCACTCTCCGCGTCGTCGGGGGCCTGACCAGCGAGGAGATCGCCCGCGCCTTCCTCGTCCCGGTCTCTACGATCCAGCAGCGCATCGTCCGGGCGAAGAAAGCGCTCGCCGCGGCCGATGTCCCCTTCGCACTCCCACCCGCCGACGAGTGGCCGGCCCGACTCTCCGCCGTCCTCTCCGTCCTCTACCTCCTCTTCTCCGAAGGGCATGTCGCGACCGCGAGCCGGGACTGGATGCGACCGGAGCTCTCGATGGACGCGCTGCGGTTGACCCGCATCACCGCGGGCCTCCTCCCCTGCGAACCCGAGGTCCACGGACTCGTCGCCCTCATGGCGTTCACCGCGGCCCGCTTCCCCGCCAGGCTCGGGCCGGCACGCGAGCCGGTGCTCCTGGCCGATCAGGACCGGTCCCGGTGGGACCGGTCGCTCATCCGCCTCGGCGAGGCTTCGCTGACAACGGCGCTGGGGCTGCGCGAGCGGCGAGGTTCCTACACGGTGCAGGCTCAGATCGCCGGCGTCCACTCCTCGGCCCGCCGCTTCGCCGACACCGACTGGGTGCGCATCGCCGCTCTCTACGCCGACCTCGAGGCGCTCGCGCCCTCGCCCGCTTCCACCTCGTCCCCAGCGTCCGCGGCGAGCTTCTCGCGAGGCTCGGCCGGGACGCCGAGGCGGTTGCGGAGTTCACACGGGCCGCGGAGCTGGCGACGAATGAGCGGGAGCGTGAGGTGCTGCGTGGGAAGGCCCGGCGGCTCGGCGGGGCAGATGCCGCAGTCGTCGATGCGCAGGGGTGAGCGCCGGCTCACCGCGCAGGGGTGAGCGCCGGCTCACCGCGCCGCCGTGAGCGACCTCGCACCCGCTCATTTTGTCCCCCGGCGTCGCTCTCGCCTAGACTGGTCGGTGGCTCCCCGTGCGGCGTCATCTTGTGAACTCCCCCAGGGCCGGAAGGCAGCAAGGGTAAGCGAGCTCTGGCGGGTGCACGGGGAGTCCTCTTTGCCCAGATCACGATTCGGCAACTCCCTCTCCGACTGATTCCCCAGGTCAGAGCCGATCCGCCGGCCGCATCCATGAGCGCGAGACAACATCCGTCATAGTTTCGAGATGTGGCTTTCCTAGCATTGTGCGTGCTCCCCGCTCCCGTCCTGCGAACGAGGTCCCCGATTTGTCACGTCTGAAATCCACCGGAGCAGTCGCCGCTGTCTCAGCACTGGCGCTGCTGGCCGCCTGCACTCCGACGAATTCCGATCCCGATGCCACCCGGAAGGACTCCGCCACCACCGAGGCCTCCCCCGCCCCGACCTTCCGCGTCGGTGCCGTCGACGACACCGGGAAGGCTGAGAAGACCGCCGCCGAGGCACCCGGGAGTCCCAGCGCGACCGCAGACCCCAGCCAGGCACCGACCGGTGAGACCGTCGCGTCGGGATCGTCCGTCGACGTCAAGGCGGGCAAGCGGATCAGTCTGAGCGTCGAGGGCGCCACCCTCAAGGACGTGACGATCACCGACACCGACTACCCGCGCATCAGCGCCGATCCCGGAACGTTCTTCGACGAGGCGGGCACCGTCATCGAGGCCGAGGATCCCGTCGACGACACGACGGTTTCCGCACCCGACGGGTCTGCGTCGTGGGTCTCGGACTTCGACCTCGTCGCCTCGAGCACCTACGAGGTCACGGCCACCGCGACGACCCCGGACGGGAAGGACCACGACTTCACCGCCTCGGCGACGGTCGATGACTCCGACGGCGATCCGATGGCGGTGCGCACCGTCCTCTCCGACGACCAGACCGTGGGAGTCGCCGCCCCGATCATCCTCAGCTTCGGATCGACCGTGGAGAAGAAGTACCGCGACGACGTCGAGCACCGTCTCAGCGTCGATGTCACGGACATGGACGGGAAGAAGCGCGAGGTCGAGGGCTCGTGGGCGTGGCTGCCCGACGATCCGCAGTCGCGCCTGCACTTCCGCCCCAAGGAGTACTGGCCGGCGCATTCGAAGGTCTCCGTCGACGCGCCGCTGAAGAACGTGCCCACCGCGAAGGGGCGGGTCGGTGAGAACGACCTCACCCTCGACTTCGAGATCGGTCGGGAGCAGATCACCGAGGCGAGCGCGAAGACCCACCGCATGGTCGTCACCCGCGACGGCAAGGAGGTCATGGACTTCCCGACCTCGCTCGGATCGGCGAAGGCACCGTCGTACAACGGCGTCCACGTCGTCATGTCGAAGCACTCGGACTACACGATGACCTCGGCCCGGTGGGGGTACACGACCCCGGTGAAGTGGGCCGTGCGCATCCACAACAACGGCGAGTTCGTCCATGCGGCACCGTGGTCGGCGGGTGTGCAGGGCTCGCAGAACGTCTCCCACGGCTGCATCAACCTCACGACGAAGCGCGCGAAGGAGTACTACGACTCCGCGATCTACGGCGACCCCGTCATCGTCAAGGACTCCTCGGTCGACCTCTCGACCGAGGACAGCGACATCTCGGACTGGGTCTACGACTGGGAGGACTGGAAGAAGATGAGCGCGCTGAGCTGATGACGACGCGACCGCACGACGACGGGGACTTCCGCGTCGAGTTCGCCGTCCGCTTCGGCACACTGTGGGCGATGTCGGGGGCTTCGGCGCTCGAAGGTCGCATCGCCGGCTACCTGCTCCTCGACTCCTCCGGCGGGGTGAGCGCCGCCGAGCTCTCAGACACGCTCGGCATCAGCACGGGCACGGTGTCGACGGCGACGAGGCGCCTCATCGACGCAGGCTTCGTCCGCCGGGTCCGACGGCCGGGTTCGCGGGCGGACGGATTCGTCATGGATGCCGACGTGTGGGCGGGTTTCCTCGAACGCGAGTACGCCTACCTCCGGGCTCAGCGCGAACTCGCCGCGGCAGCGCTCACGCACGTCGACCCGGGCACGGATGCCCATGCCCGGGTGACGAACATGCACGACTACATGTCGTGGCTCATCGACGACGTCGACCTCGCCGCCGCGTGGTCACGCCACAGGGAGCGCCTGCGCAGCAACCGGGAGTGAGCTCAGCCCACCGCGATCCCCTCGAGTTCGACGACCTGCCCGGGCACGGCGAGTCGAGAGACCTCGAGCATGGTCGTCGTCGGCGCCGCGCCGGCCTCAGCGAGCCTCCCGGCCAGTTCTCCGTAGTGAGGGAAGAGGTCGTCGATCCCCGTCGTATAGACGTTCAGCCTCACGAGGTCGGTCAGGCCCATCCCCACCTCAGCGAGGACGGCTTCGACATTGTCGAGACTGAGCCGCAGCTGCGCGGCGACGTCACCGTCGTGCTGCGGGCGCCCGTCGACGTCCATCGCCGTCTGCCCGGAGATATAGAGTGTGCGGGTGGCTCCCGTGGCGAGCTCTCCCTGGTTGAAGCCGAGCTCCTGTGACCACGTGACCGGATTGACTGCGCTGCGTTCCATTCGTCCTCCTCTGCCGGGCCGGCTGGATCCGCCGGCGCTGCTGTCTCGGCCGTCGTTCGACGGCCCACTGATGAGGATTCCCGACAATCACGACATCTCCTGTCATGTATTGCCCTACAGTGTGATTATGCGCGCCGACCGCCTCGTCTCCCTCGTGCTGCTCCTTCGGCAGCGCGGGCGCATGTCCGCGGACGCCCTCGCGAGAGAACTCGAGGTCTCGACCCGAACGATCCTCCGCGACATCGACGCGCTCTCCCTCGCCGGAGTCCCCGTCTTTGCCGAACGCGGCCGCCACGGCGGTTTCTCCCTGCTGCCGGGCTTCCGCACCGAGCTCACCGGCCTCACCCACGATGAGGCCCTCGCGCTCATCGCCTCGGGACTGCCTCGCGGCGAGGCGCTCTTCGGACTGGCGACGGCGCTGGTCACCGGCATGCGGAAATTCGTCGACGCCCTGCCCGAGAGTCACCGCACTGCTGTCGGCACCGTCGCCGAACGCATCCTCGTCGAACCCGAGACCGATCTGCTCGCCCGTTCTCGGCCGACCGAGGACGTCACCCCTGAGGTCCTCACCGCCGTCCGCCTCGGCGTGCTCAGGGGCCTGCGTCTGCATGTGCACTACTCATCCCCTGGCTCCTCGCCGAGGTGGCGCACCGTCGATCCGATCGGCCTGGTGACCTCCCGCGGCCGTGGGTACCTCCTCGGCCTCGTCGCCGGCGAGGACCGCACATTCCGACTCGACCGGATGCTCGCCGCCGAACTCACCGAGGAACCGGCCGAGCGGCCGCATTCGGTCGATCTGCCTGCCCTGTGGCGTGAGCGCAGCGAGCGGTTCCGCTCCTCTGGTGAGGGACTCACGGTCACCGTGCGCACGGACGAGGCCGGAGCGACGGCACTCAACGAGACCGCCGTCGACCGCAGCACTCTGGCTGCGGTCGACGGCGGGGTGGAGCTCGTCGTGCGGTTCCAGGACTACGAGCATGCCGAGTGGGCGCTGTGGCAGCTCGGACCGGATGCCGAGGTCATCGCCCCGGACTCACTGCGCGACCGCCTCGGTGAGAAGGCCCGGGCGATGGCCGAGCGCTACGGCTGAGTCTTACCTGTCGAGCTTCTTCACGGCCTCGTCGATCATCGGGACGTAACGCTCCAGCGCCCAGGGCACAGTGAGCGGATTGATGATCGAGGACCCGGTGACGAACGGCTGGTCCTCGGGTGCGACGACGGCGCCGGCCTTGATCGCCGGAATGTTCGCGTAGACGCCCTGCGACTCGATCTCCTTCCGGTTCTTCTCATCGGAGTAGAAGGTGAAGATGAGGTCCGAGTCGTTCAGCTTGTCGGCGTTCTCGAGGCCGATGAGCGCAGAGTCAGTGCCCGGGGCGTCGTACTCCTTGCGCAGATCCTCGATGACCGGGTCGGGCGTGAGGCCGAGCGCGGAGACCATCGCGACGCGCTGCTCCTGCGGGTAGAAGACGCCGAGCGTACCGGGTCCGGAGTTGTAGATGAAGGAGAAGGTGAGGTCCTTGTACTCCTCGCGCTTGGCGTCGTCGAGCTGCTTCTTCACGTCATCGACGAGCTTCTTCGACTCGTCCTCCTGACCGAGCGCCTTGCCGATCGTCGTGATCTGCTCGTCCCACTTGATCGTCCACGGCTGCTCAGGGTAGGCGACGGTCGGAGCGATCTGATCGAGCTGTTTGTACTGCTCGGGGGTGATGCCCGACCACGGCGCGAGGATGACGTCGGGAGCGAGTTCGGCGATCTTCTCGACGTCGAGTTCGGTATCGCCCTGGAACTGCTCGGGCAGCTCGTCGCCACGTTCCTGGACCGCCTCGTAGATCCACGGCATGTAGCCCGTGTCGTCACTGCCCCATGCGTACTCCTCCATCCCGACGGGGGTCTTGCCCAGGGCGATCGCCGTCTCCGTCGACCCCTGGCCGAGGGTGACGACGCGTTCGGGCTCCGATTGAATGACCGCCTCGCCGAGGGCGTGCTCGATCGTCACCGGGGTGAAGTCGCCGGAGCCCGAGGACTCCTCGGCCGGCGTATCCGGGCTGCAGGCGCTCGCGGTGAGTGCGAGCGCGATGATCGTGCCTGCGGCGATGGTGCGACGCACGAAGTTGAGCGACATCCCTGCCCTTTCGTCGGGGGTGGCCGGAACCCGGCCGGAACTTTGACAAGGACAGCCTAACTTAACTTTTCAGAAGTTTTGAAATCTCGCCTCTGCTCACAGCGGAAAGGCTCGCTCCCCGTGCCCGCCCGCTCTAGGCTCACAGCATGAGAGCATCCCCGCCCCCACCGCGGCTGTGGCGTCAGGCCCTGGGCCGCGTCGTCCGTGTGCGTCGGACCGAACTCGGCCTCACCCTCGCCGAGGTGTCCCGCCTCTCCGGAGTCTCGACCCAATACCTCTCGGAGATCGAACGCGGCCTCAAGGACCCGTCGTCGGAGGTCATCGAGGCGATCGCCGACGTCCTCGGTCTCGCCCTGCCCCAGGTCCTCGTCCTCGCCGCCGCCGACGCCGAACAAGGGTCTCTGCACCTCGCGAACCTGGGCGCCCTCGCGTCGGCGCCGGGCCCACACCTCCGCGGCCCCGCGCGGACGGCGGACTTCAGCCCGACCGGCCAGGCGATGCTCGCCCTCGCCGCCTGAGCGTCGCGCACGCCCGTCGTCGAGCGGTCCGGGCGAGCGCCGTCGTCAGACGATCTGATCGACGAGGCCGAACGCCTTCGCCGCCTCGGCGTCGAGGACGAGATCCCGGTCGAGGTCGGCGTGGATCTGCTCAGGGCTGCGCCCGGTGTCAGCAGCGAGCATCGCTTCGACCTCACGGCGCTGCCTGACGATCTCGTCGGCGGCGACGATGAGGTCGGGAATCGTCCCCCGCGCCCCCTCGGCGTGGGGTTGGCGCAGCACGACCCGCGCATGGGCGAGCATCGACCGCTGCCTGGCCGCTCCCCCGGCGAGCAGCACCGCGGCATCCGCGACGGCCTGCCCCACGCACGTCGTGGCCACAGGCGATCCGACGTGGCGCATCGCATCGTAGACGGCGGTCATTGCGGTGAGCGAGCCGCCCGGGGAGTTGATGTACATATGGATCGGCAGCTCGTGGCTCGAGGAATCGAGGTGGAGGAGCTGGGCGATGACCGTGTTCGCGACCCCGTCGTCGATCGGGACGCCGAGGTAGATGATCCGATTGCCGAGCAGGTGCGAGTAGACGTCGACGATCTTCTCACTCCCGCCCGATCGGTCGATGACGTGGGGAATCGTGTACTGGCTCATGACCGGACCCCTGCCTGGCTCAGCCCGAGCGGTCGCCCGGGTCCCATCGGGGCGAACAGGTCGGCCGGGGAGTCGACGATCCGGTCGATGAGTCCGTATCGGAGGGCCGCCTCGGCGGAGAACCACCGGTCACGCAGCGAATCGGCGAAGATCCGGTCGAAGTCCTGCCCCGTCGCCTCGGCGATCCTTGAGAGGACGGAGTCGCGGACCGCGCGGAGGTCGCTGCCCTGGAGCTCGATGTCGGCGGCCGCACCCCCGATCCCCGACGATCCCTGGTGGAGGAGGATGCGGGCGTGGGGCAGGGCGAGCCGTTTCCCGGGGGTGCCGAGGGTGAGGACGAACTGCCCCGCCGAGGCGGCCCACCCGAACGCGACCGTGACGACATCGTTGGGCAGGGTCGCGATGACGTCGGCGATCGCGTGCATCATCGGCACCGAACCGCCCGGGGAGTTGATCCAGAGGAAGATGTCGGCGTCGGGGTCCTCGGCGGAGAGCAGGGTGAGGCGGGAGACGATCTCCATGCCGTTGTCGTCGCGGAGTTCGCCGTTGAAGACGACGGAGCGGTACGCGTAGAGCATCCGGTGGGATTCGGGGACGGTGGTCGCGGTGGGGCTCTCGTCATCGGTCCAGGCCGGCGGAGCAGTGTGTGTGGACATGTGCCCACCGTGGCACCGGGCGGACCCTGGCGGAATGCGTTTCTGCCGTGAGCGGCGGGGAACTGCTGTGAGCAGACGGCGCTGTCGTGAGGGGACAGCGCTGGAGACTGCGGAGGGCGCGTGAGGCGACGATGGCGGAGTCTGAGCTGAGCGGTTCCGTCAGGTCCCGGTGATAGCATCGAAGCCCAACGATGAGTGAGAGGCGGGTGCGATGCTGAGTCTGTGGATGGCGATCCAGCTCATCGTCGTCGTGCTCAGCGCCGATCTCGACGCGGTCCTTCCGCAGTCCCCGGCGCATCTTCTCGTCCTCGTCCTCCTCGGCGCCGCTCTCCTCTCCCCCGCCGGAGCCTGGGTGAGCAGCGCCCTCGTCCGGGTCCTCTCCCTGGCCCCGCACGGTCCGTGGCGACGCCGCGAACCCGGCCTCGTCCGTGACGTCCTCCTCCCGGAGGCCCCGGGCACTCCCGGCACGTCTTTGGCCAGAGCCCCCTCGTTCGTCCTTCGCGCTCACGCCTGAACGACGACCCTGCCGGAGAGTGCTCACGCAGACATGCCGCCGGCCGCTGATCGCGCCGCCGGTCGCTGACTTCGCATCGGAGCCGCTCGCTCGTGTGCGATCAGCAGCGGCGAGACCGGCGAACGGGCTGACTGGCTCTCTCGGCTCGGCCCGTGCGGACATGTCGCTCCGTCGCTGACCGACTGCTGGCCGACCGCGTCTCTGCCTCCGGCAACGCTTCTCTGCCTGGGCCGGCTCCGCGGACGCACCCGTCCCGCCCTGCAGAACTCTCTCGAGGATCTCCGGTCCACGACCGCAGCCGGGTCGGGGCTCGCCTCCCTCGAGGCCACTGCCCCGTCGTTCAGGTGATTTCCTCCACCCCACCACCTCGCGAAGGACCTCACCATGAACATCTACGACTTCCTGCCCATCCGCCTCCTCCTCGGCGGTGCCTATTGGCTCGTCACCACCCTGAGCGACCTGCTCGCACCGCTCGCCGGCGCAAACGGTGCCGCACTGGCGATCATCGTGCTCACGATCGCCGTCCGCTGCCTCCTCATCCCCGTCGGGCTCTCCCAGGTCAGGGCCGGCATCACCCGCCGGCGTCTGGCCCCGAAGATCGCCGAGCTCCAGACCAAGCACCGGAACAACCAGCAGGTGCTCCAGGAGAAGCTCATGGCGCTCTACCGGGAGGAGAACGCCTCCCCGTTCGCCGGGTGCCTGCCGGTGCTCGCACAGACGCCCGTCCTCATGGCCGTCTACGGCCTCTTCGTCCAGGCGACGATCGGCGGACAGGCCAACGAGCTGCTCGGCCACACGCTCTTCGGGATCCCGCTGAGCTCAAGCCTCGTCGGGCTCATCGGCTCGGGGTCGCTGACGTGGGTCTCGGGAACGCTGTTCGCGGTCCTCATCATCCTCATCGCCGTCATCGCCGGCCTCTCCCGGCACCTGCTCACCCCACCCATCCCCGAGACGGCGGCGACAGCCTCAGGGAGGGCCGCCTCGGCGGGCTCAGGACCCGGTCAGGGAACGATGCCCGATCTCACGCAGATGACGAGGATGCTCAGCTTCATGCCGTTCATCACCGCGGTCATCGCCGCCTTCGTGCCGCTCGCCGCGACCCTCTACCTCCTGACGACGACGGCGTGGACGCTCGGCGAACGATTGGTCATCAACCGCGCCCTCGGGGTCGATCACACCGGCGCGCCACGTGAACTGTAGTTGGTCCTGAGGTGACGGACATGAACTCGAATTGAACTCCCCGGTTCAGGTCCGGTCAACCGAGCGGACACTTCGCCTCTGTGTGGCGCCCCTATCGTGACGCCATGGTCAACAGACGCACACTCATCACCACCGCCGGCGTCGGCGCCCTCGGCGCATCGCTCGGCTTGGCAGCACCCGCCTCGGCGAAACCGGGAGGCAACGACAAGGGAAGGGGCCGCGGCCGGGGCCGCGACAAGGGCCAGGTGACGACCTTCAACGTCATCTCCGACATCCAGGGCGACCTCGGGGACTTCGGCGTCGCACTCGACGACATGGCCAAGATCAACCCGGGCAGCTCCGGCCTCGCGATCGCCGGCGACATCACCCCTCGCGGATACGACTTCGAGTACGCGAACGTGCGCAAGCGCATGGACAAGCACACGTCCCCCGGCACGGTGGCGTGGGCGATCGGCAACCACGAGTTCTACGTTCCCAAGTACAAGGACCCGAACACGCTGTCCCAGGACACGTGGCCCAACGACGTCGTCGAGGACTCGCTGTTCAAGTCGTTCTACAACTTCGCCGGCCGCAACTCGATCTACGAGGAGTTCAGCTTCTGCGGCATCCCTGTGCTCGCGATCGGCACCGAGCGCTACATGCGGTACCACGACGAGAAGCTCTGGGACGAGGTCTGGATGAGCGACAAGCAGTTCTCGTGGCTCGAGGATCGCCTCGACTACTGGAACCGGCGGAACAAGCCGATCATGATCATCACCCACCACCCGCTGCCGAACACGGTCTCCGGGACGAGGAACAAGCTCTACCTCTCGAACTACCTGCAGTCCGATCGTCTCCTCGACCTACTTGGGCCGTACAAGAACGTCTTCCTCTTCTCCGGACACACGCACTGGGACCTCGAGCTCTCCGACTGGTACACGCGACGCGTCGTGCCCTCCTCGGGCAACCTCTCCGGCTTCAACGTCTTCAACACCGGCGCGATCGAGACCGGCTACACCGACAACGGGACCGGCGGCGAGAAGAGCGTGCCCGGCGGGTTCAACCAAGGACTCCAGGTCGAGGTCTCGGACGACTCCGTGACGGTCCGCGCGCGTGACTTCAAGCGCAAGGCCTGGATGAAGGAGATCACGGTTCCGCTCGCCTGAGTCGGCGGGGTGCGGGCTCGGCGGGGTGCGGGCGCACAACACCGACGCGGTGGTCCGACATATACGCGGTTAGCAGACCGCGTATATGTCGGACCACCGCGTCGGTAATCTGCGTCGTGTCGGTTCACCGCGTTCGTGTCGGTTCACCGCGTCGGTGACGTACTCGCCGCGATCGCTCCCAGAGTGCGCTCCGCCGAGACAGCACTCGGTGCCCAGACAGCTCTCGGCGCCCAGACAGCACAGTGCCCGGGTGGGAATACGCTTCCCACCCGGGCACTGGCCGTGCAGTCACACACGATGCTCGAGGAACGTCGCTGGTCAGGCGCTCGCATGGCCGACCTCACACGCCTGACCTCGCGCAGCCAACCTCACGCGGCCGACCTCACACGCTTGGCCTCGCGCAGCCAGCCTCACACGCCTGGCCTCACGCGGCCGACCTCAAACGCCTGGCCTCGCGCAGCCAGCCTCACACGCCTGACCGCGCGCTCGGCCTCACGCCCCCTGCCTCACGCAGCGAGCGGCGCGCGCTCCTCTCGCGGGGCGACGACGAGCTCACCGTCGGAGACGGAGACCTCGACGGTGCCGCCCTCGGCGACGGCCTCGGTCACGAGGATGTCGGCGATCCGGTCGTCGAGCTCGCGCTGGATCACCCGGCGCAGCGGACGGGCGCCGAACTCGGGCTCGTAGCCCGCCTCGGCGAGGAAGTCCACGGCCTCCTCGGTGATCTCGAGGGCGATCCCCTGACGGGAGAGCCGCTCGATCGCGAGTTCGAGCTGGAGGCGGACGATCTCCCGCAGCTGCGTGCGGTCGAGCCGGGAGAACATCACGGTCTCGTCGATCCGGTTGAGGAACTCGGGACGCATGACCTCCTTGAGCCGGCCCTTGACCTTCGCCCGCAGGTCCTTGTCCGTGACCGTCGCATCCGCCGAGGTGAAGCCCAGCGGGGTGCTCTGGCCGATGAACTCGGACCCGAGGTTCGAGGTCATGATGATGACGGTGTTGCGGAAGTCGACCGTCCGACCCTGACCGTCGGTGAGCCGACCGTCGTCGAGGACCTGGAGGAGCAGGTTGAACGCATCCGGGTGCGCCTTCTCGACCTCGTCGAGGAGGATGACCGAATACGGGCGCCTGCGCACCTGCTCGGTGAGCTGTCCGGCCTCGTCGTAGCCGACGTAGCCGGGAGGAGCACCGACGAGACGCGACACGGTGTGCCGTTCCCCGAACTCGCTCATGTCGAAGCGGATCATCGCCGCCTCGTCATCGAACAGGGTCGCAGCGAGGGCCTTCGCCAGCTCCGTCTTGCCCACGCCCGTCGGGCCGAGGAAGAGGAAGCTGCCGATCGGCCGCTGCGGGTCGCCCATGCCGGTCTGCGACCGGCGGATGGCCTTCGACACCGCGGTCACGGCGTCGTCCTGACCGACGACGCGCTCGTGGAGCATGTCCTCGAGCCCGGCGAGGCGGATCTTCGTCTCCTGCGTCATGGACGACGCGGGGATCCCGGTCGCCCGGGACACGACGGCAGCGATCTGCTCGGCATCGACGACGCGGTCGCCGCCCTCTTTCGCCGAGGCGGCCGCTGAGCCGAGGACGGCTTCGAGCTGATCCGTCAGGGCGGAGATCTCGTCACGGATCTCCCCGGCCCGCTCGTAGTGCTCGGCGGCTATCGCGGAGTTCTTCTCCGCTTCGAGCTCGCCGAGGCGTGCCCGCAGCGCCGAGGTGTCGACGACGGGTCCGCGCTTGAGCGAGAGCCGCGCTCCGGCCTGATCGATGAGGTCGATCGCCTTGTCCGGCAGGTACCGGTCGGTGATGTAGCGGTGCGAGAGTTCGACCGCTGCCCGGATCGCCTCGGCGTCGTAGGTGACGCCGTGGTGGTCGGCGTAGCGACCGGAGAGGCCGTCGAGGATCGTCACGGCGTCCTCGATGCTCGGCTCCCCGACCATGACCGGCTGGAACCGGCGGGCGAGTGCCGAGTCCTTCTCGATGGTCCGGAACTCCCGCAGCGTCGTCGCGCCGAGGAGGTGGAGATCTCCGCGGGCGAGCCGCGGCTTGAGGATGTTGCCGGCGTCCATCGAGTTCGATTCGCCGTTGCCGCCGGCGCCGACGAGCGTGTGGAGCTCGTCGACGAAGACGATCGTGTCGCCGTCGGCGGCGATCTCGTCGAGCGTGTTGGTCAGTCGTTCCTCGAAGTCACCGCGGTAGCGGGTACCGGCGAGCATGCCGGGCATGTCGAGGGCGATGACGCGCTTGCCCTGCAGCTGCGCGGGAATCTCGCCGGACTCGATCGCCTGGGCGAGGCCTTCGGCGATCGCGGTCTTGCCGACACCGGCTTCGCCGATGAGAACGGGGTTGTTCTTCGTTCGGCGAGCGAGGATCTCGATGGTCTCCTCGATCTCGTCGCCGCGGCCGATGACCGGGTCGAGCCGACCCTCAGCGGCGAGCGCGGTGAGGTCGGTGCCGAACTTCTCGAGCATCGACTCCTCCCCATTGGTCTCACCGGAGGCGTTCGCATTCTGCTTCGCCTCGGCGGCCTGAGCACCGGCCTGCAGCGTGGCCTGGGTGACCCCGGCCTGTGCGAGGATCCGCCCGGCGGGCATCTCCTGATTGAGGACGAAGGCGAAGAACACGTGCTCGGGGTCGATGTAGGTCGATCCGAACGCCCGGGCCACCTGGTAGGCGTCGAGCAGCGCCTTCTGAGCAGCGCCCGTGAGCGTGGGCGCACCGTCGCCGGTGCGTGATTCGGCTGCCTCGGGCAGTCGTTCGTCGATCGCGGTCACGATCGCCTCGGGGTCGGCGCCCATCTGACGCAGCGACGCCGAGCCGTGCTCGGATTCGACCATGACGCGCAGCAGGTGCAGCGCGTCGACCTCTTCCTGGCCGCGACCGCGGGACAGGGCGGCGGCACCGTCGACGACCTCCCGGGTGCGCTTGGACAGCAGCCGGTTGATGTCGACGGAACGGCCCTGACGTGGGGTGTTCTGACCCTGCAGGTAGCGGGCGAGGAACTCGTCGAACGAGCCCTCGCCGCCGCTGGAAGGTCCGAAGAAGTTAGCCAAAGTGACCTCCTCTTGAAAGTTGAGTCAGGGTGACTCAGTTAAGTCCTTTGACCCAATCAACGAGAATCACTTCGGGGTTATTCCCCGCCCGAATCCGAGCGTGAGCGAGGTCTCCGCGGCCGCTGCGGCGCGGGTCCCTCACCGGTCGCGACGCGCCTGCCGGTCACGGGCGCGGACGCTGCGCGGACCGACCGGACGGGTGCCGACGGCCTTCGCGAGTCCCAACGGCGGCGTGCCGACGTACATCGACTCGGCTCCGGCGACGGGGAACGTCTCGTGCCAGACGCCGACGGCGTTCGGCGCCGAGCGGGCCCGCTTGTTGAACGCCGTCCAGGCCGGACGGTGCTCGGATTCGGGGGCGGCGGCGTAGCTGTAGATCTTCTCGAGCGAATCCCAGTACTGGACGAGCCAGGGTCCACGGAGATCGAACACGAGCCGGTAGCCGCGCATTCCCGAGTCCGGGTCCGCGGAGAGCTCGGCGAGCATCCGCGGCATGGCCGCGAAGACCGGTATCCACTGGTCGAAGCGCCACCATCGGCGGATCCGCATGCCGATGATGAAGACGACGAGCTCGCCGTCGTAGTCGTGGGTGAGCTTCTCCGGCCCGGGGACCGCTCGCCGCGAACTCGTCGGCGCGCCTGCGCCGGTCGGTGGATCAGTCGCCTCTGGTGTGTTCGCTGTCGTCGCCATCGCTCGCCCCTGCCATAATGGATATCTGCACTCTCCAATATTGGATACCTTGACTCTCCAATGTCAAGGGTCGGTCGACATTCGTCTCCGATGAACGAAACGAGGTCCGCATGCGCATCTCCGAGCTCTCGCGCCGCAGCGACGTGCCGGTGGCGACGATCAAGTACTACCTGCGTGAAGGTCTGCTGCCCGCCGGCGAGCGGACCTCGGCGACGCAGGCGGTCTACACCGAGGCGCACGTCAACCGCCTCGAGCTCATCCGCGCGCTTCTCGGCCCGGCACGGCTCTCGATCGAGAAGGCGAAGCGCGTGCTCGGAGTCATCGACGATCCGCCGGACACGTTCATCGGCGTCCTCGGCGCCGCACAGGAGGCGACCGCGCAGGAGCCCGCCGATGCCCCCGACGACGGCCCTGCCCTTGCGCTCATCGCCGAACTCGGATGGTCGGTGGATCCGGAGAGCGTCGAGGTCCGCCAGCTTGCGAGCGCGCTGCGCGCCGTCGAGGCCGGCGGCGTCGAGGTCCTCGACGGCGGGCTCGCTCGATACGGTCGTACGATCCATGACCTCGCCGAGGCGGAGGTGGCGACCGTGCCCACCGATGAGATCGACGGGGCCGTCCGTCAGGCCGTGCTCGGCACTCTGCTCCTCGAACCCGTGCTGCTCGCCCTGCGCCGGCTGGCCCAGCAGGATGTCGCGACCCGGAGGTTCAGGGACGCAGATTCGGGCGCTGAGGGCTGAGGGCTGAGGGGAGCCTGTGCCCCTTAACCCTCTGTGCCCCTAACCTTCAGACGGCCAGCCATTGGGCTTGCAGCCTTGGAGTCCCTTCGTCTGCTGCTGCATGAGCGGGGCGGTCTTTCCCGTGCCCGGGCACGATTCGTGTCCGTGGCCGAGGGCGTGGCCGACCTCGTGGTTGATGAGGTACTGCCGGTACTGAGTGAGATCGTCGAACTCCTCGGTCGCACTCACCCAGCGCTTCGCATTGAGGATGACATTGGGCCCGTTGCGGCACGAGAGCTTGCCGAGGGTGCGCAGCGGCAGGCACATCTCGTCGACGGTGTTCGGGCTCGCGATGCTGATCATCGCATCCTGTCCCTTGTCGACGAGCTCGATCGAGACATCGTCGATGTCCTGCCAGCCCCGCTCGTCCTGGAGCGTGTCGATGATGAAGCCGGCCGCCTCGTCGACGTCGATCGGCAGGTTGTCCTCGACCCGCAGCGCGACCTGGAAGGTCCGGCCGCCGTCGCGATTGGGACCGACCTCCTCGGCGGGCCGCTTCCACTCTCCGCTGCCCTCCATCTCGATGTCGTCCTCGCTCACCGCCTCCTGCGTCGACCTGGTGGTCGGACCCGTGGTCGGCTCGGCCGGCTCGGTCACCGAGGGGGCGGCGATCGTCTCGACCACCTGCGGCGTCCGCCGCGTCTCTGTCGGCTCAGCAGCCGGCGCGCACGCGCCGATACCGGCGAGGAGCGTGAGGACGGCGAGCGCCGAGGCGGCGCGGACGGCGCGCGAACGGGGATGGGTCACAGGGCGAGTCTAACGGGGAGTTGCCCTCAGAACTCGAGCCGACCGCCCGGCCCGCGCAGCACCGCCCGCACGCGGTACTCATCACCGGGGATCACCTCGGCGTCACCGGCCCCGAGCACCTCGAGCGCCTGCCGTGTGGCTCCCACATCGGGCGACACGATCTGCAGGGACAGCAGCTCGACGGTCGGCAGTCCCGCCTCGGCGGGGTGCGCCGACTCTCCCCAGTCGATGAGGAACGGCTGCGTCCCCTCCGCCGGCAGGGGCGCCCGGGAGGTCAGTCGCCACTCGAGCAGCTCGCCGTCCGCGGTCTCACGCGACATGTCCCTCACCTCGCCGATGTCGACGCCCGCGGAGTTCGCCGCCGCAACCCTGTCCGGGAACTCCGGCGGGTGGATCGCCCATGTCTGCAGGGTCGGGGCTGTCGCCAGATGCGCATCGAGCGGCAGGGTCCCGTCGGCAGGGCGCTCCTGCCCAGGATCGGGGCCGAGGATCTCGAGGTACGTGCGCGCTCCCGCCTGCAATCCGGCCGGGGCGAGTCCGACGAGGAAATTCGCCGTCCCGAACCCCGGGCACCGGCCTCACTCCGGTCGCCCGCGCGAAGTCGTCGACCCCGGCAGCGAGGTCGGGAACGGTGACGACGAGGTGGTCAAGATGAGCAGGGATCACAGGATCCATTGTCCACCCGGCCCCTCGAGCCGCACATAGAGAGCGTCGACCTCACCCTCCTCGACCTCGATCCTCGCATCGAGGGTCGCGAGGACGGCGCGGACGGCTCCGGGGTCGGGGCTCGTCGCCCAGAACTGGTCGAGCGTGACCCGCGGCAGGTCCTGCTCGGCCGGGTGCGGTGAGCCCTTCCAATCGATAAGGAAGGGCTGGACTCCCCCGAGCGCGAGCGGAGTCCGCCGCGTCAGCCGCCAGTCGAGGACCTCACCTTCTGGGGTCCGCCGGCTCATGTCATAGACCCCGCCGAGGTCGACGGGCGGATCGTTCGAGACCGCAGCAGCCGCGACGAGGCCGTCGAAGTCATCCGGGTGGACCGCCCACCGCTGGACGATGGGTTCGGTGACCCCGGCGAGCCTGGTCTCGGCCAGGGCCGGATCCTGCTCGGGGTCGGGGCCGAGGATCTCGAGATAGCCGCGGATGAGCGGAGATCCCGCCACCTCGAGGCCGAGGAGGGCGTTGGCGGTCCCGGCGCCGGGATGAGACCCACCCTCAACTGGACGAACCCCCAGGACAGACTCACATTGCTCAACAGATCGAGCGAGATCGGGGACAGCGATGACGACGTGATCGAAGGTGCGCGGCAGCAGCATGTCTCAATATTAAGGCACGAATTGACGCCACATATCCCGGTGCGGTTGACTCATTCCATGCAGATGACCCCACAGCGCGCCACATGTCGGACATCGACGTGCGCCACCCCGGAATTGATGCCGCCCATCGATTGTTGAGCTAAACAGCTCCGATCCGAATCGGCTCGACTCTGCACCGTCGCTCCACCGCTGTCGGGATCCTCCGCGTTCCCACCCGCTCTAAGGACTTCACCCCATGACCGTCCCCACCCCGACGGAGACCCGCTCCCCCGCCTCGGCGAGGGCGATGCGGACCCGCCGCAGCATCCTCGGCGTCGGCCTCGGACTCGGCACCTTCATCACGCTGAGCGCGTGCACGCCCACGGACACCGACCCGCTCACCGACGGAGCGCCGGTGACCGGTGGGGTGCTCACGTACTTCGAGCCGCAGACATGGACGCTGCTCTACCCGCCGTCGGTGGGCTTCTACCCCAACGGCGGGATCATGAACAACATCTCCGCCCGCCTGCTCTGGCAGGACCCGACGACCCTCGAGCTCCATCCGTGGCTGGCCACCGAGTTGCCCGAGGTCAATGCCGACGCCACGCAGTACACGTTCACCCTGCGCGACGGCGTCACCTACTCCGACGGGTCGCCGCTGACACCGGCGAACGTCGCGAAGAACTTCGACCTCTTCGGCCGCGGCGACGAAGCCCGGACCCTGCCCGTGTCCGAGCAGATCTCGAACTACGAGCGCAGCGAAGTCCTCGACGACCGCCGCGTCCGCTTCCACTTCAGCGCCCCGTCCCCGGGCTTCGCGCAGGCGACGTCGACGATGAACGCGGGCCTCCTCGCCGATTCCACCCTCGACCTCGACGCCGAGGGCTTCGGACCCGGCGAGGCGACGAAGATCCACACCGCCGGCCCCTTCCGCATCACCGCGGAGACGATCGGCACAAAGCTCTCCGTCCGCGCCCGCGAGGACTACGACTGGGCACCGCCGCACCTCAAGCACCAGGGCAGGCCCTACCTCGACGGCATCGACTACCTGGTCAACAACGAGTACTCGGTGCGCATCGGCGCCGTCCTCTCCGGTCAGGCGGACGGGGTCCGCGACGTCCAGGCCCCGGACGAGACCCGCGTCGAGGAGCAGGGGCTGCGCCTCTATGCGAAGGCGACGAACGGGATCAACAACAGCATCAACTTCCGCTTCCGCACGGACCTCCTCTCCGACATCCGCGTGCGGCAGGCGCTCATCGCGGCGATCGACCGGCAGGAGATCGTCGACAAGCTCTTCACCCCGAACTACCCGCTGGCCACCGGCCTCCTCGCCAAGGGCGCGATGGGCTACAAGGATCAGTCGGGGTCGTGGACCTACGACCCCGCCGAGGCGGCCCGCCTCCTTGATGAGGCCGGATGGGTCCTCGGCGAGAACGGGTACCGGGTCATGGACGGGCAGGTGCTCGCGCTGACCGTGAACACGGCCCTGCCCCAACCGCGGTCGAACGAGGTCCAGACGCTCATCCAGCAGCAGCTGCGCCGCGTCGGTGTGCGCCTGTCGATCAACCCCGGCGACCAGGCGAAGCAGACGCTCGACGCCCTCGAACTCGATCGCATCCAGATCTACCACTCGATGGTCGCCCGCGCCGACTACGACAACCTCCGGTCGAACTACTCCTCGGTCAACCGCGACGTCTTCCTCAACGCCCCCGGCCGAGACGACACGCGCGACGACACCGTCGACCCCGAGATCGACCGCCTCCTCGAGAAGCTCGCCTCCGAACCGGAGACGACGAAGCGCCAGGCCGCCGCCGAGGCGGTTCAGGACTACCTCGTCGACCAGGCCTATGTCCTCCCGTTCTTCGAGGAGCCCCAGGTCTTCGCGTTCCGTCGCCGCGTCCACGGCTTCACCACCGAACCCGTTGGCCGTCCCGACTTCTACAGCACCTGGATTGCGAGCTGATGATGATCGACCTCCGCTATGTCCTCCTCCGACTCGGCCAAGCCGTGCTCGTCCTCCTCCTCGCCTTCACCGCGGCCTTCATCCTCCTCTCGGTCATCCCCGGCGACGGCGTCACGGCACGCTTCGCCGATCCCGCGCTCGGCCTCTCCGCCGACCAGGTCGCGGCGATCCGTGCCGAGACCGGGGCCGACGAGCCGCTGCTCGCCCGGTATCTCATCACGCTCGGAGGATTCCTCACCGGCGACTTCGGCTTCTCCGTCCAGACGGGGGCCGCGGTCTCGACGATCGTCGCCGCGGCCCTGCCGTCGACGATCGCCCTGGCCGTCTCCGGCTTCCTCACCGCGGTCGTCCTCGCCGTTCTCATCGCCGTCTTCGCGACCTACGGTCCGGCGACCGGCCCGCAGGCGTGGGTGCGCAGGGTCCTCGACTCCGTGCCGAGCCTCTTCATCTCCATCCCCGTGTTCTGGCTGGGGATCCTCCTCATCCAGGTCTTCTCCTTCCAGCTCGGCATCGTCTCCGTCGTCTCCCCCACCCCCGCCGAGGCGCTCGTCCTCCCCACGCTCACCGTGGCCGTCCCGCTCTCGGCCCCGATCGCGCAGGTCCTCATCCGCTCGATCACCGAGGTCAAAGCCGCGGGCTTCGTCAAGGTCACCGCCGCCAAGGGCGCGTCCGAGCGGTGGATCCTCATCCACACCGTCGCCCGCAACGCCCTGCTGCCGGGCCTGACGATCGTCGGACTCGTCTTCGGCGAGCTCGTCGCCGGGGCCGTCGTCACCGAGACCGTGTTCGGCCGCAACGGCATCGGCCAGATCACCGCGCAGGCCGTGACGAACCGGGACAACCCGATCCTGCTCGCCGTCGTCGTTCTCGCCACGCTCGGCTACGTCGTCATCAACCTCGCCGTCGACCTCCTCTACCCCGTCATCGACGTCCGTCTGCGCGGGAAGCCGGGAACCGCCTCGGCGAGGGCAGGACGCGGAAGCGGTCGAGGCGGCGCTCGTTCGAGCACCGCACGCAGCGCAGTCACCGCCACCGACCCCACGACGAAGGAGGCGCTGGCGGCGAGCGCGTCCAGCGTCGGCGTCGCCCTCAACTGGGGTGAGCCCTCTCCCGCCCGCGGACCCGGCACCTCTGCCCAGGACGCGGCCGAGCCGGGCCGAGCCCTGAACGGAAAGAGGACCCCATGAGCTTCATCTCCAGCCTCACGCGCACAGCGCAGGGCACCGGACGCGTGCGCCCGAACTCCCGACGGACCCGCCCTGGCTCCGGGCGACTGCGCTCAAGTGCCGGTGCGCTCATCGGTCCGGCCACCGTCATCTCCGGCCTCGTCCTCCTCATCGCGGTCCTCTGGGCTCTCCTGCCCGGCCTGTTCACGCAGTACGACCCCAACGACGGCGGGACGACGCCGGCACTGCTCGCCCCGAGCCTCGAGCACTGGTTCGGCACCGACCAGACGGGACGCGACGTCTTCACCCGCGTCGTCTACGGCGCCTCCCAGTCCCTGCTCGCCGCGCTCGTCGCGGTCGGAGTCGGCCTCATCGTCGGCACAAGCATCGGACTCATCGCGGGCACCCGCCGCGGCTGGGTCGACGACGTCCTCATGCGCGCCGTCGACGTCCTCCTCTCGATCCCCGCGATCCTGCTCAGCCTCTCGATCGTCATCGTCCTCGGCTTCGGCACGATCAACGCGGCGATCGCGGTCGGCGTCACCGCAATCGCGCAGTTCGCCCGGCTCGCCCGGTCCGAGGCCGTGCGGATCGATACGAGCGACTTCGTCGCCGCCGCGTACGGGTCCGGTGGCACCTACTGGTCCGTGCTCGTCCGGCACATCCTCCCGAACTCGATCTCGCCGGTGCTCACCCTCGCCGTCCTCCAGATCGGGTCGGCGATCCTTCAGATCTCCACGCTCGGATTCCTCGGCTACGGCACGCCGCCGCCGACTCCGGAATGGGGCCTCATCATCGCTGAAGGCCGCAACTTCGTCGCCACCGCGTGGTGGCTGACGGTCCTGCCCGGCCTCGTCGTCATGGCGATCGTGCTCGCCACTCACCAGATCGGCAACACCCTGCGAAAGGCGACATCATGACCGACCTCCTCGCTCCCCCGACCGCGTCTCTGCTGTCCGTGCGCGGACTCACCGTCGACTACTCCCACCGCGGCGGGACCGGTGACCCTGCGGTCGATGAGCTCGACCTTACCGTCCGCCCCGGACACGTGACCGCGGTCGTCGGCGAATCCGGGTCGGGCAAGTCGACGACGGCGAACGCCGTCCTCGGTCTCCTCCCCGAATCCGCGCGGGTCACGGCCGGGAGCATCCACCTCGGCGAGGTGGCACTCGACTCCCTGTCACCCCGTGCCTGGCGCGATGTGCGGGGAGCCCAGATCGGGTATGTCCCCCAGGATCCCGGCAGCTCCCTCAACCCGCTGCAGACCGTGGGCCGGTCCGTCGCCGAGGCGCTGCGCATCCACCGGCGCGCAGACCCCAGAACCGCTCGCGCCGAGGTCCTCGACCTCCTCGAGCGCGTCGGCATCGACCGTCCCGAACTGCGGGCCGACCAGTACCCGCACGAACTCTCCGGCGGAATGCGGCAGCGCGTGCTCATCGCCGCAGGCATCGCGCTGCGGCCGCGGCTGCTCATCGCCGACGAACCGACCTCGGCGCTCGACGTCACCGTGCAGAAGCGCATCCTCGACCTCCTCGACGAACTGCGCCAGGAGACCGGCATGGGTGTCCTCCTCATCACCCACGACCTCGCGGTCGCCGGGGAACGGGCCGACGACGTCGTCGTCATGCAGTCGGGCAGGGTCGTCGAAGCGGGGCCGGCCGAGGAGATCTTCTCCCGCCCGGCCACCGACTACACCTCGAGGCTGCTCGCCGACGCGCCTGCGCTGCAGGTCAGAGAACCGAAGGTGCGGACAGATGCGAGCGCCGAGGCGGCAGGTCAGGGCGCCGAGGCGGCTGCCGGGTTCGTCTCGGTCGAGGGCCTCACGCAGGTCTACGCGCGCACCGACGACCCTGCCGCCGGAACCACTGCCGCCGAGCCCGCACCGGTCATCGGCGTCGAGGACGTCGCCCTCACCGTCGCCCGCGGGACGACGCACGGCATCGTCGGCGAATCCGGGTCGGGGAAGACGACGACGGGCAAGGCACTCGCCGGATTCCTCACCCCGCAGGCCGGGTCGGTGCGGATCGGCGAGATCGATGCGGCCCGCCTCGGCGAGGGAGGACAGCGGCGCCGGCGGCTGCGCGAACTGCGGCGCACGGTCCAGCTCGTCCACCAGAACCCCTACTCCGCGCTCGATCCGAAGCAGTCGATCGGGGCGATCCTCACCGAGCCGCTGCGGAACTTCCGCATCGGCACCCGCGCCGACCGCGGGCAGCGGGTGGCGTCGATCCTCGAGAAGGTCGCACTGCCGGGATCGTATGTGCAGCGGCGACCGCGCGAGCTCTCGGGCGGGCAGCTGCAGCGGGTGGCGATCGCCCGCGCGCTCATCGCCGGACCCGAACTCGTCGTCTTCGACGAAGCGGTCTCCGCGCTCGACGTCACGGTCCAGGCGCAGATCCTTCGCCTCCTCGGCGAGCTCCAGGACGAACTCGGACTCACCTATGTCTTCATCTCCCACGATCTCGCCGTCGTTCGGCAGATCGCGGACACGGTGTCGGTGATGTCCGGGGGCCACCTCGTCGAGTCCGGGCGCACCGAGGACCTCTTCACCCGGCCGCAGACGGCGTACACGCGCACCCTCCTCGACGCGATCCCCCGCCCGCTCGCGCTCCAGGGAAGCCGCACCCCGGGCACCCCGAGTGCCCACGGTGCCTCCGGCCTCCCCGACACCTCCGCCCCTAACTCCGCCACCCCCTCCGACCCCACCGCCGCCGGCACCCTCGCCGCGGCAGAGAGCTGAGATCCACGATGACCGACACGATCACCACCCCCACGCCCACGACTGGCCCCCGGCTCGGGTTCTTCACCCGCCTCCTCGAGGACGCGCCCGCCGAACAGCGGTACCGGTTCGCGCTCGAGCAGATCGAGACGGCCGAGCGTTTCGGCTTCGCCACGGCTTGGGTCGCCCAGCATCACTTCTCCGCGGCCGAAGGCGGACTGCCCTCGCCGCTCGTCTTCCTCTCCCACGCGGCGGCACGGACCTCGCGGATCCGGCTCGGCACCGCGATCATCACCCTGCCGATGGAGAACGGGGTGCGGGTGGCCGAGGACGCCGCCGTCGTCGACGCACTCTCCGGCGGTCGCCTCGAGATCGGGCTCGGCTCGGGCGGGAACCCGAAGTCGTTCCCCGCCTTCGGGACGACCTTCGACGATCGGCGCACCGTCTTCGCCGACAATCTTGCGGCGCTGAGGACCCTGTTCGCAGGCGAAGCGCTCGCCGCGGGGGACGTCCAACCGGACGGCTACCGCCTCTACCCGCAGGCGCCGGGGCTGGCCGATCGCCTGTGGCAGGCGACGTTCTCCGCGGTCGGGGCCGGTGCCGCGGGAACCGCTGGGGACGGGCTCATGCTCTCGCGCACCCAGCCGCGCCCGGCGGAGAACATCTCCGCGACCCTCGACGAGGTGCAGCTGCCCGTCATCGACACCTACCTGTCCGCGCTGCCCGACGGTGTCGAGCCGCGCATCCTCGCCTCGCGCACCGCGGTCGTCGCCGACGCCGAGGATCTCCCCCGGCTGCGCGAACTTACCGAACCCGCCCTGCGCGCCGAGGCGAACCGCCTTGTCGGCTACGACACCTCCGGTCTCAGCCTCGACGAGCTGCTCATCGCGACCGACACCCACCTCGGCACGCCCGAGCAGGTCATCGAGAGCCTCGCCGCCGACCGGGTGCTGCCGCGGGTGAGCGACGTGAGCTTCCAGGTCCACTCGGTGCCGGCGACGAACGAGCACACGCTGCGCTCGATCGAACTGCTCGCCACCGAGGTCGCTCCGGCGCTCGGGCTGAAGGTCGAGGGTGGCTCGGGTGCGCGAGCTGGTGCTGCCGGCGCCGGCGGCGGCTCTGTCGGTCTCGGGGCTGCGGCGGCCGGATCGGCGCGCTGAGATGCCCGACATCATCAACCTCCTCGCCGGCCTCACCGAGGGCGACCCCCTCGACCGCCTCCGCGACCACCGCCCTCAGGCGAAGGAGAACGCGCAGCTGAGCTTCGAGGCACTCCTCGAACCCGAGGAGCCGGGCGACTTCTCCTACCGCGACCGCTACGTCATCGCCGCGTTCACCGCCGGGCTGCTCGGCTCGACCGCCGGCGAGGAGTTCTACCGGGACCTGCTGCGCGACGAGGACGAAGCTGCGGCGTGGGCGATCGCCGAACTCCTCGACGACACTGTCGTCGACCTCGACGCGACGAACCCCGTCCGCGGCCCGTACGGGAACTACGGATCCGCGAGGTTGGTCGCAGAGAACGTCAACGGTCCCTGGCTGAGCGTCGGTGCGAAGGCACGGGACACGCTCGGGCCGGTCACCTCGGCGGGGATCGAATTCGCCCACCTCCTCGTCCTCCATCCCCGCGATGCCGGGCCCGAGGACCTCGCCAGGCTGCTCGCCGCCGGCTGGGACGAGGACGGAATCGTCACTCTCGCCCAGCTGATCTCGTTCCTCAACTTCCAGATCCGGTTGAGCGCCGGGCTCGCCGCCCTCCTCCACGCCCCCGCCGCGGCCGAGGAGCAGATCCCCTCCCGCCCGCTCACCTCGGCGGATGGGCGTGCCGGTGGGTCCTCCGGGGCAGGGTCCTCGGGGGCGGGATCCGGGTCGGGTGCCGATGGATCCGGAACCGGAGCGCGGTCGTCAGCCCTCGCCGAGGTGGGGGCCCGGGTGAAGACGTACCCCGACCTCGCGCGGCCGGAGGTCTTCCAGCAGTCCGGGCTCGGCTGGGTGCCGTGGATCGCGCCCGTCGCCGAGGCGGACCTCACCGAGGCGCAGCGCGATGCCCTCATCGAGGCCGGGCGGGCGAAGAACCCGTACTTCCGCCTGCTCGCGCGGGATCCGGCGGCGCTGCGGGCGCGCACCCTGACCGACTTCGACATCTTCTTCAACGTCAGCGACGGCCTCGGCCGGGCGGAGCGCGAGCTCGCGGCAACGGCGGCCTCCCGACTCAACGGGTGCCTGTTCTGCGCGTCGATCCACTCGGACCGGGCGAGCGAGGAGTCCGGCCGACGGGACCTCGTCCAGCAGATGTTGGATACGGGGACGGATGAGCCGTCCCACCTCGGCGATCCGGTGTGGGATGCCGTCGTCGACGCCTCGGTCGCTCTCAGCCTCACCCCGCCGGCCTTCGGACCGGACCGGGTGGCGGCGCTGCGGGATGCGGGACTGACCGATGCGGACATCATCGATGTCCTCGGTGGGGCGGCGTTCTTCAACTGGGCGAACCGGCTCATGCTCTCCCTGGGAGAGCCCGAGCTCATCGCATCGGGGAAGACGAGGTAGGCGCGGCGGGACTGCCGGATGCGGCGGTCCGGCACACTGTCCGACGCCTTCCCGTCCGACGCTTGCCTACCCGATATCGCCCGTTATCCGACGTCCATGAGCGTCGAGCGGATGATGAAGCGGTTTCCCGTCGGGGATTCGACGCTGAAGCCCGCGCCGCGGCCGGGGACGACGTCGACGGTGAGGTGGGTGTGCTTCCAGTACGCGAACTGCTCGGCCGACATCCAGAAGTCGATCCCCGAGGTGGTGGCGCCGTCAGCGTCGGCCTCGGGCAGGGGCAGGTCGAAGTGGCCGAGGAGGACGTCGGCATCGGAGGTGAGGAAGTCGCCTTCGGGGAAGCACATCGGCGAGGAGCCGTCGCAGCAGCCGCCCGACTGATGGAACATCAGCTGACCGTGCTTGGCGACGAGGTCGCCGAGGAGGTCGACCGTGGCCTGCGTCATCGCCACCCGGGACTTCGTCTCCCCCTCGATCGTCGGTGACGATTCGAGTGCGGTCGGAGCGGTCTGGTCGGCTGGCTCGGCGTGCTCATCGGGTGCGCTGCGGCCAGCGGGCGTCGACTCTGCTGGGCTCCGGTCGGCGGGGATCCGGTCGTCACCGACCTTCGCGGTGTCGATCTGTTCGCTCATGACATGACCTCCATCGGTTGTCGCAGGAGCCGGTCAGGCTGGTTCGGCACCAGCAGGGTGACGACAATGCGTCTGACTGCGAACCCTGTCGTTCAAGCCTAGGCTCCGCGCGGTTCCGGGACAAGAGCAGCGGGAAGGCGTCGAGCGAACCGTGTGGGGTCAGTGCAGAAGTGCTTCGAACTCGGCGAGTGATCCCACGGTGATATCGGCGAGCCGCGCCTCAGGGCGGCGCTTGTGGATCGTTCCCCAGGGACCTCGAGCGAGGAATGCAGTCCGCATCCCCGCTTCGCGGGCAGGAATGATGTAATTGTCCACGCGGTCTCCGACGTAGAGGACGGCGTGCGCCTCAACGCTCATGGCATCGACGATCCGCGCAAAGAAGTCTGCTGAGGGCTTCTCGATACCCCATCGCTCGGACGAGGCGATGAGATCCGCATCGAAACCGATCTCCTTCAGATGCGCTTCGGCGGCCGCGGGCTGGTTGCCGGCGATTCCCACCGTGAAACCGGCCCTGCGCACGGCAGTCAGACAGAGAAGCGCATCCGGATACAGATCGTCGGGTCGAACAGTTAGCTCTGACTGCGGCTTCTCCACCCCCAACTCGGACCAGATCCGACGATGGTCTTCGCCGCGCTCGATCAGCGAGCCGAACACCGCGAAGAAGGTCAGCGGAGGGACTCCTGCTGCTTCAGCCAGCACCGTCCAATGGCGAGTCTCATCAACGAGCGTCTCTCCGACGTCGAAGACCACCGTTCGAATCTCTCCCAGGTCCACTTCAGCTCACCTGCCCTCTACCCTTCATCTGTGGAACGACGTTCACCGTGCGGCCGAATCGCGGCATAGACAAGCATGTCCCTCCGGCGACCGCCGATCGTCTGGTAACTCGAAAGCACACCCTCTCGTCCGTATCCGGCGCGTTCAGCGGTCCTCACCGATCCGAGGTTCGATGGTTCGATGAAGAGTGCGATGCGAAAAAGGCCGGGTATCGTCCATCCGAAATCCGTCAGTGCCCGCAGTGCGTCAGCTGCGTAGCCGTGTCCCCTGCACGATGGCGCAATCGCGTATCCCGCTGTGGCGCGCCCTTCGTCGAGTTCGCGAAGCCACAGACCGCAATGACCCACGGGCTCCGCGGTCTCGGAAGTGGCGATCGTGAACGAAAAGCCTGAGCCTTCGGCATGCCGATTCTGCTGCCTGCGGACCCAGTCACGAGCCTGCGACACTGTCGCGTTGAGTGGCAGGGATCCGGTCTGCGGAACATAGGGGTCCATCGACAGCTCCTGCGCCATGACGATGTCGCGTTCGCTCACCGCTCGGAGCGCGACATGACCATAGGAAGGCTGCGGATCCGGCCACCGCGGCAGCCCGGTCGGGGTCACTTGGGGTGTCCGGACGTCTGTGACTGAGCGGGCAGAGCCCGCCTGCGCGATGAGGCGACGGCCTCGGCGCACCGGCACTCTGCACGGGCGCGCCCGACTGATGAAGAGTGCATGTCACCTCTCTGTCGCCAAGAGCGATTCTGCCGGTGTCCGATCTGATGATCAGCTTCGAGGCTACACGCGATCGGTGCCGACCACCTTGACGACAGTTGCTTATAAAGTTCGATGCTCTCTGCGCTCTCCCTCTGCTCGCATGACCGATCCACTTCGCTCGCGGGACAAACCACTCCCAAACTCGCTCACCTGCGTGAATTCAGATGAATCTTAGTTCGAACGAGTTTCGAACTTTCTATTGACAGGATTCCCTCTGAGGTCTAGACTGAGAGCAACGGTCCACACCGTTGTGGAGAAGGCAGGTGACCGGCAGTGACAGACCTCGCGAACCCCGCAGGACCCGGCTCGAGTGCTGCCGGCGAGGAGCCTCCCGATCAGCCGAGCACGCCTCCTCGCCTCGAGGTCGACCCCGATTCCCCTTTCGCCGACGTCCTCGACGTCTACACGAGCAGCGATCGCGCTCAGCTCGTCGCCCTCGAGACCACGGCCTCGCTCTTCCTCGCCGAAGTCATCGACCACCTGGGCCTCCTCAACCCCAATCCGGAATTCCCCTACCGGCACGCAACCCTCACCGAGACCGCGTCCCGATTCGCAGATGCCGCCAATAGGGAGGGTGAGACCAGCACCGCTGACGGAGTTGCCACGCCTTCCGCCGAGGCGGATGCGGAATGCACGTCGGATCCATCCGCTGAGTCGACCGCGGACGGCGATGCCGCGCTCGTGGAAGCCCCCTCAGTCACCCCTGACGCGACGTCCGTACCCGGCTTCCCGAGGTTCCGGGAGACCCAGACCATCGACGGATGGGTCCACATGCACTCCCACACCGAGGAGATCGGCGAGTTCACCGCTATTCTCGGCACCACCACCGCAGGCACCTACGCACACATCAACGACGCGATGACTCTGGTCCACGGCCTGCCGAAGTTCCATGCTCGATGCCTGGCAGGAGAGTTCACCATCGCCCACGTCCACGCCGCGACTCGGTTGTGCAAGAGCGTCCGGTTCTCCGACCTCCGCCACATCGACGATTACCTCGAGACCCGGCGCGCCGACATCACCATCGAGACGTTCAAGAAGTCGCTCGCGATGAGGGTCAGCGTCCTCGAACCCGCCGACGAGCGCACCCAACAGGCATTCGAGCGTCGCCGGGTCGACATCACCACCTACCCCGACGGCTCATCGTGTCTCACCCTCACCGGGCCATCGGCAGAGCTACAGGCGTGCTTCCTCCGCATCGAAGCGTTCGCGAAGGCGATCCGCAACGGCAACACGGCTGCGTTCGGCGACCAGATCCCCGACGGTGCCGTCATCGAGGACGACCGCGCGATCGCGGCACTGATGTTCGACATCTTCACCCGCACCTGCCCACAGGTCCGCATCCAGGTTCGCACCGAGGAGACCGACACCGGGGTGATCGGCACCAGCGAACTACCGCTCGACCTCGAAGGCGTCCGCAACGTCGCCGATGTCGCCGAGCGGATCACCGCAGCCGCCGAGGCGGTCGGCATCTCTGCGGACCCCTCGGTGAGCGGCAACCGCAGGTCGCTTGCCGGAACCGGGGCATGCATCGCCGGAGACAGCGCCGACATCACTACCGGAGCCAGCACTGACGCTCTTGCCGGCCGTGGGGCTGACGCGGAGAACGCTTCGGGCTCCGAGGTCACCGATTCGGCCTTCGGTCCCATTGCCCGCACCGATCACGGCATCGGCGGTGACAGCACAGACGACCACCTCATCGGCAACGTCCGCAGGAAGGGCCGGCTGATCGACATCCTCCTGACCATGCCCACTGACGCCTACTGGCTGGCCGCGCAGGGCAAGATGATCACCACGGTGCCGTTCCTCACTCTCCTCGGCTACTCCGACCTGCCCGGCACCTTTCCCGACGGTTCGCCGATCCCTGCCGACACGGCACGCCGGATCGCCAGGGAATGCTCCACGTGGACGCGGATCCTCACCGATCCCGCAACAGGAACCCCTGTCGACGCCAACGCCATGAGCTACTACATTCCAGCGAGGATCCGGCAGACCCTGACCGCCAAATGGCAGGCATGCACGATGCCCGGCTGTCGAAGACGCGCCGAAGCATCCGAAGTCGACCACATCATCCCCTTCGACCACGACAATCCCGCTCTGGGAGGACTGACCGTGTTCGGCAACCTCCATCCGCTGTGCAAGAAGGACCATCAGAGCAAGACCGACGGCAACTACTCCGTGGCCATGAACGACAAAGGGATCATCGAGTACCGATTCCCCCACGGAATCCGGGCCTCGGTAGCGGCAGGGGACAACCCTGTCAACGTCGAGCACGCCAGACTCATGGAGAGCGGCGAGCTCACAGAGCGCGGCGAGCTCACGGAGAGCGGCTCATCGGACGAATACTTCGATCCGCGCTTCCCACCACCGCCACCGGAACCCGACCCCCAGCCCGGCGACGTCCGCACCGGTGAGGAGTGCCCAGGACCCGAAGGCAGCATCGGGACACCGGGGTGGGTGAAACGGACCGACTTCTTTCGCAGCTACAACGGAAAGAAGCGGACCGAAACCGAATGGGTCTGGGACAACGGCGATCCTCCGCCCTTCTGAGCCACAGCTCTGATCAGCCCCTTCTGATCTGCCCTACTGCCGGAACACCGCGCCAATTCACTGACGCTGTCAGTTTCGGCGTCCCCTGACCAACGACTTCGCGCCGAACTTCTGCCGGTACCCGGTCGGGGTGAGCCCGGTTTCGCGGAGGATGAGCCTGCGCAGCGTCGTGGGATCGTCGTACCCCACCGAGCGCGCGATCGACTCGAAGGTGTCGTCCGTCGTCGCCAGCGCATGATTCGCTCGCTCGACCCGCAGCTGCTGGACGTACTGCGTCACCGTCTTCCCCGTTGCGGCTTTGAACCGGCGCTGCAGAGTCCTCGGGTGCGTGGCCGTCACGGCGGCCAACCGACCGAGCGTCATCGCCGACCCCAGCTCCCGATCGATCGTCTCCTCGGCGAGCAGGACGATCTCGTCCTGATGAGTCGTCGACGGAAGCGTCCCCATGTACGGCAGCTGATCCGTCCTCGGCGCATCGGCGAGCATGAACCGCGACGTCCGGATCATCATGCTCGGACCGAACATCGACTCGACGAGCGACAGCCCGAAGTCGAGCCACGCCATGATGCCGGCGGCCGTGATGACTTCTCCCTCGTCGACGACCATCCTCCGAGCATCGAGGCGCACCGCAGGAAACCTCTCGGCGAACTCCTCCGCGAACGCCCAGTGCGTCGTCGCCCGACGATGGTCGAGCAACCCGGTTTGGGCCAGCACGAACACCCCCGCGCACAGTCCGCAGAGCACCGCCCCATCACCTCGGCGCTCGAGCGCCCAGTCACGGAGGGCATGCGCCGAATCCATTCCCTGCGGCGGCACCAGGCTCGGCGGGAAGACGACGTGTGTCGGCGCATTCGGCCTCCCCGGGTGCGAGTCGAACACGCACTGCACCCCGTCCTCCGACCACTCCCAGTGGCTCACTCGCACAGTCTCGTCTCGGCCGAGCAGCGCCAACTGTTCGTTCGCGACGCGGAAGACATCGGTGAGTCCGTAGACCGCGGCGAGCTGGCACTCGCGGTACCGCACGATGGCGATCTCCGAACGAGGCTCCTCGGTGTTCCCCGTACCGTCCTCCGCACCGTCCCCCGGACCGTCTCTCGGACCGTCCCCGAGGTCGCTCGCCTGCCGCCGATTGTCATCATCGCCCGGGTGCATGTCGTTTGTGACCATGGCGTCAGCTTAGGCGCACTCATAGCCTGGGGGAACAGGTCGGTTGTCAGAATCCTCCGACCTCGGCCCAGCCGCACTCGTTGAGGCGAGACCTCATCCGATGAAAAGGAGCACGTTCCCATGTCCGAGATCCCAGCCCCCATCACCCCGTTCCTCGAGCCCGAAGCCAAAGAGCTCGCCGAGGCGACCGCCCCGCATCCGCGCATCTACGAAGTCCCGCCGGAGGAAGGTCGCAAGATCCTCCTCGACCTCCAGAGCGGCGAGGGCGTCGAGCGTCCTGACGTCGACGAGGAATGGGTCGAGGTCGACGCCGGCGAATGGGGAACCGTGCGCACGCGCATCATCCGACCCAAGGGTGCCACCGGCGACCTGCCCGTCCTCTTCTACATCCACGGTGCCGGCTGGGTCTTCGGCGACGACAAGACCCATGACCGGCTCTTCCGCGAGCTCACGGTCGGGGCGAACGCCGTCGGCGTCTTCCCCGTCTACGACCGTGCTCCTGAGAAGAAGTACCCGACCCAGGTCGAGCAGAACTACGCCGTCGGCCAATGGGTGGCAGCGAACGGCGCCGATCACGGCATGGATACCTCACGCATCGCCGTCACCGGCGAATCCGTCGGCGGGGACATGTCGGCAGTGTTCGCGCTGATGAACAAGGACCGCGGCGGGCTCGACCTCAAGGCGCAGGCCCTGCTCTACCCGGTGACCAACGCCGACTTCGACACCCCCTCGTACATCCAGTTCGAGGACGGCTACTACCTCACCCGCGACGGCATGAAGTGGTTCTGGGACGCCTACACCACCGACGAGGCACAGCGGAAGGAGAAGTACGCCTCACCGCTGCAGGCCAGCCTCGAGGATCTCAAGGGACTGCCCGAAGCCCTCGTCATTACGGACGAGGCCGACGTCCTCCGCGACGAGGGCGAGCAGTACGCCAACAGGCTCCGCGAAGCCGGTGTCCCTGTGACGTCGCTGCGCGTGGCGGGCATGGTCCACGACTTCCTCCTCCTCGACAGTCTCCGCGACACGAAGGCGGCGAACCTCGCCCGCACAGTGGCCATCGACTTCCTCCACAACGCCCTCCACGAGGACAGCGCACCGTTCACGGAGTGAGGCGCGCCGTTCGCTGATTGAAGCGCACCCTTCGCAGAGGGAAGCGCACCGCTGGCTGAGCGGGAAGTCCCCTCGTCGGCCGACCCGCGCGGATCGTGACCAACTCACGGTCCGCGCGGGTCTCCGTGCATCACCTGCCGCGAACTGCCGCTCGACTGTCCTGTATGGGACCGTGTTCATCCCTGTATGGGCCCCGTGTTCATCCGACTCGGATGCTCAAGCACGCGCGCTAGGCTTGAGCGCATGAGCAGCGAGCTGAGCCCGACCCTCCGTGCCCTCCCCTATCTGCTGGGGATCACGGCCATGGTCTTCGTCGGGTTCCCCCTCGGTCGCGATGTCGACGTCATGATGAGAATCGTCATCGGCGCCCTCACCTACGCTGCGACGTTCTTCCTCAGCCGCTTCGTCATCGGACGCCTCGCCGACCGCAGCTCCGCGCGCGACAGCAACTCCGCGCGCAGACACGGCACGGACCACGGCGGTTCCGCCCGCGACAGCGGCACCGACGGCGACGACGAGGCCTGAGCACCACCTCGACGAGGCCTGAGACCCACCTCGGCGCAGCTGATTCCACAGGAGTCCGGCCGCTACTTCTTGTCCTGCGCGGGGATGATGACCTTGCGGATGATGATGAGGAACGAGGCGGCGACCGGCACGGCGACGACGGCGCCGAGGACCCCACCGAGCGTGCCGCCGGCGATCGCAGCGATGATGACGAGCGCACCGGGCACGGCGACGGCCGCGTTCATGATCCGCGGGCTGAGCAGGTACGCCTCGATCTGCATGTAGACGAGGTAGTAGATGCCCGCCGCGATGCCGAGGCCCGGGGAGACCATGAGGCACGATGCGGTGATGACGATCGCGCCGGAGATCGGACCGATGAGCGGGATGAGCGAGGCGAGGAAGGCGACGAACGCGAGCAGTGCCGGCAGCGGCGCCCCGATGATCGTGAGGAAGATCGCCGAGCACACGCCGTTGATGATGCCGAGCGACACCTGCCCGAGCACATAGCGCCCCACCGACCGCGTGATCTCCTCGGACACCGAGTCGACGGTGTCCCGTGAGCTCGCGGCGACGAGCGAGAGCATCGCCGACTTGATCGTCGGCAGCGTGACGGCGAAATAGATCGTGAGGATGACGACGATGATCACCCCGGTGATGAAGCTGAGGATCCCCGCCCCGATCGACACGACGCCGCCGCCGAGGGAGAGCACGTTCTTCGAATCGGAGACCCACGAGCTCACGCTCGCGAAGATCGAATCGAGGTCGACTGCTCCGGTGAAGCGCCGCTCGAGATCGGCGACCCACTCGGTCGTCTGCAGACGGGAGACGATCTGCGGCAGATCGGCGATGAACTGCTGGATCTGCGAGATGACGGCCGGCGCGATGAGCAGCACCACGCCGACGACGACGCCGATGAACGCGACGACGACGAGGATGACCGCCAGAGTCCGCGAGACCTTGCGCGCGACGAGCCACTGAATGATGGGATCGAGGCCGAGCGCGAGGAACAGCGCCAGGCCGATGTAGATGAGCACCGTCCCCACCGACTGCAGCGCCGTGATGAGCGCGATCGCGAGCCCGACCCCGAGGGTTCCGACGAACCCGACGCGGAAGGCATTGGTGACAGGGAAGGATGCGCTGCTCATGCGCCCCAGTCTAGCCAGCAACCATGCACCGGGCGGCCGCCACACGTTAGGATCGGAGGCGTCATGAGAGAAGATCGTGAGGAAAGTGGTACGTCGACGATGAGTTCCGAACCAACAGCCATCGATGTCTGGGAGGCACTCCTCGACCCACAAGGCGACTTCTCCCTCCCGGACTTCTCCGCGGTCACCCCTGACACCCTCAGCACCGCGGCCCGGGCCGCCACCGACTTCGCCCTCGCCGAGGTCGAGCACATCGTCACCGACGACGCCGACCCGACCTTCGTCACCACGACCGTCCGCTTCGAGTCCGCGACCGTGCCGATGGCCCGGCTCGCCGCCCTCGTCCGCACCATCGAATCGAACCACCTCACCCCTGAGCTCACCGATGCCGTCGCCGAGGTGTGGGTCCGGCTGTCCGCGACCCGCACCGAGATGCTGCTGGGCGTCGATCTCTTCCACCGCATCGAACAGGTCCCGGTCACCGACCTCAACCCCGAGGACAAGCGCCACCAGGAGCTCACGGTCGAGAACTTCGTCCGGGCCGGCGCCCGCCTCGGCGAAGAGGACCGTGCGCACATGGCGACGATCGAAGCCGAACTCACCGCGCTCTCGACCTCCTTCTCCCGGGCACTGGGAACGGACACCCGGGAGCTCGCGGTCCACCTCGGCGAGGCGGACGAGCTCAAGGGGCTGAGCGAGGACCAGATCGCGGCCGCAGCCTCCCGCGCGGGCGAACGCGACGAATCCGGCTACCTGCTGGGACTGAACAACTTCACTCAGCAGCTCGTCCTCGGACCGCTCGAGAGCGCCGCGACGAGGGAGCACGTGCTGCGGAACTCGATGGCGCGCGGTGCACGCGGCGGGGACGGCGACACCCGGGCGCAGGTCTCGGACATCACTGCCCTGCGGGCCCTGCAGGCGAAGCTGCTCGGCTACCCGTCGTACTCCTCCTACGCGATCGACAACCAGACGGCGGGCGGCCCCGACGCGGCAGCCGACATCGTCTCCTCCCTCATCGCGCCCGCCAATGCGCAGCTGGCGGCCGAGCTCGACACCGTCCGCGACCGCTACGGCCTCGACGAGATCGCCCCGTCCGACGTCATGCACTACCTCGCGAAGTACCGGCAGGACGAGTTCGGCATCAACCCCGACGAGGTCGCGCAGTACTTCGAGTTCGACACTGTGCTCACGGACGGCGTCTTCTTCGCCGCCACGGGGCTCTATGGGATCACCTTCGCTCCCGCGGAGGGCGTCGTCGGCTGGCACGACGACGTCAGAGCCTACGAGGTCACCGACGTCGACGGTCGCACCCTCGGCCTCATCCTCATCGACCCCTATGCGCGGGACACGAAGCGGGGAGGCGCCTGGATGGACCAGCTCGTGCCCGCCTCCCGGCTGACCGGCGACCTCCCGGTCGTCACCCTCTCCCTCAACCTTGCCAAGCCCGGTCCCGGCCGGCCCACCCTGCTCTCCCCGACCGAGCTGACGACGCTCTTCCACGAGTTCGGCCACGTCCTCCACGGCCTCTTCGCGAACTCGACCTACCCCTCGACGGCGGGCACCTCGGTGCCCCGCGACTACGTCGAGTTCCCCTCCCAGTTCAACGAGATGTGGCGCTTCCACCCGCAGGTCCTCCCCCACTATGCGAAGCACGTCGAGACCGGCGAGCCGATGCCCGAGTCCATGGTCTCCTCCCTCATCGCCGGGGAGGACTTCGGGCAGGGCTTCTCGACGATCGAGTACCTCGCAGCCGCCATGCTCGACCTCTCGTGGCACTCGCTCGAGGCCGGAGAGCACATCACAGACGTCCTCTCCTTCGAATCCGAGGTGCTCGACGCCTCCGGCTTCTCCCCGCTCGTGCCCCCGCGCTACCGCACGACGTACTTCGGCCACATCTTCGCCTCCGGCTATGCGGCCGGCTACTACTCGTACCTCTACTCCGAGGTCATCGCCGCGTGGGTGAGCGAATGGTTCGAATCCCAGGGCGGGCTCAACCGTGAGGCCGGCGAGGCGTTCCGCGAGGCGATCCTCGCCCCCGGCTACTCCGTCGACCCGATGACGGCGATCGAGAAGTTCTTCGGCGTCCGTCCCGACGTCGCACCGCTGCTGCGCCGTCGCGGGCTCGCGGAGCCGGTGGAAGAGACCTCCCCCGAGACCGGTGACCCTACCCCCGCCCCGAAGCACCACGCGAACAACACCCGCATCGCCGAGATTCTCACCGACAACGGGATCGAGCCGCAGATCACGGTCTTCTCCGAGGCCACCCCGACGGCCGCCTCGGCGGCGGAGAAGGTCGGGGTCGACGTCGGCGCGATCGCCAACAGTCTCGTCTTCTCCGCCGGCGGGGACCCGGTGCTCATCATGACCTCGGGCGCCCACCGCGTCGACACGGACCACGTGGCCTCCCTCATCGGCGTCGACTCCCTCGACCGCGCGGACAAGGACCTCGTCCGGGCGGCGACCGGCCAGGTCATCGGCGGCGTCGCCCCGATCGGCCACCCCGCGCCGATCCCCACGTTCATCGACACAGCCCTCCGTGACTTCCCCGTCCTCTGGGCCGCAGCGGGCACCCCGCAGTCGATGATGCCGCTCACCTACGACCAGCTCGTCACGCTCACCGGGGGGAAGGAGATCGCCGTTGTCGCCGACGAGTCCTGAGACGCCCGACTCGGCAGACGCTCCCCCCTCTCACCGCTTGGCGGCCTTCGCGTCCTCGCGCGGTCGGTACTACGCGATCTTCCTCGCGGTCTTCTGCGCGGTGCTCATCATCTCGAACATCTCGGCGACGAAGGTCATCGGCTTCGGCCCCATCGTCACCGACGGCGGGGCGTTCCTCTTCCCCATCGCCTACATCCTCGGCGACGTCATCAGCGAGGTCTACGGCTTCAAGGCCGCACGCAAGGCTGTCATCACCGGCTTCGCCCTGCAGGTGCTCGCGACCCTCGTCTTCTGGCTCGTCCTCATCTCACCACCGGGCCCCGGATACGAGAACCAGGAGGCCTTCGCCGCCGTCCTCGGCTTCTACCCGCGCATCGTCCTGGCCTCACTGGCCGGCTACTTCGTCGGCCAGCTCCTCAACTCCTACGTCCTCGTGGCAGTGAAGAAGCGGATGGGCGAGTCGAAGCTGTGGGTGCGCCTGCTCACCTCGACGGGGGTCGGCGAGTTCGTCGACACGCTCCTCTTCTGCACGATCGCCTTCGCCGGCGTCATCCCCGGCTGGGACTTCGTCAACTACGTCGTCGTCGGCTTCGTCTACAAGGTCGGCGTCGAGGTCATCCTCCTGCCCGTCACGTACCGGGTGATCACGCTCGTCAAACGTCACGAACCGAGCTACGCCCAGGACTGAGCCGCACGGCTGGGCCTGACTCACGCGTAGTAGCGTCCGAGCACCTCGGTCTCGAGCTCGGAGAATCGACCGTCCTCCATCGCCTGCCGGATCTCGGCGACGAGGCTGACGACGAAGTGCTCGTTGTGGATCGTGCACAGCGTCGAGAAGAGCATCTCCTTGGCCTTGTAGAGGTGGCGCAGGTAGGCGCGCGAGTAGTTCTCGCACGTGTAGCAGTCGCACTCGGGGTCGAGGGGTCCGAAGTCGCGGCGGTACTTCGCCCCCGTGAGGTTGTACCGGCCGTCGCGGGTGTAGACCGCGGCATTGCGGGCGACACGGGACGGGGAGACGCAGTCGAAGGTGTCCGCGCCGGTCTTGATCGCCTCGAAGAGATCATCGGGTTCGGAGATGCCGAGGAGGTGACGCGGCTTGTCCTCGGGCAGCTCCTCGCACACCCAGCGGATGATCGTCCCGAGGTTCTCCTTCTCCAGGGCCCCACCGATGCCGTACCCATCGAAGTCCATAGCGCCGAGGTCGCGGGCGGCCTTGCGCCGCAGGTCCTCGTACTGCGCACCCTGGAGGACCCCGAAGAGCGCCTGATAGGGCCGGTGCGAACGCGCCTGAGTCAGCCGCTGGTGCTCCTCGATGCAGCGGATCGCCCACAGCCGGGTCCGTTCGAGCGAGGTCTCCTGGTAGCCGCGGGTGTTGACGAGCGTCGTCAGCTCGTCGAACGCGAACATGATGTCGGCCCCGAGCTTATGCTGGACCCGCATCGAGACCTCGGGCGTGAACCGGTGCATCGTCCCGTCGAGGTGCGATTTGAACGTCACCCCGTCGTCGTCGACGTTCGACAGCCGCTCCTTGCCCGCGGCGATGGCGTCGTCGTTCTGCTCGCCCGTGACCTCCATGGAGATGACCTTCTTGAACCCGGCGCCGAGACTCATCACCTGGAATCCGCCCGAATCCGTGAACGTCGGGCCGGGCCAGTTCATGAACCGCCCCAATCCCCCGGCCTCGTCGACGATGTCCGAGCCCGGCTGGAGGTAGAGGTGGTAGGCGTTGGCGAGGACAGCCTGCCCGCCGAGGGCGGCGACGTCCTCGGGCTTGACGGCCTTGACCGTGGCCTTCGTGCCGACCGGAATGAACGCAGGCGTGCGGATCTGCCCGTGCGGGGTGGAGATCACCCCGGTGCGCCCGCCCGTCTCGAGCCTGGTGCCGACCTCGAAGCCGAACTGCGAACGGTCGTTGATGGGCGGTGTCGCTGTCTCAGATGCTGCACGCGTGTCGATGTCGGTCACCCGCCAAGTTTAACTGGGTGGATGCGACCGAGACTCACCGCCGTGCTCGAGACCGCCGTGCGCTCCCGCCGTCCCCTCGTCACCGACGGAGGGCTGGGCACCGCGCTCGAGTCCCGCGGGATCGTCCTCGACCACGACCTGTGGTCGGCCGGTCTCCTCCGTGACGATCCCGACACCCTCGCCGAGGTGCACGCCGCCTTCGCGAGAGCCGGTGCCGACATCGTCACGACCGCGAGCTATCAGATAGGCCCGCGCGCTGGGCTCACGGACACTGGGCTCACGGACACTGCGGTGCGTCGACTGTGCGCCGACAGCGTCACCCTCGCCCGCGAGGCTGCCTCACGCGGCACCGCCGCTCCCGTCCTCATCGCCGGGTCGGTAGGCCCGTTCGGGGCCGTCCTCGGCGACGGGTCCGAGTACACCGGCGACTATGCGCTCACCGATGCCGAGTTCGCCGCCTTCCACCGTCCCCGCATCGAAGCCCTCGCCGAGGCGGGCGCCGACGTCATCGCGCTCGAGACCCAACCGAACCTGCCCGAGATCCGGGTCCTCGCCGACCTCGTCGAGGAGACCCGCGTCCCTGCGTGGCTGTCGGTGACCCTCGCCGACGGAGGACCCACTGGCGTCCCGCGACTTCCCGACGGCACCCCGCTCACGGCCCTCGCCGCGGTAGCAGCCGCCCATCCGACGGTCCGCGCGGTCGGCGTCAACTGCGTGCGGCCCGACCAGGTGTCTCCCGCGCTCGAGGCGCTGGCCGCGGTCACCGAGCTGCCCCTCATCGCCTATCCGAACTCGGGCGAGACCTACGATGCGGAGTCGATGACGTGGCAGGACCCGACCGCGGAGGCGGGCGAGCGCCTCGGCGCGTGGCCGGTCGCGGACTGGATCGCCCGCGGGGCCCGGATCGTCGGCGGCTGCTGCCGGACGACGCCCGCGGACATCGCAGAGCTCGTGCTCAGAGCATCTTCCCGGGGTTGAGGATCCCCAGCGGGTCGAGGGAGTCCTTGATCGCGGCCTGCATGCGCTGGGCACCGGCGTCGAGCTCGCGGCCAAGCCACTCTCGCTTGAGGTAGCCGACCCCGTGCTCGCCGGTGATCGTCCCGCCGAGGTCGAGGCCGAGCTGCATGATCTCCGCGAACGCCTCCTGGGCTTGGGCGACCATCGCCTCGTCGCGGGCGTCGAAGACGACGGAGGGATGCATGTTCCCGTCCCCCGCATGTCCCGCGGTGGCGACGACGACGTCGTGGCGATCGTCGATCTCCCGCAGCCGGGCGAAGAACTCGCCGAGGCGCGAGCGGGGCACGCAGACATCGTCGACGAGCTCTCCCCCACCGATGGTGTTCGCGTACCTCTCCATCGCCGGTGCCACGGCCCGCCGGGCGGCGACGAGCATGTCGCTGTCGTCGGGGTCGTCGGAGACGACGGTCTCGGTCGCCCCGTTGGCCTCAGCGATCGCCTCGAACCCGGCGAGGTCACGGGCCGCCTCGGCGGCGGGCTTGTCGGACTGGACGAGGAGGAGGGCACCGGCGTCGGCGGGCAGGCCGAAGTCGCCGTAGTCATTGATCATCGCCATCGTCGCAGCGTCGATGAATTCGAGCATCGACGGCTGGGCACCGGAGGCCATGAACTCCGCGACCGTGCGGCCCGCCGATTCGGTGTCCGGGAAGATCCCCACCCCGGTCAGCGGCGGCGGCAGGAGCGGGGTGAGTCCCAAGGTGATCGCGACGATGACCCCGAGCGTGCCCTCCGACCCGACGAGGAGAGCGGCGAGGTCGAGGCCGGCCACGCCCTTCGCCGTCGCGCGGCCGAGCTTCGTCACCGTGCCGTCGGCGAGGACGACGGTGAGTCCACGGACGTAGTCCTTCGTCACCCCGTACTTGACGCAGCACATGCCGCCGGCGTTCGTCGCGACGTTCCCGCCGATCGTCGAGATCGCCACCGACCCCGGATCGGGCGGGTAGGCGAGTCCTTCGGCGGCGAGGGCGGCCTTGAGGTCGGCATTGATGACGCCGGGCTCGACCCGGCAGATCTGGTCGACGGGATCGATCTCGACGATCGCGTCCATTCCGGCGAGGTTGAGCAGCATGGCGCCGTCGACGGCGTTCGCCCCGCCCGAGAGCCCCGTCCGCGCCCCCTGTGTGACGACGGGGATGCGGTGGTCGGTGGCGAAGCGCATGACGGCGACGACATCATCGACGCTCCTGGCCCGGACGAGACCGAGCGCCCGCCCGGCCGGGCAGAAGAGCGCCCGGTCGGAGGCGAAGCCGTCGACGACGTCGCGGTCGGTCACGAGCGCACCGGGGCTGAGCTGCTCGGCGAGCACGCCGAGGCCGGCCGCCGCCTCCTCGACGCTCATCAGCGGGCGGCGAACTCTCTGGCCACCGCGCGCACGCGGTCAAGGGCCTCATCGGCGCCGATGCTCACCCGCACGCCGCCGGAGAGTCGGCGGATCGCCACGGCCTGGGCTGCGCACGCGTCTTCGAACGCGGCTGCGGCCTCGTCGTCGAGGGCGATCCACACATAGTTGCCCTGCGCATCAGGGACGTCGAAGCCGAGGTCGCGCAGGTCAGCGGCGAAGCGGTCACGGGTCGCTGCGACCTCCTTCGCCCGGACGAGCACCTCGCCGACCCGCGCGAGCGACTCCGAGGCGGCGGCCTGAGCGCCGGTCGTCACACTGAACGGGGCGACGACCTGACGCAGAGCGGTGGCGATCTCGGCATCGGCGACGCCGTAGCCGACGCGCAGTCCCGCGAGTCCGTGCGCCTTCGAGAACGTGCGGGCAAGGACGAGGTTGTCGTACTTCCGGAACGCGGCGAGACCGTCGACCGCCTCGGCGTCGGTGGCGAACTCCCAGTACGCCTCGTCGAGGGCGACGATGACCCCGGCGGGCACTTCGGCCATGAATCCGTCGAGCTCGGACGTGCGCACGGACGGACCCGTAGGGTTGTTCGGTGAGCAGAGGAGGACGAGGCGGGTCGTGTCGTCGATCTCGGCGAGCATCCCCGCGAAGTCGTGCCGGCCGTCGGGCAGCAGGGGCACCGCGCGCTTCTCCGCACCGCGGGCCGACGCGAGGATCGGGTACATCTCGAACGACGGCCACGGGTAGACGACGGAGGTCCCAGCCTCGAGGGTGATGTTCGTCAGGGCCGAGAGGATCTCCGAGGCGCCCGCCCCGGGCACGACCTCGCTCGGGTCGACGTCGAGGTAGGCGGCGATCTCGGCGACGAGCTTCGCCGACTTCGGATCAGGATAGGCGGCGGGCACCTGCGTCGCGGCGGCCACGGCTTCGGTGATGCCCGGCAGCGGGGCGAAGTGGTTCTCGTTCGACGACAGTTTGTACGGGGCCAGCCCCGGGGCATCCGACGGCGGTTTGCCGGGCTTATAGGGCGGGAACTGGGTCAGGGCATCGCGAAGGAGGAATCGTTTCGACATGGACATATCGTGACACAGGCAACGAATGCTCGGCACAGCGGCCGGCATTCGAGAGGGGTGCCCGTGCCCGCACATGGGAGGTGGCCCTGAGATCGCGGGATCGATCAGGGCCACCGGGGATGATGAGTCCGGGACTCGAGGGGACGCGTGTCGTGCCGAACGCGGAAGGGGACGTGGGTGGCGACCCCTTCACTCATCTAGACCGGAAACTGCGCCTGTTCGTTCGCGACTCCGGGAAGATTTTTCTCGATTCGGCAAACTCCCAGGTCAGCGGGTTGGCACAGATTGCCGACCACATCAGGAGATTCCGCATTGTGAGAGCACGACGGGTGTATCTAGAATGGGAGGTCAGTGCTTCCCCTGCGCACCCCACCGGCGAACGAGCGCGGCACCCTCCCCTCGCGCGGGTTCGACGGTCGAATTCCCCGCTTCCGACGATGACGAGTCCATGACCGAATCCCCCAGTCCCACCCCTGACGACGAGAGTCCCGTGGACGACGGCGGGACGGCGACCGATGCCGAGCTCGTCGCTCTCATCCGGGAGCACACCCCGGATTCGGCCAGCGGACGGCAGGCCTTCGCAGAGCTCTACGCCCGCCACCACGATCCCGCCCTCCACTACGCGATCCGCCTCACCGGCGACCGCCCGCGCGCCGAGGACGCCGTCGCCGAGGCGTTCGCGAAGATCTGGCGCGCGTGGGGCAATGGCGCGGGCCCCGAAGACGCATTCAAGTCCTACCTCATGACCGCCGTGCGCTCAGAGTCCTACCGCTGCACCGCGACGACGAGCGCGACGACCGCCGTCCTTCCCGAGGTCCTCGACGTCCTCGCCGGCAGCAGCTCGCGGGATCACGCGAACGAGATCGCCGAACGCGAGCACCTCGCCCGTGCGTTCTCCTCACTGCCGGAGACCTGGCAGACCGCGATCACGCTCATCGACATCGACGGCACCCCCACCGCCGAGGCGGCAGGGGCCCTCGGCCTCTCCCCGAACTCCTTCAACTCCCTGCTCCGCCGGGCTCGGGAAGGACTGCGCACCGCCTACCTCCAGGAGCTCGTCGAACCGGCCAGGCCCGCATGCGCGGCGTACTCCTCCGAACTCGCCCGCTACGTCCGCAAGCAGCTCGGCCGCCGACGGGGAGCATCGATCGAGACGCATCTGCGGCACTGCCAGTACTGCCGCCGGCAGACGCTGCTGCTCGGGCGCATCAACACGAAGCTCGGGGCGTGGCTGACCCCCGCCGTCCTCGCCGCCGCGCTCATCGAATCCGAGCAGTTCCCGGCTGTCCCGCCCGTCGCCGCCGCGAACGCCGGCGCAGAGCCGGCCGGAGCAGAGTCGGCCGGAGCAGAGCCGGCCGGCGCGCAGAACTCCGAGACCGTCTTCTTCAGTTCCCAGTCCGGCAGCGGCGCGGCAGGCTCGCCTTCGGGTCTTGCCCTCGGCCTCAAGATCGCCGCGGCCGCCCTCATCGCGACGGCGGCGATCGCCGCGACCGTGTGGGCACTCGACCCGAGCCCGAACGCTCCGGAGGTCGAGGGTCCCACCTCCTCGCCCGTGCAGCCGGAGACCGGCCTGGCCGACGACGACCCCGGCGAGGACCTGCGCTCTCCGGTCGCCCCTCCGGCGGCCGGCTCTCCCGATGCCGCTGTGCCCGCGGTCCCGGCGAACGAGGGACCACGGAACCCGGCCCCTGCTCCTCCGGCTCCCGGCGAGCCCGGCGGTCCGAACGCGGCGCCGCCGGCACCTCGCGATCCCGGCCCGAACAATCCTGGTCCGGGGGATCCCGGACCGGGGGATCCCGGCCCGGGACGGCCCGCGCCTCCGCCGCCGACCGATCCTCCGCCATCGGAACCACCGCCGACAAGTCCGCCACCGACAGAACCTCCACCGACGAGCCCTCCGCCGACAGAACCTCCACCGACGAGCCCTCCGCCGACGAGCCCGCCACCGACGGAGCCTCCTCCGACGGAACCTCCACCGACGAGCCCGCCGCCGACAGAACCTCCTCCGACGAGCCCTCCCACTCCGTCTCCGACGCCGACGGAGCCCGGTGACAACTGCCACGATGTCGGCTGGGGTTGGCACTGCCATTGATCGGGGTCCGTGCGGGCGCCAACGGCCCCGACTTCGGCCCGGACCCCGGCGGGGAGTAATGTGAAGGTCGATACTTCACACCTCTGACGAAGATTGCGAGCGGAAATGCCCTCAACGCAGGAAAAGGTCGACGTTGTCCTCATCGGCAGCGGCATCATGAGCGCCACCCTCGGCGCGATGCTGACCGAACTCCAGCCCGAATGGGATATCCGGGTCTACGAGAAGCTCGACTATGTCGCCAAGGAGAGCTCCGACCCGTGGAACAACGCCGGCACCGGTCACGCAGCTCTGTGCGAGCTCAACTACACCCCCGAGGATGCGAACGGCCACATCGACCTGAAGAAGGCCTCGCAGATCAACGAGCAGTTCCACCACTCGCGCCAGTACTGGTCGCACCTCGTCGACACCGGCGTCCTTCCGGAGCCGAAGAACTTCATCAACCAGGTCCCGCACATCAGCTACGGCCGCGGCGAGAAGGGTCGGGACTACATCAGGAACCGTCGTGAGCAGATGGTCCGCAACCCGCTCTTCGCCGAGATGGAGTACACCGACGATCCGGCCACGCAGGCCGAATGGCTGCCGCTGATGTTCGAGGGCCGCGGACCGGGCCAGGTCAACGGCATCTCCCGGACCCAGATCGGCACCGACGTCGACTTCGGTTCGCTCTCCCGCCAGCTCCTGCGCTACATGGCCGACAAGGGTGCGACGATCCGCACGAGCCACCAGGTCACCGACCTCGACCGCTCCTCCGACGGCTGGACCGTCACGGTCCGTGACCTGCTCTCCCGCGAGACGCACAAGGTGAGTGCGAAGTTCGTCTTCATCGGCGCCGGCGGCGGCGCCCTGCCGCTGCTCCAGAAGTCCGGGATCCCCGAAGGACGCGGCTACGGCGGCTTCCCCGTCTCCGGCATCTTCCTGCGCACCGCGAACCCCGAGCTCGTCTCCCGCCACCAGGCGAAGGTCTACGGCCAGGCCTCCTTCGGCGCACCCGCGATGTCCGTGCCCCACCTCGACACCCGCGTCGTCGACGGCAACGACTACCTCATGTTCGGCCCCTACGCCGGGTTCTCGCCGAAGTTCCTCAAGCGCGGTCGCTTCACCGACCTGCCGTTCTCCGTCCGCGGGAACAACCTGCCGACGATGCTCGGCGTCGCCAAGGACAACACGGACCTCGTCACCTACCTGCTCTCCGAACTCGCAGCCTCGAAGAAGGCCCGATTCGCGGCGATGAACGAATTCATCCCCGAGGTCGACCCTGCCGACTGGGAGTTCATCCAGGCCGGTCAGCGCGTCCAGGTGATGAAGCACGATGCCAAGCGCGGCGGCGTCCTCGGGTTCGGCACCGAACTCGTGTCCTCGGCCGACGGTTCGATCGCCGCCCTCCTCGGCGCCTCACCGGGTGCGTCGACCGCGGTGGCGATCATGCTCGGCCTGCTCAAGACCTGCTTCCCCCGTCAGTACGACGGATGGGAGCCCGCGCTCAAGGACATGGTCCCCTCGCTCGGGCGCAGCCTCGCCGACGACGAGACTCTGCTCACCGAGCTCTCCGAGTACACCGCCAGGACGCTGCAGCTCATCTGAGACCCTTCAGCTCATCTGAGGCGCTCCAGCTCCACACCTCAGCCGTCAGGTCCCGCTCTCAGAGCTCGACCTGGCGGTTGACGTCTTTGTAGAGGAGGTAGCGGAAGCGGCCGGGTCCGCCCGCGTAGCAGGCCTGCGGGCAGAAGGCGCGCATCGAGATGAAGTCGCCCTCCTGCACCTCGACCCAGTCGCCGTTGAGACGATAGACGGCCTTGCCCTCGAGGACGTAGAGGCCGTGCTCCATCTCGTGCGTCTCCGCGAACGGGATGACCGCGCCGGGTTCGAAGGTGACGATGTTGACGTGCATGTCGTAGGCGAGGTTCCCAGGATCCAACGGCCTCGTCGTCCGCCACCGGTTGTCGGTTCCCGGCATCGGGGACGGTTCGACATCGGCCTCGTTGCCGAAGGCCGCCTCGGGGATGAGCCCGGCCGCCGGCTGGAAGCGCTTGCGCACCCAGTGGAAGCGGGCCGCCTCGGCGCCGGTCGACTGCGCAGACCACGTCGATCCGGCCGGCAGGTACGCGAACCCGCCCGGGGTGAGCACATGGTCGGTGCCCTCATGGGTGACGGTGAGCTCACCGGCCATGACGAAGAGGAATCCCTCGACCTCGGGCTGCGGTTCGGGGGCCTGCGAGCCGCCGCCGGGCTGGACCTCGAGGATCGTCTGCGAAAACGTCACCGCTCCCCCTGCCACCGGCTTGCTCAGCACCCACGAGCGCGTGTCCGACCATTCGGGCAGCGCCGAGGTGACGATGTCGCGCAGCACCCCACGCGGGATGACCGTGTAGGCCTCGGTGACGATCGCCCTGTCGGTGAGCAGATCCGACTGCGGCGGGTGCCCACCGGTCGGAGCCCAATAGGTGTACGGGTCGGTGGTGATGCTCATGCGCGGGTCTCCTTCTCTGTGGCGATGCCGCCGGTGCGGGCGATCTGCTCGAGCACCTCGGCGGACATGTCGGTGCGTTCGGCGATGTCCTCGGGCGTGTGCGCCCCGCAGGACAGGCCCCGGCTGAGGTAGCGGGCGAGCGCCTTCGCCGTCGCCGGTTCGTCGAGGACGGCCGAGTCCTCCTGCCCGACGTAGCTGCGCAGCCGCTGCGCTGCGAGCTCGAGCCCCTCCCGGTAGAACCGGAAGGTCGAGAGGAACCGGGTCGGCAGCTGGTGCGGGTGCATGTCCCAGCCCTGGTAGATGCCGCGGCGCAGATGTCTGCGCACGAGGCGGGCGTGGAGGCTCCATGCCTGCTCGATCGCCGCCGGCTCCCCCACCGGGAGGATGTTCGTCGACCCGTCGGAGAGGTGGACGCCGGTGCCGGCGACGGCGACCATCATCTGATTCTTCGCGAAGTCCGCGACGGGATGCTCCATCGACTGGTAGGCGGCGGCCACGCCCATCGACGCCGAGTAGTCGTACGTGCCGTAGTGGAGCGAGGTGATGCGTCCCGCTCCGGCGTCGAGGACCCGGGCCACGGGCACGGTGCCGTCGGCGCCGAGGATGAGCTGCGGGGTCTCGACCTGGACTTCGAAGGTCAGTGCCCCGTCGTCGAGGCCGTGCTCCTCCTCGAGGTCGCGCAGCGCCGCGACCATGGCCGTGACCTGGTCGGCGGTGCTCACCTTCGGCAGGGTGAGGACGAGCCCCTCGGGCAGGGAGCCGTGGGCGGCGATGACGCCTGAGACGAAGAGGTCGAGGGTGCGCAGACCCCGTGCCCGGGTCGCAGCCTCGAGGCACTTGAACCGGATCCCGACGAACGCCGGCGCGGTGTCCTCGGCCATCCCGGCCACGACCGCACGGGCCGCCTCGCGCACCGCGGCGTCCTCGGCCTCGTCGCCCTGGTCGCCGAAGCCGTCCTCGAAGTCGTAGCGGAGATCCTCGATCGGCTCCGTCGTCAGCTTCCGCGTCACCGCCTCGGCGAGCAGCTCCGCCTCCCGGGCGACCTGGTGGAGGCTCGGCGGGGTGAGCCCCAGGGTCTCGTCGGCCTCCCTGCGGGCGGCGACGATGACGCGTTCGGCGAGCTGGACCATGCCACCGTTGTCCTCGGCGGCGGCGAGCGCCTGCTCACCCCACTGCCGGGGGACGGTCGGATCGGCCTGGTGACCTGGGACGTAGACCGTGTGGATGGGTTGGCGCACGTCCCGATCGCCCGGATAACGCGTGCTCAGCAGCTCGTCCGTGTCCGCGAGCAGAGCATCGATGTCATCGAGCGTTGATTGCTTCACTTCATCCTCTTCCGTTGCCGTGTGAGTGAGCGTGCCGGCTCCCCACCATTGTCGCTCACATACATGTCTCCCCTCACCGTGAGACGGCGGCGACGGCCTCGGCGACCTTCTTCGCGACCTCGGGGTCGAAGACCGAGGGCACGACGTAGCCGGGATGGAGGTCCTCCTCCGGGATGCACGAGGCGATCGCGTCGGCGGCGGCGACCATGATCGACTCGTCGACGTCGGTGGCCTCGGCGTCGAGGAGACCGCGGAAGATCCCGGGGAACGCGAGGACGTTGTTGATCTGGTTCGGGTAGTCGCTGCGCCCGGTGGCGACGACGGCGGCGTGCTTGAGCGCCTCGGCGGGGTCGACCTCGGGATCGGGGTTGGCCATCGCGAAGACGAGCGCCCCGTCATTCATCGCGGCGATGTCGTCACCGTTCAGCACGTTCGGAGCCGAGACACCGATGAAGACGTCGGCACCGCGGACCGCCTCCTTGAGGCTGCCCTCGAAGCCCTCGGGGTTCGTGTTCTCCTTCAGCCACACCTTGTGCTCGGTGTCGACGGTCGAGTTCGGTCCGATCGCCCCGTCCCGACCGCACGCGATGATCGTCTGCGCCCCGGCGACCTGGAGGAGACGGATGATCGCATGCCCGGCAGCGCCGACCCCGGAGACGACGATGCGCACCTCGGCGATGTCCTTGCCGACGACCTTGAGGGCGTTCTTCAGCGCCGCGAGCGTGACGATGCCCGTGCCGTGCTGGTCGTCGTGGAAGACGGGGATGTCGAGTTCGGCGCGCAGGCGGCGTTCGATCTCGAAGCAGCGTGGGGCCGAGATGTCCTCGAGGTTGATCCCCCCGTAGGCCGGGGCGATGGCCTTGCAGATCGCGATGATCTCCTCGGTGTCCTTCGTGTCGAGGGCCACCGGCCACGCATCGACCCCCGCGAACTGCTTGAAGAGGACGGCCTTGCCCTCCATCACCGGCATCGCCGCTTCGGGCCCGATGTCGCCGAGGCCGAGGACCGCGGTCCCGTCCGTGACGACGGCGACGGTGTTGCGCTTGATCGTCAGGCGCCTCGCGTCGTCCTTGTTCGCAGCGATCGCCTTGCACACCCGAGCCACGCCGGGGGTGTAGGCACGGGAGAGGTCGTCGCGGTTGCGCAGCGGCACCTTCGGCGTCGATTCGAGCTTCCCGCCGAGGTGGAGGAGGAAGGTCCGATCGGAGACCTTCCGGACGTCGACGCCGGGCAGGGCGCTCAGCTCGGTCGAGACCTCCTCGGCGTGGGCGACGTCGCGGGTGTCGGCACTGACGTCGATGACGACGGTGTCCGGGGTGGATTCGACGACGTCGAGCGCGGTGATGCCGGCCCCGGTCGCCGCGGCCGCGGCCACGAGGTCCGAGGTGGACGACTGCCCGACGGCCGTGGCCACACGCAGGGTGATGGAGTATCCGGGGCTGGGAACAGCCATGATGTCATCCTCTCTGATGGAATCATTTCCGTATTACGGATGTTAGCTTCTGCATCATGGAAAATCTAGCGGGAGCGGGCGGTCAACGGAAACTTTCTTCCATTCCGCAGTAGACTGAGCGGAGGTGTCGCCCACTTCGAGGAAGAGGACTACGGATGACCACGAACGACTCAGCCACCCCCGCGATCCGCCAGACCAAGGGCGGGGTGCAGTCCGTCGAGCGCGCGTTCGGCCTCCTCGAGTGCATCGCGAACTCCTCCGGCTCGGCCACGCTCAGCCACATCGCCGCCGACGTCAACCTCCCCCTGCCGACGATCCACCGGCTGCTCTCGACCCTGCTCGGCCTCGGCGTCGTCCGTCAGCTGCCGGGCCGCGGCTACGCACTCGGGCCGGGACTCGTGCGCCTGGGCAATCTCGCCGGTGCGCAGCTCGGGGCGATCGCCCGACCCTACCTGCGCACGCTGGTCGAGGAGCTCGGCGAGTCCGCGAACGTCGCGACCCTCGACGGGGACATGGTCGTCTACGTCGATCAGGTCGCCTCCGAGCGGCAGATGCGGATGTTCACCGAGGTGGGACGCCGCACCCATATGCACGACACCGGTGTGGGCAAGGCGATCCTCGCCGAGCTCGACCCCGAGCAGGTCCGCCACATCGTCACCACCGCGGGCATGCCCACCCCGACCGAGCACAGCATCGGCACGATCGAGGAGCTCGAAGCCGAACTCGAGCGGATCCGTCAGCGCGGGTACTCGATCGACGAACAGGAGCAGGAGCTCGGGGTGCGCTGCTTCGCGATGTCCGTCCCCGATGCCCCGTCCCCGCTCGCGATCTCCGTCTCCGGGCCGATCAGCCGCGTCGACGAGGACTTCGCCGACCGCGCGATCCCCCTGCTCCGCTCGGCGGCCGAGCAGATCTCCCGCGACATGCGCCGCGGTTCCTGAGCCCCCTCAGGCATCCCCGCCCGCCGTGCCCGAGCTGCCCGCGTTGACGTCGTCGAGTCGGTACCTCCGGGCCGCCTCGGCGGGGGCTGCAGTCGGCACCTCGCCCCGGTCGGCGAGGAGCTGCAGGGCCCGGACGACCATCGAATGGGCGTCGATGCGGAAGTGACGCCGGGCTGCTGCCCGCGTGTCGGAGAAGCCGAACCCGTCGGCGCCGAGCGTCGCGAAGTCCTGGGAGAGGAAGGGCCGGATGAGATCCGGCTGCGTCGAGTCGAAGTCGCTGGTGGCGACGATCGGACCGGGTTCCCCGCCGAGGCGGCGACGGACGTAGGGCACCCGCGGTGCAGCCTCGACGTCGGTCAGACGCGCGGCCTCGCACTCGAGACCGTCCCGGCGCAGCTCCGCCCATGAGGTCACCGACCACACGGCGGCATCGACGTCCCAGTCCTGGGCGAGCAGACCGCGGGCCTCGAGCGCCCACGGCACCGCGACCCCTGAGGCGAGGAGCTGCACGCGCGGACGCGACCCTGCCCCCGCCTCGGCGATCCGGTGGATGCCCCTGAGGATCCCCTCGACGTCGACGTCCTCCGGTTCGGCCGGCTGGACCATCGGCTCGTTGTAGACGGTGAGGTAGTACATGACGTTGCGCGCCTCGTCACCGAGGTCGTGCTCGCCGTACATCCGGTGGAGGCCGTCGCGCATGATGTGGCCGATCTCGTAGCCGAAGGCGGGATCGTAGATCCGCACGGCCGGGTTCGTCGCCGCGAGCACGGGCGAGTGCCCGTCCGCGTGCTGGAGCCCCTCCCCGGTCAGGGTCGTCCGCCCCGCGGTCGCACCGATGATGAACCCGCGGGTCATCTGGTCGGCTGCCGCCCAGAACGCGTCGCCGGTGCGCTGGAAGCCGAACATCGAGTAGAAGACGTAGATGGGGATCATCGGCTGCCCATGTGTCGAGTACGCGGTGCCGGCGGCGGTGAACCCGGCGGCCGCCCCTGCCTCGTTGATCCCGACGTGGAGGAGCTGACCGGAGCTCGCCTCCTTGTAGGAGAGGAAGAGCTCCCGGTCGACGGCGAGGTAGTTCTGCCCGTTGGGGTTGTAGATCTTCGCCGTCGGGAAGAATGCGTCGATGCCGAAGGTCCTCGCCTCGTCGGGGATGATCGGCACGATCCGCTCCCCCACGCCCTTCTCGCGCATGAGGTCCTTGAGCAGGCGGACGAAGGCCATCGTCGTCGCCGCCTTCTGCTGCCCTGATCCCTTCTTGGTCTGGGCGAAGGCCTTCTCGCTCACCGCGGGCAAGGTGATCGCACTGCGCTCGGTCCTCCGTTCGGGGACGAACCCGCCGAGGCGGCGGCGCCGCTCGATGAGGTATTCGATGGCCTCGTCGTCGGGTCCCGGATGGTAGTAGGGCACCTGGTACGGGTCGGCGTCGATGACGGCATCGGTGATGGGGATGTCCATCCGGTCGCGGAAGGCCTTGATGTCATCGGCGGAGAACTTCTTCATCTGATGGGTCGCATTGCGCGACTCGAAGCTCGTCCCCAAGCCGTAGCCCTTGACGGTCTGGACGAGGACGACGGTGGGCCGATCGGGCTCCCGGACCGCCCGGTCGTAGGCGGCGAATACCTTCTGGTAGTCGTGGCCGCCGCGCTTGAGGTTCCAGATGTCGTCGTCGCTGAGGTGCTCGACGAGGCCCTTCGTCACCGGGGAGCGGCCGAAGAAGTTGTCGCGGATGAACCCACCGGACTCGGCCTTGAACGTCTGGTAGTCCCCGTCGAGGGTCTCGTTCATGATCCGCACGAGCTCACCGGTGCGGTCGGCGGCGAGCAGGGAGTCCCATTCGCGGCCCCAGAGGACCTTGATGACGTTCCAGCCGGCGCCGGTGAAGACCGCCTCGAGCTCCTGGACGATCTTGCCGTTGCCGCGCACGGGCCCGTCGAGGCGCTGGAGGTTGCAGTTGACGACGAACGTGAGGTTGTCGAGTCCCTCGTTCGCCGCGAGCTGGAGTGCGCCGCGCGATTCGGGTTCGTCCATCTCCCCGTCGCCGAGGAACGCCCACACCCGCTGCTCGGAGGTGTCGGCGATCCCGCGGTGGTGGAGGTAGCGGTTCATCTGCGCCTGGTAGATCGCGTTGATCGGCCCGAGCCCCATCGACACGGTCGGGAACTGCCAGAAGCCGGGCATGAGCCGCGGGTGCGGGTAGGAGCTCAGTCCGTTCGGCGCCCGGGAGGCCTCCTGGCGGAAGCCGTCGAGCTGCGCCTCGGTGAGCCTGCCCTCGAGGTAGGCGCGGGAGTACATGCCCGGGGAGGCATGGCCCTGGAAGAACACCTGGTCGCCGCCGCCGGGATGGTCCTGGCCGCGGAAGAAGTTGTTCAACCCGATCTCGTAGAGCGTCGCCGCCCCGGCATAGGTCGAGATGTGCCCGCCGACGGAGATCTCCGGCCGCTGGGCCCGGTGGACGAGCATCGCGGCGTTCCAGCGCAGCCACTTCCGGTAGCGGCGCTCGAGGCGCTCATCCCCCGGATAGGCGGGTTCCTGGTCGGCCGGGATGGTGTTGACGTAGTCCGTCGTCGTCACCTTGGGCTGGGCGACGGAGTTCGTCGCCGCCCTCCGGCGCAGGGCCTCCATGATCTCACCGGCGCGCAGGGTGCCCTGGGTGCTCACGAGCCCCTCCCAGGACTCGAGCCACTCGTCGACCTCCTCGTCGGCGGTGGTTGCGGTGGTGTTGGTTGCGGTGGTGTGGTCGGGGCGGGAGGACAGTGCAGTCATCGGGGTTTGCCTCTCTGTCAGGGGTCGACGAAAAGTGGGGTCGACGAAAAGTCGGGGTCAACGCGGTGCGGGGGTCGACGAACGGACCCGCGGGAGGGTCTCCCGCGGGTCCGAGTCCGCTCTAGCGGGTCAGCAGAAGCCCCGGACGTTCGTCCAGGCGTCCTTCGACTCCTCGACGCCGTCGCGGGTGAAGGTCGCCTCGATGAGACCGTAGGGACGGTCGGCGACGATGAAGACCTCGTTCGGGTTCTCGAGCTCGAAGCGCTCGATGTCGTAGAGGAAATGGTGCTTGTTCGGGCACGAGAAGCGGATCTCGTCGATCTCGTCCACCTGGTCGATGACCTTCTCGCCCATCTTGTACAGGGTCTGCTGCAGGGCCTTCGAGTAGTGGTCGGTGAAGGCGTCGAGGATGATCGCCTTGACCTTCTCGTACGTCGCCTCGAAGTCGAGGTCGGTCGTGTTGTAGACCCAGCGGGTGGCGATGTCGGTCGCCAGTATCCGGTCCTCGGTCTCCGGCAGCGTCGTGTACTTGTCCCGCGGGTAGCCGACGAATCCGGAGCCGGTGGTCTTGAGCACCGTGAGGTCGCGGAAGCCGGAGATGAGGGTGTCCTTGTCGCCGTCACGGGTGAGCAGTGCCGTACGCACCTCGGGGGCGGCTCGGTAGAACGAGTGGTCGTGGTCGTTGATCCGGTCCCAGCCGAACTCCTCGGCCTCCCAACGTCCGCCGCTCACCCAGTCGAAGCTTGAGGTGAAGTGGTCGGCGAGCCCGAGGAGGAACTGCTCCGGGGAGGTCACTCCGAGCTCCTTCGCCTTCGCGAAGATCGTGTTCTTCTGGGTGTCCGTGGCGACGACGTGCTCGTTGTCGCCCTCGGTGTGCGCGGTCTCGAAGTCGCCCCACAGCTGGGAGGTGACGTTGAGATCACGGATCTCGTGGCGGTCGGTGTCGCGGTAGACCCGCATGAGGCGGTTCTCCGCCTTGCCGTACTGGTTCGTCGTGAGTTTCACTGTGCTCATTGCCGTACTCCTCGTTGTGCCGTGATCGGCCCGGATATCGAAAACGAGGCTGCCGGGTCTCCGGCGAGCTTCGGCGGTTTGTTGAGGATGGAGATCCTGCAGGGGGCCTGCTTCCCCTGGTGTCTGTGGTCGCGCAGTGCTGTGGTGCCTCAGCTACCCCGGTACGTGCTGTACGCGAACGGGCTGAGCAGCAGCGGGATGTGGTAGTGGGCTTCGCCCTCCTTGACGGTGAAGTCGATCGTCACCTGCGGGTGGAAGTGGTCCATGCCCTGGGCTTCGAAGTACTCTCCGGTGCCGAAGACGATCCGGTAGGTTCCCGGCTCGAGGCGCTCGGGTCCGAAGTCGCTGACCCGGCCGCCCGCGTCGGTGCGGGCGCTGACGATCTCGGTGTCCCCGTCGAAGAGGGTGACGGCGAGGTCCGCGGCCGGAGTGCCTGCGGTCGAGTCGAGGGCGTGGGCGGTGATGAAGCTCATGCGAGGATCCCTGAGAGTCGGAGGACGGCGATCTCGATGAGCTGGTTGCCCACCTCGGCGAGTTCGTCCTCGGGCGTGTTGGTCATGCGGCGGTCGAGTTCGGCCAGGATCTCCTCCGGCGTGCGGCCGGCGGCGCGGATGAGGAAGACCCGGTCGAAGCGCTCCTCGTAGGCGGCGTTGCCGGCGCGCAGACGCTCCTCGACGGATCCGTCGAGGGCGCCGAGTCCGGCCTGTTCGCGGGAGGAGTGGGCCGCCTCGGCGGAATCGCCTGCAGCCTTCTCCCCGATCCGGGGATGATGGGCGAGCGCGGCGGAGATCTCCTCGGGCCGAAGCGGCGAGGCGACGGTGCGGGCACGCTCGAGCGCCGCCTCGACATCGGCGTAGGGGCGACCGGCGACGACGCCGGAGATCCAGCGCTCGACGTCGAGGCACGGGCGCACGACCTCGCGGGCCTCACCCTCCGGCAGCCGATCGAATTCGATCAGGTCCACATCGACCTCGTTTCGCATCTCGGAAGCACTCTTCCATTCGTTGCCTCGAGTGTGGCCCGGGTCTCACAGCGATGTCAAATCCACCCACCGTGACGATGAGACCCGCGGTAGCACCGGGAAAGTCATCGCTTTCGGAAGTATTTTTCCGTATGATGAACGCAAGTGCGCCAGTGGTGTCGAGTGGAACCGTGAGGTTGAATGTGCTCATGAGCGAAGAAGCCCCCGTCATCGTCTGCGCGCCCGATTCCTTCAAGGGCTCAGCCGGTGCCCCCGCCGCGGCCGCGGCACTCGCCCGTGGAGCGGCCCAGGCCTTCCCCAGCGCGCGGATCACGCAGCTGCCCTTCGCCGACGGCGGTGAGGGCACGCTCGAAGCGCTGCTGACCGTCTGGGGCACCCCGGCGCGGACCGTCGACGTCGTCGACGCGCTCGGGCGCCCGACCACCGCCCGCTACGGGCTCTCCGCCGACGGGAGGACCGCGGTCATCGAGGCGGCCCAGGCCAACGGCCTGCCCCAAGTCTCCGACGTGCCTCTCGAACCCGAGCGGGCGGGAACCTACGGCGTCGGCCTCATCGCCTCCCGCGTCCTCGAGGAGGGGGTCGACGAGATCCTCCTCTGCATCGGCGGCTCGGCGAGCACCGACGGCGGCACCGGAATCGTCACCGCGCTCGGGGCCAGGTTCACCGATGCGGCGGGCGAACCCATCCCGCCCGGCGGCGGTGGTCTGGCGTCGCTGTCCGCCATCGACGACTCCGGCCTCGACCCGCGTGCCCGCGCCGTGCGCTGGCGCATCGCCGTCGACGTCGACAACCCGCTCACCGGTCCCCGCGGCGCCGCTGCCGTGTTCGGTCCGCAGAAGGGCGCCGATGCGCCCGCCGTCGAGCGTCTCGATGCCGGTCTCACCCACGTCGCCGAGGTGCTCGCCGGGTCCGCAGCCGAGGCCGAGTCGATGGCCGCGACCCCCGGATTCGGAGCCGCCGGCGGGATCCCGCTCGCGCTCACCGCCCTCCTCGGCGCCGAGGTCGTGCCCGGGTCGACGATGGTCGCCGAGGCGGTCGGGCTGTCTCAGTCCCTCGCCGACGCCGATCTCGTCCTCACCGGGGAGGGGTCGTTCGACTCGCAGTCGCTCGGGGGCAAGGTCGTCGCGGCCGTCCGCGATCATGCCCCCGCCTCGGCGAGCATCATCGTCGTCGCCGGACGGGTCGCACTCACTCCCGCCGAGTGCCGGGAGGCCGGCATCACCGCGGCGCTCTCGATCGCCCCGGGGCCGGCGGACCTCTCCGAACTCTCGGCGCAGGCAGAGGACCTCATCGAATCGACCGCCGCACATGCATGCGCGCTCGTGGCGGCCGGGCACCAGCAGGCAGGACACCAACCGAAAGGGCACTGATCATGGCGAACACACTCACCGTCGGGCAGCAGGCACCGGACTTCTCCCTCCAGGACGCCGACGGCCGGACCTATTCGAAGGAGGGTCTCGCAGGACAGCGGTTCATCCTCTACTTCTACCCGAAGGCCGCGACTCCGGGCTGCACGACCGAGGCGTGCGACTTCCGCGACAACCTCGCCTCCCTGACCGCCGGGGGCTTCGCCGTGCTCGGGGTCTCCCCCGACAGCCCCGAGGAGCTCCAGTCGTTCGCCGCGGACGAGTCGCTGACCTTCCCGCTGCTCTCCGACCCAGACAGCGCCGTCGCGAAGGCCTACGGCAGCTTCGGGGAGAAGACGATCGGCGACCGCACCGTCGAGGGCACGCTGCGTTCGACCTTCGTCGTCGACGAGTCGGGCACGCTCCAGCTCGCCGAGTACAACGTCTCCCCCGACGGCCATGTCCGTCGCCTCCGAGAGACCCTCGACGTCTGAGGCTCGACGCCTGAGCCTGAGGGCACACGACGACGCGGCACCGCAGGATCTCTGCGGTGCCGCGTCGTCGTCGGGGCGCGATCAGGCCGTGAGCAGGCGGCCGTGCGGGGCGTCGAAGTCGACGGGGGTGCCGGCGAGCAGGGTCTGCCTCACGGCCCCGCGCACGGTGCGCTGGTCGTAGGCGGTGATCTGGTTGCGGTGGTGGAGCTCGGTCGCAGACACCGTCCACTCCTCCTCGGGGGCGAAGAGCGCGAAGTCCGCGGAGTTGCCCACCGCGATCGACCCTTTGCCCTCGACGCGGGCGATCGCCGCGGGGGCGGCCGACATCCAGCGGACCACCTCGGCGAGCCCGATGCCCCGCCGCTGCGCCTCCGTCCAGACGAGCGGGAGGCCGAGCTGGAGGGAGGAGATCCCGCCCCATGCCGCTCCGAAGTCACCGGACTCGAGGAGTTTGAGCTCCGCGGTCGAGGGCGAGTGGTCGGAGACGATGCAGTCGATCGTGCCGTCGATGAGCCCCTGCCACAGGGCCTCCCGGTTGGCCTCCTCGCGGATCGGCGGGCAGCACTTGTGCGTCGTGGCCCCGTCGGGGATCTCCTCGGCGGAGAAGACGAGGTAGTGGGGGCAGGTCTCGACGGTGAGCCGGACCCCCTCGGCCTTCGCCTCGGCGATCTGGGGCAGCGCATCGGCGGAGGAGAGGTGGAGGATGTGCGCGCGCCCGCCGGTGGCGCGTGCGGCGTCGATGACGCGTCCGATCGCGACGTTCTCGGCTTCGCGGGGGCGGGAGGCGAGGAAGTCGGCGAACCTCCGCCCCGAGGCGGTCGGGGCCTCGGCCATGACCGCGTGGTCCTCGGCGTGGACGATGAGGAGGCCGTCGAAGCCCGCGATCTCCGCGAGGTCGGTCTCCATCTCCGCCGGGGTGAGCGGCGGGAACTCGTCGACGCCGGAGTCCTCGAGGAAGCACTTGAAGCCGAAGACCCCGGCCTCGTGGAGGGGGCGCAGCTCCCCGGTGTTGCCGGGGATCGCCCCGCCCCAAAAGCCGACGTCGACGAAGGCCTTGGGTGCGGCGACGGCCCGCTTCGTCTCCAGGGCGTCGACATCGACCGTCGGGGGCAGGGAGTTGAGCGGCATGTCGAGGATCGTCGTCACGCCCCCGGCCGCCGCCGCCTTCGTCGCCGAGGCGAAGCCCTCCCATTCGCTGCGTCCGGGATCGTTGACGTGGACGTGGGTGTCGACGAGGCCGGGCAGGAGCACCTGCGTGTCGTCGACGTCGAGGACCTGCGCCGAGGTGGTGCTCACCCGGTCCTCCCCCGTCGCGATCTCGACGATCCGTCCGTCGCGCACGGCCACCTCGGCGGCGGCGATGCCGTCGGGCAGGACCGCGCACTTCGCGCGGATGATGAGATCGACATTCATGCTTCCTCCTCGAATTCCTGAGCCTAGGGTCGGCCCCGCTCACGGGGCCATGGTATACCGGCGGTCGGTCACTTCGCCGCTGCGAGTTCGCTCAGCGGGGTGAGCGCGGTGGGGGCGTCGGCCGGGGTCTGGGCGAGGACGTCGAACTCGTTGATGGCATCGAGGGCGAGCCCCATCGAGATGTTCGTGATCCTCTCGAGGATGATCTCGACGACGACGGGCACCTGGTGTTCGTCCATGAGCTCCTTGGCCACGCGCAGCCCTTCCCCGATGAGCTCGGGATCCTCGACGCGCAGCGCCTTGCAGCCGAACCCCTGGGCGACGGCGACGTGGTCGACGCCGTAGCCGGCGGTCTCGCCCGTGGAGTTGATGTTGTCGAAGGCGAGCGAGACCTGATAGTCCATCTCGAAGCCGCGCTGGGACTGCCGGATGAGGCCGAGGTAGGAGTTGTTGACGACGACGTGGACGTAGGAAATCCGGTGCTGCGCACCGACGGCGAGCTCCTCGATCATGAACTGGAAGTCGTAGTCGCCCGAGAGCGCGACGACCGTCTGCCCGGGCTTGCCCTTCGCGACTCCCAGCGCCGCCGGCCCCGTCCATCCGAGCGGACCGGCCTGACCGGCGTTGATCCAGTGCCGGGGCCGGTAGACGTGGAGCATCTGCGCGCCGGCGATCTGGCTCAGCCCGATCGTCGAGACGTACGTGACGTCTTCGCCGAAGGCGGTGTTCATCTCCTGGTAGACCCGCTGCGGCTTGATCGGCTTCTCCGTGTAGTTCGTCTTCCGATGCTCGGTCGACTTCCGCTGCGTGCACGAGCGCGCCCACTCCGTGAAGTCGGGCAGGCCACGACCGGCGGCCCGGCCGCGGGCGGCGTCGAGCAGCGCGTCGAGGGCGGCCCCGGCGTCGGAGACGACGCCGTAGTCGGGGGCGAAGACGCGCCCGATCTGGGTCGGCTCGATGTCGATGTGGACGAACCTCCGCCCCTTCCGGTAGACGGAGAGGTCACCGGTGTGACGGTTGGCCCAGCGGTTGCCGATGCCGATGACGAGGTCGGACTCGAGGAACGACGCGTTGCCGTAGCGCACGTGTGTCTGGATCCCGACCATGCCGGCGGCCAGCGGGTGGCTGTCGGGGATCGTGCCCCACCCCATGAGCGTCGGCGAGACGGGGATCGAGGTGAGCTCGGCGAACTCGACGAGCCGCTCACTGGCGTCGGCGTTGATGATCCCACCGCCGGCGATGATGAGCGGATGCTTCGCCTCGGCGATGAGGTCGAGGATCCGCTCCGCCTGCGCCGGGGTGGCCTGCGGCCGGTCGACGGGCAGCGGCTCGTAGGTGTCGATGTCGAAGTCGATCTCCGTCTGCTGGACGTCGATGGGCAGGTCGATGAGGACGGGCCCCGGACGCGCCGAGCGCATGAGCTGGAACGCCTTCTGGAAGACACCGGGCACCTGCCCCGCTTCGAGGACGGTCTTCGCCATCTTCGTCACGGGGGCGGCGATCGCCGCGATGTCGACGGCCTGGAAGTCCTCCTTGTCGAGGACGGCGACCGGCGCCTGCCCGGTGATGCAGAGGATCGGCTGCGAGTCCGCGGCAGCCGCATAGAGACCGGTGATCATGTCCGTGCCCGCCGGTCCCGAGGTGCCGAGGCAGACCCCGATGTTCCCCGGTGCCGCCCGCGTGAATCCGTCGGCCATGTGCGAGGCGCCCTCGACATGGCGGGCGAGCGTGTGGCGGATCCCGCCGTGGGCCCGCATCGCCGAGTAGAGCGGGTTGATCGCGGCTCCCGGCAGGCCGAAGGTCTCGGTCGCGCCTTCCTTCTCGAGGATGAGGACGATGGCGTCGACTGCGCGCATTCTCGTCATCACGCCGCTCCTTCCTGTGCGTCCGCGTCCTCGTCCTCCGCCGAGGCGGACGTTCCCGAGAGCTGCTCGACGACGGTGAGGAGGCCGGAGTGGTCGAGTCCGCCGTTGCCCTGGGCGACGGTGGCGGCGACGAGCTGGGCGACGGCGGCACCGAGCGGGATCGTCACCCCGGCCTCGCGGGCGGCGGCGGTGACGATGCCCATGTCCTTGTGGTGGAGCGCGAGCCGGAATCCGGGGGCGAATTCGCGGTCGAGCATCTTCTGCCCCTTCTGCTCGAGCACCTTGGAGCCCGCGAGTCCGCCGCCGAGGACTTCGAGCGCCGAGGCGGTGTCGACGCCGTAGGCCTCGAGGAAGACGACCGCCTCGGCGAGGAGTCCGATGTTGCCGGCGACGATGAGCTGATTCGCGGCCTTGACGGTCTGGCCGGCGCCCGAGGGGCCGACGTGGACGATCGTCTTCCCGACCGCCTCGAAGACCTCGGAGGCGGCCGCGAAGTCGGCCTCGTCACCGCCGACCATGATCGACAGGACGCCGTCGATTGCGCCGGGTTCGCCGCCGGAGACAGGGGCGTCGAGGGGCTTGAGTCCGGCCTCCTTCGCCTGCGCGGCGAGGTCCTTGGCGACGTCGGGGCGGATCGTCGAGAAGTCGATCCACGTGGCTCCCGGCTTCGCAGCGGCGAGGATGCCGTCCAGCACGGCTTCGACGTCGGGCGAGTCGGGGACCATGGTGGCGATGACGTCGGCCCCGTCGACCGCCTCGGCGATCGTGGAGGCGGCCTGCCCGCCGGCGGCGGCGAGCTCCTCGGCCTTGGCAGCGGTGCGGTTGAAGCCGCGGACGGTGAAGCCGGCGTCGACGAGGTTCTTCGCCATGGGAAGTCCCATGATGCCGAGTCCGATGAAGGCGATGGTGGTCATGTTCTCTGTCCTTTGCAATGGGTCGGGGTGGTCAGCCGCCGAGGCGGTCGGTCAGTGGGCGAGCCACGCGAAGGCGGTCTCGCGGTCCTGCTTGTACTCGAGCGCGATCTGCCCGGAGTAGCCGAGGGCGAAGGAGCGGTCGATCCACTCCCTCAGCGGCAGCTGCCCGGTTCCCGGGGCTCCGCGGCCCTCGGCGTCGGCGATCTGGATGTGGCCGAAGTCCGCGGCCCCGGATTCGATCGCGGCGGCGACGTCGTCGCCGTTGACGGCCATGTGGAAGAAGTCGGCGAGGACGGCGATGTTCTCCGCCCCGCCGGCACGGACCGCCTCGACGACTGCGGCCGCATCGGCGGCGGTCTTGAGCGGGTAGGCGTCCGCCCCGGAGACGGGTTCGACGAGGACGGTGCCGCCGATGCCGGCCACGGCACGGGCGGCGACGGCGAGGTTCTCCAGCGCCACGGCGTCCTGCTCCTCCGGGGTCGAGTCGTCGACGCGCAGCCCGTAGAGGGCGTTGAAGGCGCGGCACCCGGTGCGTTCGCCGATGCCGGCGACGATCTCCGCGTTCTTTGTGAAGTCGGCCTGCGAGCCGGGGATCGAGACCATACCGCGGTCACCTGCGGCCATGTTCCCGGCCCAGAAGTTCAGGCCCTTGAGCTCGACGCCGGCGGATTCGAGGGAGGCGATGAACGCGTCGACCTCGGCGGGGCTCGGCGTCGGGTCGCCGTCGAAGGGCCACCAGAACTCGACCTTGGCAAAGCCTGCGTCCTTCGCGGCCTGCGCGCGTTCGAGAACGGGGAGTTCGGTGAGCAGGGTGGAACAGTTGAGGATGTAGCTGTCTGCCTGAGTGAAGTCGAACGTCGACATCGGGTCTCCTTCGCGACTCTGCGATTTGCGGAAGTTTCCGTATTGTGGAAGTTCATTTCCGTTGGATGAAAACAGCATACGCATCGGCGGAGTGGGGAGTCAAGCCCCGCAGCCCTCCGGAGCTGACCACCCTGCTGGGGGTGGCCGAGCGCCCGGAGGGCTGCTGGCAGGCTGACCTCAGGCTCTGACGAAGCCTCAGCCTTTGACGAGGTCTCCGTCGACCCACACCCGCGTGAGGTCGGCGGGGGTGCCGAGGGCGAAGATCTTCGCGAGCGCATCCTCATCGGATTCGGCGTGGGCGAGGCCGACGTCGAGCGGCTGCCCGGCCGCGGGATCGACGAAGACGGCGTCGAAGCGCTTGCCCACGGACAGGTCGCCGACCGTCTCGTCGAGGCCGAGCGCCCCGGCTCCGGCCGAGGTCGCGAGGTGGAGGAGGTGGGTCGAGGTCAGCGGCACTCCGCCTGCGGGGTCGAGCTGCTGCATGAAGTACGCCTGCACGCCCTCCTTGAGCAGGGAGAACCCGGTGCCGGCCCCGACGTCGGAGCCGAGCGCCACCCGGACGCCTGCGTCGAGGTGGCGCCGCAGCGGGAAGAAGCCGCTCGCGAGGGCCGAGTTCGACGTCGGGCAGTGCGCTGCCGCCGCCCCCGCCTCCCCCATGCGCCCCAGCTCCCGGTCGGTGGGGTGGACGTTGTGGGCGAGGATCGTCTGCCTCCCGAGCAGTCCCGCGCGGTCGTACGTGTCGAGGTAGTCGCTCGCCTCCGGGTGGATCTCTGCGACCCCGGCGACCTCGTCGCGGTTCTCGTTGAGGTGCGAGGTCACCCAGATCCCCGGGTTGTCCGCGACGAGCTGCCCGCCCGCGGCGAGGAGTTCGGGTCCGGCGGAGAACGAGAACCGCGGGGTCACCGCGAAGCGCAGCCGCCCCTTCCCGTGCCAGCGGTCGATGAGCTCCTGGCTCTCGCGTACGGAGCGGTCGACGTCGGTGAGGAGGATGTCGGGGAGGTTCCGGTCGCTGGTGACCAGTCCCGTCGTGATCCGCAGCCCCACCTCGGCGGCCTGGGCGAAGAGGATGTCGACCGCGGAGCCGAAATGGGATCCGAAGACCATCGCCGAGGTGGTCCCGGCACTCGTCAGTCCGGTGAGGAACTCCCCGGCCAGCGCCCGGGCGTAGGCGTCGTCGCCGAGCTTCGCCTCCTCGGGCAGGGCGCACTGGTCGAGCCAGTCGAGCAGCGGCCGGCCGAGGTGTCCGATCGCCCGGATCTGCGGGAAGTGGACGTGGGTGTCGACGAATCCGGGCAGGAGGACGCCGGTGCGGAGGTCGACGACCTCGGCATAGGGATGGCGCTCCCTGGCGGTGGAGAAGTCGGTGCGGGCGACGATGCGTCCGGAGTCGACGACGAGCGCGGTGTCGGACTCCGATCGCAGGGTGCCCCCGGCGAAGGGATCGGCGGGGGTGTCGAAGACGCGGGCACGGAAGATCTGCATGGTGGTGCTCCTCTCAGAAGGGTGGGAAAAGGGGTCAGCGCAGCCGGCTGAGGAGGTCCGCGGCGACGCTGAGCGCGATCGTCGCAGGATGCTTCCCGGTCAGGGCGGGCAGACCGATGGGGCACGAGATCGTGTCGACGACCTCGGGGGCATGGCCGTCGGCGATGAGGGCCTTGCGGAAGCGCTGCCATTTCGCGCTCGAGCCGATGAGCCCGATCGTGCCGAGGTCGCCGCGGCTCAGCGCAGCCTGGCAGAGGTGGAGGTCCTCAGCGTGATCGTGGGTCATGATGAACACGTGCGAGCCCGGCGGCAGGGACGTGAGCACCTCTTCGCCGACGACGGCGAAGTGGCGGCTGAGCTCGGCCACCGGGGGCTCGAGCCGGTCGAGCTCGCCCAAGTGCTCGGGCCGCGAGTCGGTCACGTGGAGGTCGATCTCGTGGCGGGCGAGGATCCGCGTGAGCTCGAGGCCGATGTTGCCGGCCCCGAAGATCGCGACCGTGGCGGGCACGGGCAGCGGCTCGAGGAGGAGGGCGACCTCGCCTCCGCAGCACTGCCGACCGTACTTCGCCGGTGCCTTGTCGTTGAGCCGCAGGGTGAGCATCTCCGGTTCGCCGAGGCGGTCGCCCGCATCGCCGGAGTCCCCGGTGAGCATCTCGCGGGCGCGGGTGACGGCGGTCATCTCGAGATTGCCCCCGCCGATGGTCCCATAGAGGTCATCGGCGGTGACGATCATCTTCGCTCCCGCCTCCCGCGGTGCGTGCCCGCGGACGGAGGCGAGGGTGATGAGGACCGCCGGCACCCGAGCGCTGCGGAGCTCGGCTGCTGCGTCCATCCAGGTCATGACGGCACAGGCTGCCGATCGGGGGTCGCATCACGGACGGCTTCGAGCGCCCAGAACACGGCCTCCGGGGTCGCCGGGGAGGCGAGTTCGACCGAGGTGCCTGCCGGTCCGAAGCCGGCGATCGCCTCCCGCAGAGCCTCGCGGACGGAGAAGGCGAGCATGAGCGGGGGTTCGCCGACGGCCTTCGAGCCGTAGACCGCCCCCTCCTCGTGGGCCTTGTCGAGGAGGGCGATGTTGAAGACCTCGGGCATTTCGGAGAAGCTCGGGAGCTTGTACGTGCTCGCCGCCTGAGTGGCGAGCCGACCGCGACTGGGCTTGTCGCTCGTGTCCCAGCGCAGGTCCTCAAGCGTGAGCCATCCGGCGCCCTGGACGAAGCCGCCCTCGATCTGGCCGATGTCGATGAGCGGGGAGAGCGAGTCGCCGACGTCGTGGACGATGTCGACCCGGCGGAGCACATACGACCCGTCGAAGCGGTTGACCTCGACCTCGGAGGCGGCCGCACCATAGGCGAAGTACTTGAACGGCTCACCCCGCATCGTCGAGAGGTCCCAGTGGAGTCCCTCCGTGCGGTAGAAGCCGGAGGCCGAGAGCTGGATCCGCTGGAAGTACGCGGTGTTGATGAGCTCTTCCCACGTGATCGTCTTCGGCGAGGACAGCGCGCTGACGATCCCGCGGCTGATCTCGACCTCGTGCGCCGGGGCCCCGAGGAGTCCTGCCGCGACCTGCCGGAGACGGCCGAGGATCTGCTCGCAGGCGTCCTTGACGGCCCCGCCGTTGAGGTCGGAGCCGGAGCTCGCCGCCGTCGCCGAAGTGTTGGGGACCTTGTCCGTGCGCGTGGGGGCGAGCCGCACGGTTGAGAGGGGAACCCCGAGCGTGGTCGCCGCGACCTGGAGCATCTTCATGTGCAGGCCCTGACCCATCTCGGTGCCGCCGTGGGTGACGAGGACCGAGCCGTCCTTGTAGACGAGGACGAGCGCGCCGCCCTGGTTGAAGGCGGTGAGGTTGAACGAGATCCCGAACTTCACCGGGGTGATCGCAATCCCCCGTTTGACGTGGTCGTGGGTGGCGTTGAACCGGGCGATCTCCGCTTCCCGCTCGGCCACCTCGGCGGAGGTGACGACCTCATCCCAGCAGGCCTCCATCCGGTCGGGATGGCGCACGGGCTGGTAGTAGGGGGTGTCCTGTCCGGCCTGGTAGAAGTTGCGGCGGCGCAGCTCACGGGCGCTCAGCCCCAGCTGCGGGGCAATGCGGCCGAGGATGTCCTCCATGACGAGCATCCCCTGCGGGCCGCCGAAGCCGCGGAACGCCGTCTGCGAGGTCTTGTGGCACTTCGCGACGCGGCCGTGGACGCGGATGTTGGGCACCCAGTACGCGTTGTCGATGTGGCACATCGCGCGGGTGAGCACGGGTTCGGAGAGGTCGAGGCTCCACCCGCCGTCGGCGGTGAGCGTGGCGTCGAGGGCGAGGATCCGCCCGTCCTCGGTCAGGCCGATCCGCCACGTCGAATGGAAGCCGTGGCGCTTTCCGGTCATCGTCATGTCCTGCGTGCGGCTCAGCCGCAGCCGGACGGGCCGACCGGTGAGCTTCGCGCCGAGGGCGGCGAGCGCTGCGTACCCGTGGGGCTGCATCTCCTTGCCGCCGAAGCCTCCGCCCATCCGCAGGCACTGGACGGTGACCTCGTTGGCGGGGATCCCGAGGACGTGGGAGACGATGTCCTGGGTCTCCGTGGGGTGCTGGGTCGAGCACTGGATGAAGACCTGGCCGGACTCGTCGACGTGGGCGAGCGAGGCCTGGGTCTCGAGGTAGAAGTGCTCCTGCCCGGCGAATTCGAACTCGCCGGAGAAGACGTGCGCGGCGTCGGCGAAGGCGCCGTCGACGTCGCCCTTGTCGATGACCGGCTGGACCCCGTGGTAGCTGCCAGCGGCGATCGCATCGCGCACGGTGATGAGCGAGGGCAGCGGGGTGGCGTCGACGACGACCGCGGCGGCGCCGGCCTTCGCCGCCTCGAGGTCCTCGCCGAGGACCCAGGCGACCGGCTGGCCGAAGAACATCACCTCGTCGGTGGGCAGCATCGGTTCGTCGTGCTTGACGCCCTGGTCGTTGACCCCGGGCACGTCGGCGGCGGTGATGACGCGCACGACTCCGGGCACCGCGTACGCAGGCGCCGCGTCGACGCGGTCGAGGCTCGCGTGGGCGTGCTCGGACTGGACGGGGTAGGCGTGGAGGACGCCGGTGAGTCGCCCGACGAGGTCGTCGGTGTAGAGCGCGGCGCCGGTGACGTGACCGAAGGCGCTCTCGTGGTGGTGGGATTCGCCGACGACAGGGTCGGCGGGGCGCTGGGAGAGATGGCTCATCGTCCTGCCTCCGTTCGGATCATGCCGGGCCCGCTCGCGCCCAGCTGTTCGGCGAAGAAGCGCTCGAGTGAGGAGCGCAGCATCGCAGTGCGGTACCGGGAGCTCGCCCGGTGGTCGTCCATCGGGGTGCCTTCGGCGGCGAGGGTCTCGGCCGCGTCGTGGACGGTCTCGAGCGTCCACGGCCTGCCTTCGATCGCCGCTTCCGTGGCGAGGGCGCGCAGCGGGGTCGCCGCGACGCCGCCGAGGCCGATGCGGGCTTTGTCCACGATGCCGTCGGAGACGTCGACGGCGTAGCCGATGGCGACCGAAGAGATGTCGTCGAAGCGGCGCTTGGTGATCTTCTGGAACGAGGTGAGCGGGGAGAGCGGCAGCGGGATCCGGATCGCAGTGATGAGCTCGCCGGGCTCGCGCACGGTCTGCCGGTAGCCGGTGAAGTAGTCGGCCAGCGGCACGACCCGCTCCCCGCCCGCCGAGGTGAGCACGAGCTCGGCCTCGAGGGCGAGGAGGGCCGGCGGGGTGTCGCCGATCGGCGAGCCGGTGCCGAGGTTGCCGCCGATCGTCGCACCGTTGCGGATGAGGCGCGAGGCGAACTGCGGGAAGAGCTTGCCGAGCAGCGGGACGGATCCGGCGAGTTCGCGTTCGATCTCGCTCAGGGTGTTCGCCGCCCCGATCTCGACATGGGTCTCCGTCCAGCGGACGCCGCGGAGCTCGGGCAGCCGGTCGATCGCGAGCAGCGACTTCGCCCGGGCGCCCTTGATGTTGACCTCGACACCCCAGTCGGTGGCGCCGGCGACGACGAGGACGTCGGGTTCGAGGCTGAGGATCTCGACCGCCTCGGCGAGGCGGGTGGGACGACGGTACCGTCCCAGCTCACCGGTGGGGGTGTCGGGTCGGTGGAGGTCCGTGGCCGCCGAGGCCGGCGCCGGGTCGCTGCGGCGCGCGGCCAGGGCATCATCGTCGGTGGGGTCGCCGAGGGCGTAGGCTGCGTCCCTGATCGGGCGGTAGCCGGTGCAGCGGCAGAGATTGCCGGAGAGGGCGTGGATGTCGAATCCGTTGGGACCGTGGTCGGAGTCGGTGGGGCGCTCGGGGCGGTAGTACTCCGCGGCCATCGAACAGATGAAGCCCGGGGTGCAGTAGCCGCACTGGGAGCCGCCGCGCACGGCCATCTCCTCCTGGACGGGGTGGACGTCGTCGAGCGAGCCGAGGCCTTCGGCGGTGATGACCTCCTGGCCGTCGAGGGCCGCTGCCGGCAGCAGACACGCATTCACCGAGGTCCAGCGGGTGCCGTTCTCGCCATCGGGTCGGGCGATGAGGATGGCACAGGCTCCGCATTCGCCTTCCGCGCAGCCTTCCTTGGCTGCCGTGAGCCCCTGACCGCGGAGGAAGTCAAGGGCGTTGGTATGTGTGGGGCCGTCGAAGTCGTGATCGGTGCCGTTGACCGAGATCCGACAGCTCGAGCGTTCCGTGGTCGACGCGGACATCGCACTCACCTCCTGCGCCTCGTCGGTGAGGCGCACAGTGCATGGTTGGAACAGATGCCTTCGCTCTCCCGGACTTCTGGTTATCCATGCGAACAGCAGCGGAGAGCAGTGAGGGCGTCGGGGCACAGGCCACCGACGGACCGGCGTGCGTCAGTCGCCGTGGGCGATCTGCCCCTTCGTCCAAGCTGTCTGCTCCGTCACAATGCTCACCCTCCCAAGATAGCCGAAATGGGACCGCGAACGAAGTAGAGGACGAATCCGACGGAGACGACCCAGAGCAGCCAGTGGACGTGCTGTCCGCGACGGCTGAACGCGTGGATGAGCGCCCAGGAGATGAATCCGACGCCGATGCCGTTGGCGATCGAGTAGGTCAGGGGCATCGTCACCATGGTGAGGAAGACCGGCAGCGAGGTGCGGAAGTCGCTCAAGTCGATCTCCCGGATCTGGGAGACCATCATCGCGCCGACGACGACGAGGGCTGCCGCGCCGGCCTCCATCGGGATGACCCCGATGAGCGGAGCGAAGAACATCGAGAGGAGGAAGAGGACGCCGGTCACGCACGCGGCGAGACCGGTGCGTGCACCCTCGGCGATGCCTGCGGCGGAATCGACGAAGACCGTGTTCGACGACGCCGAGGCGCCGCCGCCGGCGACCGCGCCGAGACCCTCGATGATGAAGGCGCCGCGGATGCGGGGGAACATGCCGTCCTTCGTCTGCAGGCCGGCGCTGCGGGCGAGACCCGTCATCGTGCCCATCGCATCGAAGAAGTTCGTGAACACGAGGGTGAAGACGAGCATCGTCGCGGCGAGGACTCCGATGCGCTCGAACGAGCCGAAGAGGTCGAAGGCGCCGATGAGGGAGAAGTCGGGCAGAGCGACGATCTGGCTCGGCAGCTGCGGAGCGCTGAGGTTCCAGCCCTGCGGGTCCGGGTTGACCGGGTCGCCGACGGTGCCGAGCTTCGCGAACGCCTGGATGATGATCGCGGCGATCGTCGCGACGATCATCCCGATGAGGATGCCGCCGGGGATCTTCCGGGCCACGAGCACGCCGATGAGGATGAGCGCGCCGATGAAGACCACGGTCGGCAGGGAGGCGATCGATCCGTCCTGCCCGAGCTGGACGGGCGGACCGGCGGGCGTGCGGGTGACGAAGCCGGAGTTGACGAAGCCGATGAACGCGATGAAGAGGCCGATGCCCACGGTGATCGCGACCTTGAGGGCGTCGGGAACGGCGTTGAAGATCGCCGTGCGGATGCCCGTGGCGCCGAGGACGACGATGATGACGCCGTTGATGATGACGAGCCCCATCGCCTCGGCCCAGGTGACCTCCTGGACGACGGAGACGGCGAGGAAGCTGTTCATCCCCAGGCCGGCGGCAAGCGCGAACGGGAGCCGGGCGACGACGCCGAAGAGGATCGTGATGAGACCCGCGACGAGGCCGGTGACGGCCGTGAGCTGCGCGAAGTCGAGCGTGCCGCCGGTGACGTCGGCGGAGCCGCCGAGGATGAGCGGGTTGAGCACGACGATGTAGGCCATCGCCACGAAGGCGACGATGCCGCCGCGGATCTCCTGGCGCACCGAGGATCCGCGCTGGGTTATCTCGAAGAATCTGTCCAGTGCACTGGGACTGCCGTGCTCGACGGGTGCCGTGTCCCGCCCTGAATCGTTGTCAGCCATTTTCATGGACCACCTCAAACTGTTCGATTTGGTCGGCCGCGACATCGTCGTCGCGGCCCTGCGCCTTGAACGTGCGCATTGAAACGAGACAGTCAGCGCACGGGAGGCCCCACCAGGGCTTCCACGATGCGGAAAACTATTTCTATTTCATTTGGACAGTCTCGCGGCACACCCAGGGGTGTGTCAATCGTCACAGGGCCGTGAGGGGAATCGAGACACAACTGACACCAGTGTAGTCTCCGGGTCGCCGTGACGACTCCGGACAGCAGAGAACCCCCTGGCTGACCAGGGGGTTCATGTGGCGGTGGCGGTGGGATTTGAACCCACGGTACGGGGTTACCGTACACAACATTTCGAGTGTTGCACCTTCGGCCGCTCGGACACGCCACCGCCGACAACAATACAGTCGGTGCCACAGGAGGGCCAAATCATCGCACCGTGAGAGCGGTCACCTCTGTCGGCACCTCACCCTCGGCGGGCGGTGAAGAACTCGCGCAGCAGCGCCGCACTCTCCTCCGCGCGCACGCCCGCGTAGACCTCAGGGTGGTGGAGAGCCGCACGGTCGCGCGGGATGTCCCACACCGATCCCACGCCGCCGGCCTTCTCATCGAAGGCACCGTAGACGAGGCGGGCGATGCGGGAGCCGACGAGTGCGCCCGCGCACATCACGCACGGTTCGAGGGTGACGACGAGGGTGCAGCCGTCGAGGCGCCAGCGTCCGGTCGCCTCGGCGGCGGCGCGCAGGGCGATGAGCTCGGCATGGCCGAGCGGATCCTCGTCGACCTCGCGCCGGTTGTGGCCGCTGCCGATGACCCGGCCGTCCTCATCGACGACGACGGCGCCGACGGGGACGTCGTCATGTGCGGTCGCCCGGGCCGCCTCGGCGAGGGCGAGATCCATCCACTCGGGGAAGCGGTTCAGCGTGCGGCCTCGAGCTGATCGGCGAAGCCGACGGTCTCGCCGACGTGGGCGACGACGCGGGCCGGGTCGGACCGGTGCTGCTCGACCTGCTCGATGAGGTCGGCCGCCGGGAGCCCCCGGTCGGCGTAGATGTCGGCGTCCCCGCCCCATTCGGCGTCGCCGTCGAAGTCGAGCATCTCGATCTCGTCGTCGTTGTCGTCCTCGTCCTCGTCTTCGGAGGTCTGCGTCTCCTCGTCGAGGCCGAACTCCTCTTCCGGCTCGGCCTCGTACGCATCGGGGCGGGAGTCGAGGTAGTCGGCGAAGATCGCAGCGAAGGGACTGAGCTCGACGGCCCGGAGATCGGAGAGGAAGACCTTGACCTCGTTGTCCCGGCACAGCCGCACGAGGCCGAACCACTCGTCCTCGTGCTCGATGACGGCGATCGCCTCGCCGTCGTCGGAGCCGGCGGTGCGCATCATGTCGACCAGCCCGTCGAGGTCCTCGGCGTCACGGACGTCGACGTCGAGGGCGCGGAAACCGTCGCTGGACTCGGCAAGGATCTCACTGAAGTAGGACATGTCTCCATTGTGGACTCTTCTCAGTCCTTTCACCACAGGATCCGCTCTTTCTCCGCCTGTGTTTCGACGTACCATTTCCTGTATGCGCCTACACGTAGCCGATCACCCGCTCATCGCCCACAAGCTCAGCGTCCTCCGTGACGAGAGCACCGATTCCGCGCGGTTCCGGCAGCTCACCGAGGAGCTCGTCATGCTTCTCGCCTACGAGGCCACGCGCTCGGTCGCCGTCGAGGACCGCGAGGTGTCCACCCCGGTCTCGACGTTCACCGGCACCCGCCTGGCCGAACCCCGTCCCGTCGTCGTCCCCATCCTCCGCGCGGGCCTCGGCATGCTCGACGGAATGCTGCGCATCCTCCCCACCGCCGAGGTGGGATTCCTCGGCATGGTCCGCGACGAGACGACGTTCGAACCCACCGCCTACGCCGACCGGCTGCCCGATGACCTCAGCGGTCGTCAGATCTTCGTCGTCGATCCGATGCTCGCCACCGGCGGCACCCTGGCCATGGCCATCGATTTCCTCCTGGCCCGCGGTGCCCGCGACGTCACCGCCGTCTGCCTCGTCTCCGCCCCCGAGGGCGTCAAGCGCATCGAACAGTCGTACGGGGAGTCGGCGCACGTCGAGATCTACACCGCGGCCCTCGACGAACGCCTCAACGAGCAGGGGTACATCGTCCCCGGGCTCGGCGACGCCGGGGACCGGATGTACGGCATCGTCGACTGAGAGACTCGGCGTCATAGTTCGTCACACTCGTCTCAAAAACGGCGAATCCTTTGCAGGCGCGTCAGACTGTGACGAATAATGAAGACATGACCTCTGTGACGTATCAGCCACGAATGTGCGCGGCAGCCATGTGTATGCCCTGCGTTCGTCGTCGGTGATCGTCCTTCCGCTGTCCGACCGCGAACGAGTGCACGTCAGCCACGCAGCGGACCCCCACGACTCACTCAGAGGACAGCCATGCCGAATCCAGAGCCGAACTACGTCCACCCCCGCAGTGCCGTCGCCGTCCGGAGGGCAGGAGCCAGGTTGAGCGCCGTCGATCCGCAGAACCCTCCGCACACGTACGGACCCAGCGGCGTCGTCCCCTCCCCGAAGGCCGCCCGCGGGATCATCGTCTACATCGGCCTCGACGAATCGAAGGCCGCCGCAGACGGCACGAACCTCTCCGCGATCGCCGGTGAACTTCAGGCCTACGCGAAGGAGCTCGCCTCGCAGGCCGAGACGCAGGCCGTCATCGCCCTGGCCCCGGAGGGCCGCGGCAGCGACATCGATGCCGTCCGCGCCGTCGCCAACGGCTCCCCGGCCGCCAGCGGCACCCCCGCAGGCACCCACGGTCCCGTGCGCTCCCGCATTCCCAACCGCATCCACCCGCCTGCGCTGCGCGACGACGCCGCTGCAGGCGGCTACGGCGCCCACCCGGGCGAAGCCTTCGGAGAGAAGGCGGCCGAGCGTCTGCGCATCGACATCCCCCGCCGGGAGGTGCGCATCGACGGCGACCTCGTCGACGTCACGACGAAGGAGTTCGACCTGCTCGCCACCCTCGTCTCGCACCCGGATGAGACCCTGCCGCGCGACGCCCTCATCGCCGCCGTGTGGTCGGGCTCGGAGGAACCGGACGAGCGCACCGTCGACGTCCACATCCGCCGGCTCCGGCGCCGCCTCGGCGAGCACTCGTCGGTCATCCGCACGATGAGGGGTGCCGGCTACCGGTACGACACGCACCCCGACGTCACCGTGTGGTCGGCGACCGCGCACCGGTGATCCGGGTCGCACCACCCACCCAGGAGGGGGACAGACTTCGCGGTTATGCTCGTTGATCGATGAATCAGGCATATCCCCGAACCCGTTCCGCGCGGAGGTCCGCGAAGGGAGTCACCGCACTCGTCTTCGGCATCCTCTATGCCGCGTTCCTTCTCCTCCACCACCTCCTCCCCTCCCGAGCAGGCATCGCCCTGCTCGTCGAGAGCATCCTGCCGTGGACGGGAGTGATCGTCGGCCTCGTCGCCCTCATGGCGCTCTTCCGCTTCTCCGTGCTCTCGGTCATCGGCGTGCTCGTGCCCTCCATCGTGTGGCTGACGATGTTCGGCACAGCACTCCTGCCGGGCAAGGACGCGGGCACGGCCGACCTCACGGTCGCCACCCAGAACGTCGGAGCCCGCCTGCCGCAGCCCACCGCCACGGCGAAGAACCTCATCGACGCAGAGCCCGACATCCTCACGATCCAGGAACTCGAGTCGCTCTCAGGCCAGATCATCCGCAAGGAGCTCGACTCGGCGTTCGAGAACTCACAGGTCGTCGGCACTGTCGGGGTGTGGTCGAAGTGGCCGATGTCCGCCCCTGAGGCGGTCGACCTCGGTCTGCCGTGGGAGCGGGCCTTCGCAACGACGGTGTCGACCGACCACGGCGATGTCCGCTTCTACGCCGTGCACATGCCCTCGGTCCGGCCCGGGCATGAGGCGATGCGCAATGCCGCCCTGCGTCGCCTCGCGACAATCGTCTCCGCCGACGAGGCCGAGCGGGTCATCGTCGCCGGCGACTTCAACACCGCGACGACGGACCGCAACTTCTCCGAACTCGTGCCCCCGCTCGAGGACTCCCGAGTCGAGGCTCACGGCGGCTTCGGCTTCACGTGGCCGTCGGTGTTCCCGGTGACCCGTCTCGACCACATCCTCTACCGCGGTTTCGATGCGACCTCGGACCGCGTGCTCGGACGGGGCACGAGCGACCACCGCGCCGTCATCGCCGGACTCGACCTCAGCTGAGGAGCACACTCACTTCGTGCACTGGCCCGTCGGCTGCGGGGTGCTGCTGCTCGCTCCCGCCTGCAGCTCGTCGCGGATCTCGGCCCGGGTGAGCGCATAGCCGGTCTCCTCATCGGTGGCGGAGCGGGCGAAGACCATGCCGATGACGTTGCCGTCGGAGTCGAGGAGGGGTCCGCCCGAATTGCCCTCCCGGACGATTCCGCGCACCGAGTAGACCTCGCGGACGACGCTCGACTCGTCGTAGATGTCGAGCCCGCGGGCGTTGATCTTCTCGCGCACTCGCGACGGAGAGATCGTGTACGGACCGTTGGCGGGAAAGCCGACGACGACCGAGTCGTCACCGGGACCGGCCGGTGAGCCGAACTCGAGCGCGGGAGCATCGAGTTCGGGGACCCTGAGGACGGCGACATCGGCTTCGGGATCGAATTCGACCACCTCGGCGGAGTAGGGGCGCCCCGTCCCTCCGACCTGGACGGCGAGGCTCGTCGACCCGGCGACGACGTGGGCGTTGGTGGCGACGAGGCCGTCGCTGTAGACGAACCCGGTGCCCTCGGATCCGGCGGCGCATCGGGTGGTCGTCGTCGTCACCTTGACGACGGACTCCTCGACGCTGCGGCCGACCTCGACCATGCCGGAGTCGGGTTCGCCGACTCCGCGGATCTCCTCGGTCTGGCCGGAGAAGACCTGTGGGAAGCCCGTGGCGCGCAGTGTCGAGGCGAGGTCGCCGAGGGCGACCTGCGAGGAGTACGGGATCGTCCGGTCGATCGCGGCGATGACCGCGGAGTCGGCGACCCACCGGTTGGGTTCGACGAGCGGGGAGGCACGGACGAATCCGGCGGCGAGCCAGAGGACGAGGACGTAGACGATGCCCGCGGTCACCGTCCCGCCGATCGAGTCGATGCCCTGCCCGAGCTCAGAGTCCATGGCCCGCCGGATCGCGATGCCGATGCCGTTGCCCGCGAAGGCGAAGAGCACGCTGAGGACGAGCGGCATCGCCGCGAGCAGGGCGATGACCCCGGGGTTCTCCATCGCCTGGGTGCCCGCGGAGATGTTCTCGACCAGCGGGGAGGTCAGCCGCCCGGCGATCCAGCCGACGACGAAGCCGACGACCGTGCACAGGCCGATGATGAAGCCCTGCCGGAAGCCGAGGAAGAGCGCAGCGATGCCGAGGAGGACGATGATGACGTCGACGATCACGCCGGCCTCGCCTCACCTCGGGAGGCTGAGAGCAGACGGTCACGGGCTCCGGCGAACTCACGCAGTTCGTAGTTCTCGATGGTGCGCTCCTTGGGTCCGCCGAGGCCGGCGAGCAGACGCATCCGCGTCGTCGCGAGCTGACCGGCGAGGCGGATCATCGTCCGCATCTCCTGCTTGCCCCCGGGGAAGGTCTTCGCCCAGCGTTTGCCCTGCTTGCGGCCCTTCCACGTTCCGAGCATGTCGACCTCGGCGTGGGAGAGCCACCCGGAGTTCGCGTAGTCGCCGAGCATGTTGCGGGTGTGCAAACGCTCGCTGCGGCGGAGGATGAGGCCTGCGACGACCCAGCAGGTGGTGAGGATGAAGCTGAGGACGATGAGGCCGATGATCTGCGCGATGGGGCTGATGAGCTGGAGACCGGTCATCGACCCGTTCCAGATCGCGTGGAGGCACATGCCGACGAAGAGCCCGGGCAGCCACATGAGGATGACCGCCCACCACGGCCATTTGCGGGCGGCGAAGCCGATCGTCACCCCGGCCCAGGACGAGAAAGCCGTGTGGAGCAGGGGCGAGCAGAGGCAGCGGAGCACGAAGGTCACCCACAGACCCGAGGTGCTCTCCTCCCACGCGGCGCCGAGGTAGAGGACGTTCTCCGTGAACGCGAAGCCCGCCCCGATGAGCGCGCCGTAGACGAGGCCGTCGAGGGGCCCCTCGAAATGACGCCGGGCGAGGAGGACGATGACGACGAGGAGGGCGGTCTTCGTCGTCTCCTCGACGACGGGGGCTTCGACGACGGTCTTGAACACGTCGGGCACCGCGCCGACGCCGGCGAAGTAGAGGGCGACCTCCCCGACGAGGGAGACGAAGAGGGTGAGGACGACGGAGGCGACCGCTCCCCAGAGGAGGCAGAGGCCGAGGAGGAGCTTCGGCTGGGGCTTCCACCGATCGAGCCACAGCACGTAGGCGATGATCCCGATGAGCGGGATGGCCGAGAGTCCGATGAGCCCGAAGAGGCGGGCACCGAAGCTGAAGCCGCCGAAGATCGCCATGACGAGGAGACCGAAGACGAGGGCGCAGACGGCGAGGATCGCGAGGACGAGGCGGACGACGTTGCCCGGCGATCCCGGCTCGGCCGGTTCCGGCGTGCGCCGCACGGCCCCTGTCCACGGAGTCTCGGCGACCCGGTGCTGCGGGGGCTGCATCTGTGCGCGCACCCGCATCTCCTGCGTCACCGTCGGCGCGAACCGCGGCTGCTCGTAGACGCGGGCCTGCATCGGCTGGCCGGGATGGGACTGGTGGCCGGGACGGGTCATCTGCCCCGGCGGCGGGATGCGCAGGCCGAGATTGGGACCCGGGCCGGGGGCCTGCCGCCGCATCGGCGGCGGGGTCGCGGTGCGCTGGGGGTTCTGCGGCCGCGGGCGGAAGCGGTCATCGCTGCGGCGGGGATCGACGACGGGGCCAGGATGCTGACCACCGTGATTCGGGCCCGGGCCGTGCGGAGGGCCTGCATGTTCCGACATACACCGTCCTTCTCGATCGGATGCAGGGCGTTGACTGCTCGTCCAGTCTACGGTTGATCGCTGACACCGGGCCGTGCGGTTCGTGTCTGTTCGGCAACAACCCGCCTGGCCGTCCGTCTCCCACCCACTCGTGTCCCAGCGGGTGTGGATCCCCTTCCCGCGTTCGCGTCTCGTCGCCCTGCCGAATCCCTTCGTCCTCGCCGAGGCGGTCGGTCCGTCCCGCGCCGACCCCGGTGGTGTGCCGTCCCCCACTCGTCTCCCCAGCCGCTGCCACTCGTGCTCGTTCGCCTGTGGAGGCTCGATCCGCTGTCCACAGGCGCAGAATCGCCTCTGGTCACCGCGGCCCGTCGGGCGTGCAATCGTGCCATGAGCACTCACAGACCTCTCACATGTCCATCCGTCCTCCTCGTCGTCCTCGCTCTCCTCCTCTCCTTGGGATCGTCCCCCGCATCGGCGAAGTCAAACCTCGGGGAGGTCCCGCTCTCAGCGGCCTCCGAACTCTACGGTCCCGGTCTCTGGCATGAGGCCGCCGAGGGCAGGACCTGGTACGGCGCCTACCGCACGTTCGACGACAGGTACGCCTACTGCATCGACGCCGGACGGCAGTCCCCGCAGCCGGCGAACTTCGACGGTGCGCAACCGCGCACGGTCACCTCGGCGCAGACCGCGTGGGCGCTGCACACGTACGGGACCTCGGATTCCGCCGACGTCCAGGCGGCACTGAGCACGATGGCGCGACTCGACGAACGGATCGACCACGACCATGCGGTGCCGCCGCAGGAGCCGGGCGAACTCGGCGCGGACTTCGCCGGGGCCGCACAGCAGTATGCGGCGATCACGAAGGAGGCGAAGAGGCTCGCCGGCCCGTACACGCTCGACGTCTCCCTCGAGCGGTCCCTCGACATGCCCGTCCTCGAACCCTACGGCAGCACCGAGGAGGATGCCGCGCCGTCGACGGCCGACGTCCCGCCGACCTCGGGCGCGGTCACCCTCACCGTCTCCCTGACCAGCGCCTCCGGAGCGTTCGTCCCCGACGTCCCCATCGAACTCACCATCAAGGGAGCCGAAGGTCCGACGAGAGTGACGAGCGGGACGGCAGAGATCACCGAAATGCTCAGGGCCACCGAGCCGGGGACAGTGAGCGTCACCGCCACGGCGACCGTGGCCCCGGAGACCGTGCGCCTCTACGAGCCGACCTCCGGCACCCGCGTCCAACGCGTCATCACCGCCGACGAACCCGTGACCGTCACCGACGAGGTCTCACTCGACGTCGACTCGCAGCCGCGCGTGACCACAGAGATCTCCGAGGAGCGCCCGCAGCCGGGAGACACCGTCACCGATGCGTTCACGGTCTCCGGTCTCATCGGCGATCACAGGGTCGATGTCGTCCACGAGCTGTGGACCACCTCGTCGAAGCCCGCGATCGGCACCCGCAATGACGATGCCGAAGTCATCGGCACCGTGACCTCCAAGGACATCGGCAACGGCACACACACCTCGGCGGGCATCCGGATCCCTGAGGATGTGCGCGGCTGGGTCTACTTCACGGAGACGATCGCCGCCGACGAGAAGACGTCGGAGTGGAAGGGCATCCACGGCCAGCCGAAGGAGACGGGATTCGTCCCATGGACGCCGACGGCTGACACCCGTGCCGAAATCGAGGGATCCCAGGTCACCGACGAGGTCGCCGTCACCGGCCTGCGTCCCGGCGCCGAGGCGAAGCTCACCGTCACCGCGTACCGCCCCGACTCCGAACCCCAGCAGTCGACGGAGGCGTCGGGCACGGAGCTCGCCTCCCAGGACATCACCGTCGTCGCCGACCAGGAGGGCACGGCCACGGTGAGCACGGAGCTGATCGACATGCCCGTCGGGTGGGTGACGTTCGTGACGACGATCCACGCCGACGACGTCCATGAGGGGTGGACGAGCGACTGGGGCATCCCGTCGGAGACCGTCAGCCGTCCGCCGGCCGAGACGCCGAGCACGCCTCCGGCGCCTCCGACGTCGACCCCGCCGTCACCCGAGCAGCCGTCGACCCCGCCCGCACCGGAGCAGCCAAGTCCGCCGCCGGCACCCGAGCAACCGAGCACTCCCCCACCGGTCGAACCCGTCGCAGAGGAGCCGGAGGCTCCGCGCGCCCCGGACGAACTGCCGCGGACGGGAGCCCAGGGGCACACGATGCTCATCGGGGTCGGCATCGTCCTCATCGGCCTCGGAGGGGCGATCCTCTTCGTCACCGGACGCCGGACCCGCGATGAGTGATCGGCCCGCTCACGGATCAGCCGCCCTCGACGATCGTCGCCGCTGCGCGGAAGAGGTCGAGGAGCCGGCCGGTGAGAGCTTCGATGCGGGACTCGAGGGCGGCGCGGGCCTGATCGACCTCGCCGTGGACACGCAGCGCATCGATGAACTCGCGGACGGCCGGGATCCGATACCCGGCTGCCCTCAGCTCCGCGGTGATCCTCGCCTCCCGGATCGCGGCCGGCCGGTAGATCCGTGCGCGCGTTGCGCCGCGGGCCACCCGGTCGGGCGAGACCAGGCCCTCGTCCTCCCAGAACCGCAGGGTCGAGGCCGGGACGCCGAGGGCGTGCGTGAGCTGACTCATCGTCATCGACTCGGCGCCGTCGTCGGTCTCCGCATCGAGGCCGACCAGCATCTCCCGCACCGCGAGAGCCCGGGTCCGCTCCGCGTCGAGACCGGCGGCGAATCCGCCGAGGACCGCTGCCGTGTCGGCAGGCGAGCGCTCCGACCGCGAGATGAAGGTATCGAGGGCGGCCACGGGACCGATCGCCGAGGCGAGGCGCCGATAGGCGATGAGTGCGCGGACATGGGTCTCGGTGAACCGGCGATGGCCGTTCGGCAGGCGCTCGGCGGCCGGTATCGCTCCGAGGGTCTCGAGCCTGCGCACCTGCTGCACCGAACAGCCGGCCGCCCGGGCCGCCTCGGCCGTCGTCATCGTCGTCGCCATCCGACATAAGCACTTGAAGTGCACACTTGAAGCATGAGCATGAACGACATCCTAGACGCCGTCCGCCGCTTCGACGGAGTCCTCGAGCTCGCTCCGACTCCGGGCAGTGAGTATCCCGAGGTCGCGTGGGGCGATCACTTCCTCTACTTCGCCCCCGACGGCGAGGTCCCGCAGCGGGTCCAGCCCTACGCGACGATCATCACGAAGGACTACCCCGACGACACCCTGTCACGACTGAGCGAGACAGGGCGGTGGCGGGTGAACATCCATGTCGGGCGGCATCGCTTCGCCGACCTCCTCGGCGAGGAGCCCACCGCGCCGGGCGCCGAGACGGGCTGGGACTTCGCCGCCGCGGACACGCTCCTCCCCCATCCTCTCTACCGCACGCAGGGGTGGGTCGCGATCGTCGCACCGGGACCGAACACGATGGGGCTCGCGCTCGACCTCCTCGCCGTTGCACACGCCGATGCCGCACGCCGGTGGCACCGGCGCTGAGTCGACCTCAGACTCCCGAGGCCCACTCCTTCGCCCACGCCCGGGAGCCGTTGGCAAGAAGTCCAACGTCGGCGCCGACGAGGACGAAGGAGGCACCCGCGTCGAGGTACCTCCTCGCCTGGACGGGGTCGAAGGCGTTGACGCCGACGGGTTTGCCGGCGGCACGGACGGCGTCGAAGGTCTCGAGCACCGCCGCAGTCACCCGCTCGTGCGTCTGCTGACCGAGCAGTCCCATCGAGGCGGCGAGATCGGAGGGACCGACGAAGACCGCGTCGATGCCCTCGACGGAGGCGATCGCCTCGGCGTTCTCCACCGCCGTCACCGACTCGATCTGGATGGTGAGGGAGACAAGCTCGTCGGCCCTCCCCAGGTAGTCGGGCACGGTGTTCCACCTCGACGCACGGGCGAGGGCGGAGCCGACCCCGCGCACCCCGTGCGGCGGGTAGCGCACGGACCGGGCCGCCTCCTCGGCGTCGGCTGCGGTGTCGACCATGGGCACGAGGATGTTCTGCGCACCGAGGTCGAGGTGCTGCTTGATGAGCACGCGGTCGCACGCGGGCACCCGGACCACGGGGGTCGCCGGGTAGCCGTTCATCGCCTGGAGGAGACGGGTCGTCGTCTCCAGACCCAACGGCGAGTGCTCGGCGTCGAGGAGCACCCAGTCGAGACCGGATCCGGCGGCGATCTCCGCGGACACCGGCGAGCCGGAGCTCACCCACATCCCCGCGAGATGACCGCCGTCGTCGAGCTCGGCGAGGCGGTCGGCGAAGGTCGGGGGCAGGTCTAGGCGAAACGACATGTGATGACTCCCAGGTCTCCGTAGTCGGCGTGGACGGTGTCGCCCGGATGCACCCACATCGGGCGGGTGAACGAGCCGGCGAGCACGGTCTCGCCCGCCCGCAGGGTCTCCCCGTGGTCGGCGAGCTTGTTCGCCAGCCACGCGATGCCCCGCCCGGGGTGGTCGAGGACGGCGGCGGCGACGCCGGAGTCCTCGATCGTCTCGTTGCGGTAGAGCAGGGCTGCGACCCAGCGGAGGTCGACTGAGTCGACGGTCACGGGACGACCGCCGAGCACCATCGCGCCCAGGGCTGCATTGTCGGAGATCGTGTCGACGATCGTCCGTCCCTCCATCTCGATCCGGGAGGAGAGGATCTCGAGGGCGGGCACGACGTACTCGGTGGCCCTGAGCACATCGACGAGGCCGACGCCGGGACCCGCGAGGTCCTCGCCGAGGACGAAGGCGAGCTCGACCTCGACGCGCACCCCGGAGTACTGCGAGTGGTCGATGACCGCCCCGGTCTCATAGACCTGGTCTGAGAAGATCGTCCCGTAGTCGGGTTCGGTGATGCCGGTCGCCTGCTGCATCGGCTTCGACGTCAGCCCGATCTTGTGACCGACGACGCGCCGTCCCTCGGCCTCGCCGCGGCGCCGCCATTCCGCCTGCACCGCGTACGAGTCCTCGACCGTCATGTCCGGGTGGGCGGCGGTGAGCAGCCCGATCTTCTCCCGTGACCTCTCGGCGGCGGCGAGATCGTCGGCGATGCCGGCGATGACCGTCTCATCGAGCATGGTGATCCTCCTTCTGGGCTCTTCCCCTCGGTCGGCTCAGAGCTGGTGGCCGAGCTTGAATTCCTCTTCCCCGTCATCGGCGCCCGAGTGGGCGGCGGTGTCGCTCTCGGCATCCTCGCGGCGGGTGTAGGAGAATCCGTCGGCGCCGATGGTCACCTCCATCTCGGAGTCGTCGGTGCGCTTCGTCAGCGGCACCGGGTTGCCCTCGAGGTCGAGGACGGTCGAGGCATCGGTGTACCACGAGGGCACAACCGGGTTTCCCCACCAGTCACGGCGCTGGTTGTCGTGGACGTCCCAGGTCACCCGCGGATTGTCCGGGTCGCCGGTGTAGTAGTCCTGCGTGTAGATCTCGATGCGGTGGCCATCGGGGTCGCGCAGGTAGAGGTAGAAGGCGTTGGACACACCGTGGCGGCCGGGTCCGCGCTCGATCATGTCGGAGAGGCGCAGCGCTCCGAGCTTGTCGCAGATCGCCAAGATGTTGTGCTTCTCATGCGTGGCGAATGCGACGTGGTGCATGCGCGGTCCGTCGCCGCCGGTCATCGCGGTGTCGTGGACGGTGGGCTTGCGCCGCATCCACGCCGCGTAGACGGTGCCCTCGTCGTCCTGGATGTCCTCGGTGACGCGGAAGCCGAGGTCCTCCATGTAGCCCACGGCCTTCGGGACGTCCGGGGTGACCTGGTTGAAGTGGTCGAGGCGGACGAGTGCACCGGGGGAGTAGAGGTCGTAGCGCCAGGCGAGGCGCTCGACGTGGTCGACGTCGTAGAAGAACTCGTACGGGAAGCCGAGCGGATCCTGCACGCGCACGGAGTCGCCGATGCCGCGGACGAAGCCCTCGGACCGCCGCTCAACGGGACATCCGAGCTCACGGTAGAACGCCTCGGCGGCATCGACGTCCTCGGGGGTGCGGACCCGGAACGAGAACGCGGCCACGGCGGCCTCCGGGCCCTTCCGGAGGACGAGGTTGTGGTGGATGAACTCCTCCATCGACCGGAGGTAGACGGTGTTCTCGTCCTCCCACGTGACCTGGAGGTCGAGGACGTCGACGTAGAAGTCCCGGGACTTCTGCAGGTCGGTGACGACGAGTTCCATGTACGCGCAGCGCACGACATCGGGCGCGGCGACGGTGGGGGTGGTGATCGATTCGGTCATGATGGTGTTCCTCTCACTGCTTCCCGAAGACGGGGTTGTGGACCTCGCCGAGGTTGATGTGCACGGCCTGCTGGTCCGTGTAGAAGTCGATCGAGCGGTATCCGCCCTCGTGGCCGAGACCCGAGGCCTTGACGCCGCCGAACGGGGTGCGCAGGTCTCGGACGTTGTTCGAGTTCAGCCACACCATTCCGGACTCGACGGCCTGCGAGAAGTTGTGCGCCCGCTTGAGATCTGAAGTCCAGATGTAGGCGGCGAGCCCGTACTTCGTGTCATTGGCCAGCGCGAGCGCCTCCTCGTCGGTGGAGAAGGGGGTGATCGCGACGACGGGTCCGAAGATCTCCTCCTGGAAGATCCGGGCGTCGGGCATGACGTCGGCGAAGACGGTGGGTTCGACGAAGTTGCCGGTCTCGAATCCCTCGGGTCGGCCGCCGCCGGCGACGAGGCGCGCCTCGCCCTTGCCGATCTCGACGTACGACATGACCTTCTCGTAGTGCTCGGGGTGGACGAGGGCTGCGACCTCGGTGGCGGGGTCCGAGGGCAGGCCGACCTTGACGCGCTTGGCCTGCGCGGCGTAGCGCTCGACGAACTCGTCATAGATCGACTCCTCGACGAGGATGCGCGAACCGGCGGTGCAGCGCTCCCCGTTGAGGGAGAAGACACCGAAGATCGTCGCGTTGATCGCTGCGTCGAGGTCGGCATCGGCGAAGACGACGGCCGGGGACTTACCGCCGAGCTCCATCGAGAGGCCCTTGAGCCAGGGTGCGGCGTTGGCGAAGATCGTCTGTCCCGTCTTCGACTCACCGGTGAAGGAGATGAGCGGGACGTCGGGGTGCTTGACGAGCGAGTCCCCGGCGAAGCCCTCCTCCCCGAAGCCGTTGACCATGTTGAACACGCCGGTGGGCAGGCCCGCCTCTTCGAAGATGCCCGGCCACAGCGACGCCGAGAGCGGGGTGAACTCGGCGGGCTTGAGCACGACGGTGTTGCCGGTCGCGATCGCCGGGGCGAGCTTCCACGACTCGAGCATGAACGGGGTGTTCCACGGGGTGATGAGGCCGGCGACGCCGATCGGCTTGCGGTTGACGTAGTTGGCCTGCCGGCCGGGAACCTTGTAGGCGTCGTCGACCTGGGCGACGATGAGGTCGGCGAAGAAGCGGAAGTTCTCCGCCGCCCGACGCGCCTGGCCCTTGGCCTGGGTGATCGGCAGACCGGAATCGTACGACTCCATCTCGGCGAGCTCGTGCTCGCGGCCCTCGACGATGTCGGCGATCCTGTTGAGCACCCGAGCGCGCTCACGCGGGAGCATCGTCGGCCACGGCCCCTCCTCGAAGGCCTTCTTCGCTGCCGCCACGGCCCGGTCGATGTCGGCCTTCTTGCCGGAGGCGGCCTTGATGTAGGGCTCGTTGGTCACCGGGTTGATGACGTCGAACTCGTCGCCGTCGAGGGAGTCGACGAACTCCCCGCCGATGTAGTGGCGGATCTTCTCCGGCAGGTTCGCAGGTGCAGTGGTGGACTCGGTCATGACTTGTCCCTCTCTGGTGCGGTGGTGGCTTCCTGGTAGCTGTGCAGTGTGGCGGTGCGGTGGGCGCGGACGACCCGTTCGACCTCGTCCGCCGAGGCGGCCGCCCGGATGAGTGCGATGATCCGGGAGTGCTCGTCGACGGAGTCGCGTGCCCGTCCGGGCACGAACGCGAACGTCGAGTTCCGCAGGTGCGCGAGCCGATCCCATTCGAGGCCGACGAGCGTGCGCAACCGGTCGTTGGGGCAGCGGGCGAAGAGCGCGGCGTGGAACTCGTGGTTGAGGCGGGTGAATTCGACGGCGTCGAAGTCGGTGAGCAGTGCCCGCATCTGCTCGTTGAGGTCCTCCGCCGCGGCGAGGTCGGCCGCGGTGATGTGGGTCAGGGCCTGTGCGGTCGCCGCGCCTTCGAGCACGGCGACGGCCTCCATCGACTGGACGTAGGATCCGTGGTCGACCATCGCCACCCGGGCCCCGACGTTGCGTTCGAAGGTGACGAGTCCGTCGGCCTCGAGCCGGCGGATCGCCTCCCTGACGGGGACGACCGAGGTGTCGAGCTCAACGGCGATCTGGGAGAGCACAAGCTTGTCGCCGGCGTCGAAGGTGTGATCGCCGATGCGCTCACGGATCCACTGGTACGCGTGCTCGGCCTTGCTCAGAGGCTGGCTCGGCGACACCGGCTGCGCACTCATCGCGCGGACTTCCATTCCTCGAACTTCGCCTTCCATTCTCCCTTGGGCGGGAAGAGCTCTTCGATCGGGTTGCCGGCGGCGACCTGCTCGGCGACCCAGCCGTCCTCGACCTCTTTGGCCAGGGCAGCGTCGACGACCTCCTCGGCGAGGTTCCGGGGGATGACGATGACGCCGTCGTCGTCGCCGACGATGACATCGCCGGGAAGGACGGTCGCGTTCCCGCAGGCCACGGCCACATCGGACTCCCACGGGACATGCTTGCGGCCGAGCACCGCAGGGTTGCGGGAGGTCGCGAACACCGGGAGGATGCCGGCCACCTCGGCGGAGTCGCGAACCCCTCCGTCGGTGACGACCCCGGCGGCGCCGAGAGCCTTGGCCCGCAGCGCGAGGACGTCGCCGAGGGTGCCCGATCCGGACTCACCGCGGGCCTCGATGACGATGACCTCGCCCTCCCCCAGGCTGTCGAAGGCGCGCTTCTGCGCGTTGTAGCCGCCGCCGTGGGATGTGAAGAGGTCCTCCCGATTGGGCACGAAGCGCAGGGTCTTCGCGACGCCGACGATCCGGCTGCCCGGGGTCAGCGGGGCGACGCCCTCGATGACAACGTTGTTGAGCCCACGGGCCCGCAGCTGGGCCGAGAGTCCCGCCGTCGGGGCCTCGGCGAGCTTCGCGCGCAGCTCTGCGGGGAGGGCTGTGCCGGCGGCGCTGTCCGTGCCGCCCTCGGCGGGCAGGCCGGCGGCCTCCGCCGAGCCCCACGCGTCGATGCGCAGGTCGTCGGTGACGGCAGGAGTGCTGCCGAGGTCGGCGTCGAAGTCGCCGGGTCCCTCGACGACCTCGGTGCGCAGGCGACCGGAGCTCAGCTCCTCCCCCGTCCTCGCCGAGGCGGTGCTCACCTCGACCTCGACGACGTCGCCGGGGACGACGACGCTCGAGCCCGACGGGGTGCCGGTGAGGATGACGTCACCGGGTTCGAGGGTGAAGTGCTGGCTGAGGTCGGCGATGATCCGGGTGAGCGGGAAGATCAGCTGCTCGGGACCGGTGCCGTCGTCTTGGACGAGGGAGCCGTTGACCCAGGTGCGGATGCGCAGGGCCTCGGGGTCCACCTCGGCGGCGGGGATGAGTTCGGGTCCGAGGGGGGTGTAGCCGTCACGGCTCTTCGACCTCACGTTCGAGCCCTTGTCGGGGGCCTTGAGGTCATAGAGGCCGAAGTCGTTGGCCGCGGTGACGCCTGAGACGTGGTCCCATGCGGCCTCGGCGGGGATGCGGTGGGCGGGGGTGCCGATGACGACGGCGACTTCGCCTTCGAAGGCGAGCAGTTCGGTGCCGGCGGGACGGGAGATCGTCTCTCCGCTGGCCGCGAGCGAGCTCGTCGCCTTGAGGAAGTACGAGGGAGCGGCGGGTCGGCGGCCGCGCTGGGCGGCACGGGACTCGTAGGCCACGTGGACGGCGATGATCTTGCCGGGCCGGGTGGGGACTGCTGCGTTCGTCATCGAAACCTCGTTCTCTCGTCCTTGACTTCTTGGATCGTATACGATGCGGAAGCAGTCGACAAGGGTTCGACCGAATTTTGTCGGAACGCACCCCCGCCTCGGCGTGATCGTATATGAACTGATACGATCTGGATCACAAGGTGCGCGCCGGATCACAGACGATCACCACGGCGCACAAAGGCGTGTGAGGAACCGGAGGCTGAAATGCACTTCCACCAGGACGGGTACGTGTCCGCGGACCCGCGGATCGAGGACGCAGCGGGCTATGGCATCGATCGACCTGAGTCCCTGCCCGACGTCGTCGACGTGCTCATCGTCGGCAGCGGTCCCGCCGGCATGGTCGCCGCCGCCCAGCTCGCGCAGTACCCCGACGTCAACACCCGCATCATCGAGAAGCGCGACGGCCGGCTCGTCATCGGTCAGGCCGACGGCATCCAGGCCCGATCGGTCGAGACGTTCCAGGCCTTCGGGTTCGCCGAGGAGATCATGCGCGAGGGCTACCACATCACCGAGATGGCGTTCTGGAACCCCGACCCGGACAATCCCGGGCACATCATCCGCACCGGCCGACCCAAGGACGACGAGACCGGGGTGAGCGAATTCCCCCACCTCATCGTCAACCAGGCCCGCGTCCTCGACTACTTCGCCCAGTTCGCCCGGCAGTCCCCGGCACGGATCGAACCCGACTACGGCATCGAGTTCGTCGACCTCACCGTCGAGGACCCGGCGACGGCGGCCGACCCGAAGCACCCGGTCTCCGTCATCGTGCGCTACACCGCGGGCGAGCGCGCCGGTCAGCAGCGGACGATCCGCGCGGGCTTCGTCATCGGCAGCGACGGCGCCCGCTCGGGCGTGCGCTCGGCGATCGGGCGGACGATGTCCGGCGACCAGGCCAACCATGCGTGGGGCGTCATGGACGTGCTCGCGAACACCGACTTCCCCGACATCCGGACGAAGTGCGCGATCTCGTCGAAGCACGGCAACATCCTCCTCATCCCCCGCGAGGGCGGTCACCTCTTCCGCATGTACGTCGACCTCGGCGAGGTGCCTGCCGACGATGCCAGGAAGGTGCGCCAGACGAGCATCGAGGAGATCATCGCGAAGGCCAATGCGATCCTCACCCCGTACTCGCTCGACGTGAAGAACGTCGCGTGGCACAGCGTCTACGAGGTCGGCCACCGGCTCACCGACGCCTTCGACGACACCGACGACATCACCCCCGGCTCCCCCTGCCCGCGCGTGTTCATCACCGGCGACGCCTGCCACACGCATTCAGCGAAGGCCGGACAGGGCATGAACGTCTCGATGCAGGACGGGTTCAACATCGCGTGGAAGCTCGGGCAGGTCGCTTCGGGACGCTCCTCGGAGGAGCTGCTGCGGACGTACTCGGCCGAGCGGCAGGTGACGGCGAAGAACCTCATCGACTTCGACAAGGAGTGGTCGACGCTCATGGCCACCCCGCAGGACGAGCTCCCGGACAAGGCGTACCTCGAGGAGTTCTACGTCAAGACCGCGGAGTTCCCCGCCGGCTTCATGACCGAGTACACGGAGTCGATGATCACGGCGACGACGGAGAACCAGGAACTCGCGACCGGATTCCCCGTGGGCAAGCGGTTCAAGTCGGCCATGGTCAACCGCGTCTGCGACGCCTACCCCCTTCACCTCGGGCATGAGGCCAAGGCCGACGGACGCTGGCGGGTCTACGTCTTCGCTGATCGGGCGGCACCTGCACCGGCCGTGGAAGCCGCGGCCGGTGTCGACGAGGCGGCGGTGACGGGTGTGCCCGCACTGGCGGAGTGGTTCGAATCCGATCCGGCGTCGCCGCTCGTCGCATACCGCCGCACGGGCGAGGACATCGACGCCCTCGTCGAACTCAACGTCATCTACCAGCAGCCGCACACGGAGTTCGACTTCACCGACGTGCCGCAGGTCTTCCGCCCCTACATCGGGAAGTTCGGTCTCGAGTACCTCGAGAAGATCTACGCCGCACTGCCCGACGACGACATCTTCGAGACCCGCGGCATCAGCCGGGACGGCGCCGTCGTCATCGTCCGCCCCGACCAGTACGTCTCCGGTGTCTTCCCGCTCGATGCGCGCGAGGAGATCGGGAAGTTCTTCGCCGGGGTCTTCCTCCCCGAGGAGTGAGGCGCGGGTTTCCTGGGAGCGGCTGCACCCGCTTCCCGTGGAGTGCGGGCGAGCTGAGAGCTGACTGACGACCTGCGCCGAGGTATCGGAAAGTCAGCTTGTCTGTGGCAGGGTGAACGTATGGCTACGAATGAGAAGAGCATCACAGTCACACGGACCATCGACCACCCGACGAAGGAGATCTTCGACGTCCTCACCCTGCCCGACAACCACACGCAGTTCGACGGTTCGGGCATGGTGCAGTCGGCGGAGAAGTCCCAGCGCATCCAGGGTGTCGGCGACGTGTTCGTCATGAACATGTACGCCGAGGCGATGGGCGGCGACTACCAGATGCACAACCATGTCACCGCGTACGACGAGAACAAGATGGTCGGCTGGCAGCCGGCGCAGGCCGACGACCCGAAGGAGCCGGGCGGCTGGGAATGGCTGTACGAGCTCAACGCGGCCGGACCCGACTCCACCGAGGTGACGCTCACCTACGACTGGTCGAAGGTCGACGACCCGAAGCTTGTGCCGCTCTTCCCTGTCGTCAGCGAGGAGCAGCTCGACGAGTCGCTCAACAAACTCGCAGCAGCCGTCTCCGATCGCTGACGTCGCGCGGGTCGCCGCTGGTGGCTGACGCGGCCGTTCGACCGCCGCCGCCTCAGAACCGCGAGCCGGAGAAGCGCTCCGCGTGCCTGCGGTGGCGGCAGTGGCGGCTGCCGGCGAGCCCGAAGATGCCCCCGACGATGAGGGCGGCACTGCCGAGCGCCCAGAGTGCGGCGCCGGGAGCCGGGTAGCCGATCTCCATGCCGCCGATCCAGCGCCCCTGCTCGTCCTGGCCGTCCCACATGAAGAACGGCGGGTCCATGATCATCGCCACGAGGGCGACGAGGAGGACGAGGCCGACGATGACGGCGGTCGGGGACCAGAGAGTGAGCGATCGGGAGAGCCACGCGGTGACCGCGCAGACGAGGATCGCCGCCCAGGGCAGGACGAAGGCGACGTCGAAGTTCTCGGGGCTGATCGGGTGCTCACCGAGTGAGGTGATGAGCAGGCGTGGACCTCTGTCGTTGCCGCTGTCGAGCACCGGGATCCAGATCATCGCGATCCACGCGGCCACCGTGATCAGCGGCAACCACCGGGCGATCCAGCGTGCGCGCCTGCCCTGGGGGAGCAGCTGCGTGCCGATCGCGTCGGGACGGTCCACGGTGTTCATGACCATCATTCTTCGGCGCTGCCCGGCCGGGCCGGTGACAGCGATGTTGCAGAACTGTCACCGGCTCGCGTCAGGCGCCCTCACCCGGCGGCGAGGATCCGTGTCCGCAGGAGCTCCTCGGCATCGGACAGGATCGGGGACGATACGGCAGCGGGAGCGGGTGCCGGACGAATCAATCCACCGGTCGGGGCGATGACCACTCGGAGACCCGGCGGGATGGGCACGGTCTCAGCGTCGCTCCGCTCGACTGCGGTGCTCAGGCGGTTCGCCGCCCGGGGCGGTGCCGCCTCCTCCGCGCCTGGCGAGTTCACCACGGTCCCTCTCGGTCCCTCATCGCCGGACTCCGGATCATCGCCGAGCATCGGATCATCGCCGAGCATCGGATCGCGAGGGGGCGACGAGGCACCCGACGGCGGACTCCCCCGCGGGGGCAGGGTGCTCACCTCGAGCAGGCCGGAAAGCTGCCGGCGCCAATCCGGTCCCGGCGGCGGTGCCGCCTCATCGCCGGCCTGCACCGCCTCATCGCCGGCCCGAACAGGCGGGCGCGGGTACTTCATCCGCCTGACGAACGGTGGTGTCATCGAGGTGTACGAGCGGCCCGCCGGAGTCGTCACGGTCAGTCCCTCGGCACTCGCCTCATGCGACCACCCGGGATGCTCTTTCGCGAAGTTGCACGACGCACACAGTCCCGACCCGTTCTCCCACGAGGTCGCCCCTCCCTCGGCGAAGGGCCGAGCATGGTCGGCGTGCTTGATCGGCGCATCGCACCACGGGGTCCGGCACCGGTCGTCACGGAAGATCACCATCTCCCGCAGCCGTCCGGTGAAGGCCCGACCCCTCGCCTCGGTGCCGACGAGCTGACCCTCGGACACGGTCGTGAACATGCGCCGGATGAAGACCTCGGCCTCGTTCGCGGCGAGAAAGCTGCGCACGGTCGCCGCCGGCAGCGGCCCGAAGCCGGGCATCCACGCGGGCACCATCCCATCGGAGAACAGCGACTCGGCGTCGATGACGACATGGACCTCGGTCGGCACCGCGGCCGCGGACTCCTGGCCCGTGAGCCTTTCGACGAACGTGTCGGCCATGACCTGCGGCTGCCGACGCCCGCCCGCGTCACCTGCGGCGATGAGCGAATCGGCGGTCTCCTTGAGCCCCGTCCAGACTGCGACGGCCTCGGTCAGCGGAAGGATCACGCTCACCCGTCCCATGCCGTCGGCGAGCGTCGTCAACGTGACCCTCCGATGCTTCGCGGCCTCCCGCGCCTTCCGATCGGCATCCTCACCGTCGACCTGCATCGCCATCGCCCGCACCTCGGCGCGCAGACTCCGCGGACCCGACTGGCCCAGACTCTCCCGCATCCGCGTATCGACACGGCGGCGATCAGGCGAAGCGAGCGTCGCCGTCTCGTCGACCATGATCTTCGCCTTCTCCGCGGAGATCTCACCCGAGCTCAGCGCCTTGAACGTCTCGGGCATCTCGGTGACGATCGCACGGGCGCCGGAGAGGAACTTCCGCCCCGACCCGGGTGAGACGCGTTTGGCCAGCCCCACCTCGTCGCCGGCACGCAGCGCCCACTCATGCACGGGCAGGCCGTTGAGCCTGTCCCGCTCGCGGCGTAGCTCTGCGAAGGCGACGGCCTCGGCGGATTGGGCGGCGACGATCGTCCCGGTCAGCTCCTCGAGCGCGGTGATCCGCGCGAGCGCCTCATCCTCGGTCCCAGCCGGCGCGGCACCGCGCAGGACTGCGCGCAGCCGGGCCACCTCGGCGAGGAGATCGGGAACCTCCATCGGCTCCCGGACGGGATCGACGTCCATGAGACCACCGTAGACCTCGCCACTGACACGAGAATCGCGCCGACCCTGACACGAGAGCCGACCCCCCTACGCCCCGGCCTGGATCCTCCGCATGATCATGTCCATCGCGACGATATTGTGCCCACCCTCGGGGATGATGAGGTCGGCGTTGCGCTTCGAGGGCTCGACGTAGAGCTCGTGCATCGGCTTGACCGTGCCGAGGTACTGCTCCTCGACGGATTCGAGGGTGCGCCCCCGATCGACGACATCGCGTTTGATCCGGCGCAGCAGGCGCACATCGGCGTCGGTGTCGACGAAGAGCTTGATGTCGAGGAGGCTGCAGATGCGCGGCTCGGCGAAGATGAGGATGCCCTCGACGATGATCACCGGCGCGGGTTCGACGACGGTCGTCTCCGCCGCGCGGTTGTGGTCGGCGAAGTCGTAGATCGGGCTCTCGACGGCGATGCCTGAGCGCAGGGCTTCGAGGTGGTCGACGAAGAGGTCGTTGTCGAAGGCGTCGAGGTCGTCGTAGTTGACCTTCTCCCGCTCCGCGAAGGTGAGCTCGTCCTGCCGCTTGTAGTAGTTGTCGTGGTAGAGCACCGAGGACACGCCTGCGCATTTGGCCAGCAGTGCCTGCGTCAGCGTCGTCTTCCCGCTGCCGGTCCCCCCGGCCACGCCCACAGTCAGAATCTCCACGTTCGCACTTTCCCACTCGCTCACGGGTGCCCCCGCAGCCGCCGACGGCTGTGGGGGCACGCCCACAATGATCTCCCCAAATCTACCCGATTCCCCGCTCCGCCCCGCCCTCGGATAGGGTGGAGGAAACCGCATCCGCACCTCAGTGCGCGATGCCCGCAGCTCGTCGAAGGAGGTGGTCGTCGATGGATTCCGACTCTCGATTGTGCACCGCCTCCCCCATTCACTGACGCCTGCGCTCCGGCACCGCCGCGCCCTGCCCTGCCGACATCGAACGGCCCAGGCGTCCTCCCGACGACTGCCTGGAGAATCATCATGGACGCCACCACCATCCGATCGCTGACCGACGACCGTGACCTCACGCGGCTGGCCGCCGCCGTGCGCGACCTCGGCGAGTCCGCGACGATCGACCTCATCGCCGAGCTCCCCGCCACCGAGGCGGCCGTCGTCTTCCGCCTCCTGCCCAAGCACGAGTCCGTCGACGTCTTCGACCGCCTCGACCGCGGCACCCGCTCCGATCTCATCGCGGCCCTCGGCACCGAGGAGCTCACCGCGATCTTCGCCGACCTCGACCCCGAGGACCAGTCCCGCCTCGTCGACGAACTTCCCGCCGGGGTCGCGACGAAGCTGCTCTCCGCGGTCTCCCGGTCCGACCTCGACGCCGTCATGGCCATCGCCGGCTACGACCGGAACTCGATCGCCCGTCGGATGTCCCCCACCGCGGTCGTCGCGTGGGATACGGACACCGTCGCCGAGGTGGCCGCCCGCATCCGCGACACCGACGTCGATCTCGCCGACGTCCGGCTCATCCCCGTCCTCGCCCCCGACCGGACCCTGCTCGGCACGCTCGATCCCCTCGAGCTGCTCCGCTGCCCGCCCGACGCCCCGATCGCCGAGGTGATGGACCCGATCGAGGAGATCACCCACACGAGCGACGACCAGGAGACCGCGGCCCGCGCGGCCCTGACCGGCGGCATCACGGTCCTGCCCGTGTGCGACAGCGAGGACCGCCTCGTCGGGATCGTGCCCATCGACGACGCCGCCCGCATCATCGCCGAGGCCGACGAGGCCGACTTCGCGCTCTCCGGGGGCACCCAGCCGCTCTACCGCCGGTACCTGCCGACGCCGATCACCCACCTCGCCCGCAGCCGCATCGTCTGGCTGCTCGTCCTCGCGGTCTCCGCCGTCCTCACCGTCCATGTCCTCGAGATCTTCGAGTCGACCCTCGCCGAGGTGGTCGCCCTCGCCCTCTTCATCCCCCTGCTCACCGGGATCGGCGGGAACACGGGATCGCAGGCGGCGACGACGGTGACCCGGGCGCTGGCGATGGACGAGGTGGGGCTGCGCGACTGGTTCCGGGTCGCCGGCAAGGAGTTCTCCACCGGACTCCTCCTCGGTCTCCTCCTCGCGATTCCCGCGTTCGCGATCGCCTCGCCGCTCTACGGTCTCAAGATCGGTGCCATCATCGCACTCACCCTCATCGTCAACTGCCCCGTCGCCGCCTTCGTCGGCGGGTCGATCCCCATCGTCGCGAAGGCGTGCCGGGTCGATCCCGCGGTCGTGTCCACCCCGTTCATCTCGACGTTCTGCGATGCCAGCGGTCTGCTCGTCTACTTCACGATCGCGATCTCGATCATGGGGCTGTGAGGGCAGACTTCACCGCAGGCTGCGGGTGAGCTGGTCCCACAGCTCCTGATCGAAGCGGCGGCGGGCGAGCAGACCGGACATGTGGCGGACGGCGTTGTCGACCTTGCCGCGCCATACGTCGATCGCCGTCTCCGCATCCCCGCGGGACAGCGCCCGGTACATCCCTCGGTCGTCGCCGAGGATGCGGTCGGCCGCCGGTGAATAGTCGAGGCGGAGGACGGAGATGAAGAGGCGCAGGCGAAGGGTGAGCGATTCGAAGGCCCGCGCGCTCTGCCGCAGACCCGAGGCGCGGGCGAGCTCCTGCTGGTAGTGGAGGTCGGCGTCCTCGACGTCGATGCCGCTGCGGGTCGCCGCCGAGGCCTCCACCTGGCGCAGTGCGAGCTGGACGGGGACGAGGAATCGCTGTGGGCGCAGGGCGAGCGAGCGCAGCACCACCTCGCCGACGGCCATGCGCGCGGCGTAGAGGTCGAGGACGTCGAGGGTCGTGATGAGCGGGATCCTCGCCCCGCCCCGGGTGCCGTCGAGGAGTCCGTCGTCGACCATCCGGCGCAGCGCCGCATCGACCGACGATCGGGGGACGTCCATGCGGCGGGACAGCAGGCGCGGATTGATCCGGTCACCGGGCTGGTAACCGGAGTCGATGATCTCCTCGCGCAGGGCGATCGCGAGATGCTCGGTGATCGACCGGGTCGAGCTCGGCAGCCACGACGAGATCTCCATTGAGTCAGAATTCGTGGAAGTTTTCGGGACGTCCGCCTGCCGCCCCACCTGCCAGCTCACGCCCTCGAGACCGTGGCGGACGCGACCGGCGACGAGGTCGAGCAGCGACCCGGGGATGTCCTGGCAGTGCGCAAGGCCAGCCTTGAGCGCGGCGATGAAGTCCTCGGGCCCGTGGTGGAGGGAGAGGACATCGAAGGCGGGAAGACCCGCATCGGGGTCGGCGACGAGTTCGGCGGCCTCGCCGAGGGGATCGTAGACGACGAGGCGCAGCCGCACCGGGTCGATCCCCGCGACCCCGTCGAGGAGAATGCGCATCGCCGCCTCATCGGTCTGCCGGTGCTCGCTGCCGAAGCGCTGCGGCCAGCGGGTGACGCCGGCCGAGCGCAGGCCGGCGACGACCCCGGCGATGCGCCGCTGGATGCGCCGGGCCGGCACCGGCGAGGGATCGGCGCCACCGGCCCCGAGGCGGAATCCGACGACGATGAGCGGGAAGCCGCTCGCCGCGACGACGACCTCGTCGCCGCCGGCCCCGTCCTCGCGGATCGTGTGGAGGTCGCTCAGCGGCACCGTCATCTCCCGCACCGCGCGGGAGACGATGCTCTGACTCAGACCCGTCGCCTCGGCGATCGCCCGGGTCGAATAGTCCTTGCCCGAGATCCGCGCCCCGGCGGTCCCGACGAGGGCTTCGACGACCTGGGTCGCCGTGCTCTGGATCTGCGGGCGGCCGCTGCGGGGACGGTCGGCCAGGTCCGAGCGACGGACCCAGCGGCGCAGACTCGACTCGGACACCCCCGCCTCGGCGGCCGCCTCGGCGATCGACGTCGCAGCCGCACGGACGACCACACTGCGACGGAACTCCGGGGTGAACATTCCCTCATTCTACGCTCGCTCTCACGACTTCTGACTCAAAGGTTTCGGCGGGCGGTCACCGACCATTCACCCCCGGTTGGGCCCGGCGCATACTGAGGGGACAACGGCGGGGGCAGGCGGTCGACGACGACCACGTGGACTCCCGAACACCGGGGACAACCACTAGAAGTAAGGACGGATAGCAGGTGCTGCACACTGACACCGATCTCGAAGCGCTGACGACCCGCTCGGTCGACACGGTCCGCAAATGGCTGCGGGTCGCGACGAACAAGACGGCGGCGAAGAACCCCGCCGCGGAGCGCCTCTCGGCGGTCCTCTCCGATCCCAACGGGCTCGACTTCACCGTCGGCTTCGTCGACCGCGTCGTGCGCACCGATGACGTCCACGCCGCCGCCGACGCGCTGAACGAGGTCGGCAAGCTCGCGCCGGCGACGATGTCGGCTCTCGACCGTGCGCAGATCAAGGCCGGTGCAGCGCTGGCGAAGGTGATGCCGCAGGTCGTCGTGCCCGCCGCCCGCACCCGCCTGCGCCAGATGGTCGGGCACATGGTCGTCGACGCCCGCGACAAGCAGTTCGGCTCGACCGTCGCCAAGCTCACCGGCGAGGGCCACCGACTCAACATCAACCTCCTCGGCGAGGCGGTCCTCGGCGACGCGGAAGCCGACCACCACCTCGAGGAGACGCACCGTCTGCTCGCCCGCGACGACGTCGACTACGTCTCCGTCAAGGTCTCCTCGGTCGCCTCGCAGCTGTCGATGTGGGCCTTCGACGACACCGTCGAGTACGTCGTCAACCGCCTCCGCCCCCTCTACGCGCAGGCCGCGAAGGCCCCGACCGGTGCGAAGTTCGTCAACCTCGACATGGAGGAGTACCGCGACCTCGAGCTCACGCTCGCCGTGTTCACCCGCCTGCTCTCCGAACCGGAGTTCAAGGACCTCGAGGCCGGCATCGTCATCCAGGCCTACCAGCCCGACGCGCTCGGAGCGATCCAGCGCCTGAGTGAGTTCGCCAGCCAGCGGGTGGCCGCCGGAGGTGCGGGGATCAAGGTCCGCCTCGTCAAGGGCGCGAACCTCGCGATGGAGACCGTCCACGCCGAGGTCGCCGGCTGGCCGACGACGACGTGCGACTCGAAGCAGTCGACGGATGCCAACTACAAGCGCGTCCTCCACTGGCTCTTCACCCCGGAGCGGATGGAGGGCCTGCGCATCGGCGTGGCCGGGCACAACCTCTTCGACATCGCCTTCGCCCACCACCTCTCCGTCGAGCGCGACGTCACCTCCCGCGTCGAGTTCGAGATGCTCCAGGGCATGGCGACCGAACAGGCCGCAGCGGTGACCGAGGACGTCGGCGACCTCCTCCTCTACGTCCCGGCCGTGCACCCGAAGGAGTTCGATGTCGCGATCTCCTACCTCGTGCGCCGCCTCGAGGAGAACTCCGCGACGGAGAACTTCATGTCCGGCATCTTCGAACTCGCCAACGGCAACGAGATCTTCGACCGCGAAGCCGACCGCTTCCGCGCCTCGGTCGCCCAGCTCGAGGCCGAGCTCGCCGCCGACGGTGAGGCCGCTCCCGCGCCCAATCGCACGCAGGACCGTTCGGCCCCGCACGTTCCCGGTCCCGCCCAGGTCGTCTTCGCCAACGAACCCGACACCGATCCCTCCCTGCCGGCGAACCAGAAGTGGGTCAAGGAGATCATCGCCGAGGCGACCGCTCCCGGCTACCTCGAGACCCGCCCGCAGGCGCCGCGCATCGACTCGACCGATGAGCTCGACGCGATGATCGCCAAGGGCCGCGCCGCCGCCAAGGACTGGCGTGAGATGGGCGCTGCAGCCCGCGGGGAGATCCTCCACCGCGCCGCCGAGGTCTTCGCCGCCCGCCGCGGCGAGTTCATCGCCGTCGAGGCCGCTGAGGTCGGCAAGATGCCGTCACAGTCGGATCCGGAGATCTCCGAGGCCATCGACTTCATCCGCTACTACGCACTCCACGCACTCGAACTCGAGAAGCTCGAGGGAGCTCAGTTCCACCCGGACGAGATGGTCGTCGTCACCCCGCCGTGGAACTTCCCCATCGCGATCCCGACCGGCGGCACCGTCGCAGCGCTCGCCGCGGGTTCGGCCGTCATCCACAAGCCGTCGAAGCCGACGCCGTACTGCTCGGCGCTCATCGTCGAATGCCTGTGGGAGGCCGGTGTCCCCCGTGATGTCCTCCAGCTGTGCGCCCCGATCGAGCGGGAGCTCGGCCAGCACCTCGTCTCGCACCCGGATGTCGACCGCGTCATCCTCACCGGTGCCTCGGAGACCGCGTCGCTGTTCAAGTCGTTCCGTCCCGAACTCCACGTCAACGCGGAGACCTCGGGCAAGAACGCGCTGGTCGTCACCCCGGCCGCCGACCGCGACCTCGCGGTCGCCGACCTCGTCTACTCGGCGTTCGGCCATGCCGGACAGAAGTGCTCGGCCGCTTCTCTGGGAATCATGGTCGGGTCGACGTATGACTCGGAGCGCTACCGCAAGCAGCTCGTCGACGCCGCGTCCTCGATGGTCGTCGACTGGCCGGTCAACCTCTCGGCGACGATGGGCCCGCTGACCGAGGATCCCTCGGACAAGCTGCGCCGTGCGCTGACGACGCTCGAGCCCGGCGAGTCCTGGCTGCTCGAGCCCAAGCAGCTCGACGACACCGGTCGCCTGTGGAGCCCGGGCATCAAGGAGGGCGTCAAGCCGGGATCGTTCTTCCACCTCACCGAGGTGTTCGGTCCCGTGCTCGGCCTCATGCATGCGAAGGACCTCGACGAGGCGATCGAGTTCCAGAACGCCGTCGACTTCGGTCTCACCGGAGGCATCCACTCCCTCGACCCCGAGGAGGTCCGTGAGTGGATCGACCGCGTCGAGGTCGGCAACGCGTACATCAACCGCGGCATCACCGGCGCGATCGTCCAGCGCCAGTCCTTCGGTGGCTGGAAGCAGTCCTCGGTGGGGCTCGGCTCGAAGGCCGGCGGTCCGAACTACCTCATGCTCTTCGGCCACTACACCGACGATCCGGCGACCCTGCCGGGTTCGGTCGGCGGCGGGCAGAGCCTCGAGCGGGCCCAGGCCGATGACAAGCGCTGGTTCGAGGCCGAGTTCGGTGCCGCCAAGGACCACACGGGTCTGCGCTCGGAGGCGAACATCTTCCGCTACCGTCCGCGTCCCGTCACCCTGCGCGTGACCTCGGCCGCCACGGTCTTCGACCTCAAGCGCTCGCTCTCGGCAGCCGCGACCGTCGGGTCGACGGTGCAGCTGAGCGTCGCCGAGGACGTCACGGCCGATGTGAAGATCGCCGTCACCGAGGCGGGGGTGCCCTCCCGCACCGAATCGGCCGGTGTCTTCGCGACGATGGTCGCCGACGGCAGGTACGACGACACCGTCGGTGCCCGCATCCGCGTGCTCGGCGACTTTGAGCCGGAGCTGCTCGCCGCTGCGGCGAAGCGTCCCGAGGTCGCCGTCATCGACGAGCCCGTCACCTCCTCGGGTCGGGTCGAGCTGCGCTACTACGTGCAGGAGCAGGCCGTGTCGATGACGCTGCACCGCTTCGGCAACCCGAGCCGTGACTTCCACGAGCTCGCCGCCGAGCTCAAGGCGTGATCACCCGAGCCTGATCACCCCAGCGACACGAAGGGCGCTCAGCCACCTTGCGAGAGGTGGCTGAGCGCCCTTCGGGTTGCCGCTAGAGTAACGCTGTGACTCTTCGACAGACCATTCCTCTCGGCGGTGCGATCTTCGACTGCGACGGCATCCTCGTCGACTCCGAGCAGCCGTGGATCGACCTCATGGCCGCCTACCTCGACCGCCTCGGTGCCGGTGGGGTTCCCGCGGAGTCGTTCCGGGGGTTGACCGGCGCCGAGGCGGCTGAGCAGTTGCGGCGCGTGAGCTCCGAAGTCGAGGCCGGCAGTGGGACTGCGCCGACGGCGGCCGAGGTCGACCGTGACTACACGGCCGCCCTCGCCGAGGTGTCCTCCCCGATGCCGGGGGCACCGGAACTCGTCCGGGCGCTCTCGGGCACCGTCCCCATCGCTGTCGCGAGCAACGGCCGCGGCGACGATGTCCGCGGACTCCTCGACCGAGCGGGACTGCTCGGGTTCTTCGATGCGATCGTCACGATCGACGACGTCGAGCAGGGGAAGCCGGCACCCGACGTCTATCTCCGTGCGGCTGAGAAGTTGGGGCTCGACGCCGCGACGGCGGTGGCCTTCGAGGACTCCCCTGTCGGTTCGCAGGCCGCTACCGCCGCCGGATGCACGGTCATCGGCATCAATGCCGACCTGCAGATCCCTCTCGCCGCCGAAGTGCGGCTCTCCGACATGGGGAAGGTGCGCTTCGACGCAGCGGAGAAAGCCGTGATCGTCGATCCGCAGGGCTGACAGCGCGGCTCCCCGCCCATGTCCTGACCTCCATGTAGGCTCGGTCACACTTCCAGCGTTCAGTGGACTTCCCGAGTGTTCACATCGCGTTCACATGGTTGCCGTCGTCGACTCCATGGGGCCCGATAGTGTGCAAGGGTTCCTGCCTCTGTGACTCCGTGTGCCATCGTGACCCGAAAGGCCTCCATGAAAGTCTCGACCACCCTCTCCTCCGCAGCTGTCCTCGGCCTCGTCGCCGGTATCGGTCTCGTCGCGCCGACCGGCCCGGCCGCAGCAGCCGTCAGCCCGCACATCAGCGAGATCGGCTACACCCTCGATGCCGACTTCATCGAGATCGCCGCTGATCCGGGCACCGATCTCTCCGGGTGGACGATCGGCTCGGTCACCCGTGGCGGCAGCGTCCAGGCCGCCGAGAACGCCGTCACGGTTCCCGACGGCACAACCGTCGGCGACTCCGGGGCGCTGGCGATCGAGGTGCCGATCACGAACTCCGTGAAGTCCGGTTCCGCCGCTGACGGCGAGTACGGCTCCTCGGCGTTCGCGATCGACGACTCGGGCAGCCTCATCGACTTCGACCAGATCGGCGGAGTCACAGGCGGCAGGGGTGTGACGGGGAAGTCAGGGACGTACACCCCGGATCCCGTCGTCGACCAGGAGGCCGAGCCGACTGGTGCCGTCGCGGCAGGCGGGCAGTCGATCCAATTCGTCGACGGCTCGTGGACCTCGGCTCCCCCGACCCCGAACGTGCTGCCCGACGGTAACGGCGGGGAGAACCCCGAGCCCAGGGAGATCACCCCGATCGCCGACATCCAGGGCACCGGCGCGGAGAGTCCGCTGCAGGGCCAGACGGTGAGGACCCGCGGCGTCGTCACCGCCGCCTACCCGAGCGGTGGGCTCGGCGGCTACTACGTGCAGACGCCCGGCACCGGGGGCGCCGAGGACGCGACCCCGGGGGCCTCCGACGGCATCTTCGTCTACTCCCCCGACACCGTGGGCGACATCAGCATCGGCGACCACCTCGAACTCACCGGCACCGTGTCCGAACGCTACGGCCAGACCCAGATGAGCGTCGCCGCCTCCGGTGCGACGACCCTCGACGAACCCGCCGAGGCGGTCAAGCCCGTCGAGGAGGCGTTCCCCACCGGCGATGCCGAGCGCGAGGCGCTTGAGGGCATGCTCCTCCAGCCGAGCGGTGAGCTCACCGTGACCGACAACTACAACACGAACACCTACGGCGAGGTCACGCTCGCCACCGGCGACGGGGTCCTGCGCCAGCCCACCGATGTCGCCCGTCCCGGCAGCGCCGAGGCGAAGGCCATCGAGGAGAAGAACCTCGCCCGTGAGGTCGTCCTCGACGACGGTGCGACGGTCGACTACCTCAAAAGGGACAAGGACGTCCCGCTCCCCTACCTCACCGAGGATGCTCCCGTCCGCGTCGGTGCGAGCGCGACGTTCACCTCGCCCGTCGTCCTCGGCTTCGACCACAGCAAGTGGCGGTTCCAGCCGTTGACGCGTCTGACCGGGGCCAACGCCGAGGCGGTCCAGCCGGCGACGTTCACGAACACCCGACAGGACACGCCTGAGGCGGTCGGCGGCCAGGTCAGTCTCGCGGCATTCAACGTCCTCAACTACTTCACGACGACCGGTGACCAGGTCCCCGGCTGCACGTTCTACGAGGACCGCGAGGGCAACCCGATCACGGTCCGCGGGGGCTGCGATGCCCGCGGTGCGGCGACCGCTGAGAGCCTCGAGCGCCAGGAGACGAAGATCGTCACCGCGATCAACACCCTCGACGCCTCGGTCGTCTCCCTCATGGAGATCGAGAACTCAGCGAGGTTCGGCGACGACCGCGATGCCGCGCTGAAGACGCTCGTCGACCGCCTCAACGAGGCGGCCGGGTCGGAGAAGTGGGCCTTCGTCCCCTCCCCGGAGAAGGTTCCCGCCGACGAGGACGTCATCCGCACTGCGCAGATCTATCAGCTCGCCGAGGTGGCCCCGCAGGGCGAGTCCGTCATCCTCGACGACGAAGACGCCTTCTCCAATGCGCGCGAACCGCTCGCCCAGGCCTACGCTCCGAAGGATGCCTCCGGCACCCCGGAGGCCGAGAAGACCTTCGTCACCGTGTCGAACCACTTCAAGTCGAAGGGCTCGGGCGAGGGCCCGGGCAACGAGGACACCGGTGACGGGCAGGGCTTCTCGAACGCCGACCGCGTCAAGCAGGCGAAATCGCTCGTCGACTTCGCCGGCGAACAGCAGAAGGCAGCGGACTCCGACTACGTCTACCTCCTCGGCGACTTCAACTCGTACACGCAGGAGGACCCGATGCAGGTCCTCTACGAGGCCGGGTACAAGGACGTCGGTTCGGAGATGACGGACAAGTCGACGTACGTCTTCAAGGGTCGGACGGGCAGCCTCGACCATATCCTCGCCCTCGACACCTCCGGGACCGCAGGCACCGGCAGCCAGGCGGACCTGCCGACGAGCGCGTTCGACGCGGTCACCGGAGCCGACATCTGGAGCATCAACTCCGTCGAACCGCTCGCCTTCGAGTACAGCCGCTTCAACTACAACATCAGCGACCTCTACGAGCCGGATCAGTTCCGCGCCTCTGACCACGATCCCGTTCTCGTCGGTCTCTTCGACGAGGACAGCAGCGGCGGAGGCGATGATGCCGACGGCGGACAGGCGAACGCCACGGCGGACGACAACGGCGCGAACGCCGACGGGGCGCAGGATGACGCCGACGGCTCGCAGGACAACGGGAACGCCGACGGCGGACAGGACGATTCCGACGGCGATCAGGACAGTGCCGACTCCGACGGTTCGCAGAACGATGCTGACGAGAACGTCGGCAGGCAGGACTCCTCTGCCGGCGCGAACTCCGGCAGCACCGCGAACGGGACCTCGGCGAATGGGACCTCCGCGAGCGATGCAGGCCGCGGCGGGAACCTCCCGCGGACCGGTTCCGAGCTCACCGCGCCGGTGTCGATCGCGGCGGGCCTCTTGCTCGTCGGAGCCGCAGCCGTGGCAATCGCTCGGCGTCGCAAGGCGAGTGCCGAGCACTGATCTCGCCGACGCGCTGATGCAGCCACAGCACTGACCCAGTCGCAGCCCCGAGCAGACTGTGAGCCCCGGACCGCTCGGTCCGGGGCTCACGCCTGTCTCGGCCCGTGTCATCTCCGAGCCACAGCCCAAGACAGCAGCATTCTCAGTCCGGGACGGCGAGTCTCAGTCCGGGACAGCGACCTGTCCGCGCATGAGCACGCGCGCGGTGCGGAAGAGGGACGCCGCGGTGACCGCTCCGGTGCTCTCATCGCGCACAGCGGCGGCCGTGACGACGCCGGAGGGCGTGCCGATCCTCAGTTCGGGTCCTGCCGGAGGGCGTTCGGAGCGGGTGAGGATGAGATTGACGATCGTGTCGGGCACGAGGGCCGCCGCGGCCAGGCACATCGCTGCGGTGCCGGGAACGGCCCGGTGCGCCTGCCCCATCGAGATCACCCGGACGACGATGTCGGCGTCCTCCGCGGCGAGCGTCGTCCCGTCGAGGAGACGCGTCGGCGTCGGCGTGGTGACGACGGCGACCTTGGGCACGACCTGCGGAGCGGTCTCCCGGGTCTCGCTCAGACTCATGCGCACGGCCGCGTTCCGCCGGAGGTCGCCGATGACGCGCATCGCAGGTCCGTCGGCGTCGATCCTCTCGGGCAGCTCGTCTCCGTTCAGGCCGACAGCCGCGGCGGGGACGATGACGAGCGGAAGCGTCGCATCGATGAGGGTGGCATCGAACATGATCCCATCGGCATCGATCGATTCGCTCGCCTTCCCGGTCGGCAGGAGCGCACCGGTCCTGCTGCCTGCCGGGTAGGGGTAGATGAGCTCGATCGGCGCGCCTGTGCCGCTTACTCCCGGGAGGGTGAAGTCGCCGTCGACGGCGGCCTGACCGCCCTCGACGGTGAGTCCGACGTCGACGAGCTTGCCCGTGTTCGTGTTGAAGAGGCGGAAGACGTGCCATCCGTCGCCGGCGTCGACGAGCCCGGCGAGCAGGGCGAAGGGGACGACTCCGGAGGAGAGGTTGCCGCAGTTGCCGGAGTAGTCGACGGTCGCCTCAGTGATCTCGACCTGCGCAAACGTGTAGTCGAGGTCGACGCCGGGACGCTCCGAGGCGGAGACGACCATGACCTTCGACAGGGACGAGATCCCGCCGCCCATGCCGTCGAGCTGACGGCCGAAGGGATCCGGCGAGCCTATCACGGCCGTGAAGATCGCATCCCACGCGGAGCGGTCTCGGCCCGCGGAGGGATCATCTCCACCCGTGTCGTCCGCGAGCGGCGGGAGGTCGTCGGCGCGGAAGAACACGCCCTTGCTCGTCCCGCCGCGGACGAAGGCGGCGTCGATCCATCGCGTCATGAGGCCAGGGTAGTCGAGCGCGGAATTACGACCATCTGTAGTGACCCTTTCCGTCAATTCATATATGCTGATTGCGACGTGCGTCACACAACTGACATACGTGAAATGTTTCGTCCATGGATCCACTAGTCATCAACGGAGATGCGATGAACCAAGAACGAGAAACATGGCCCGTCCCCAAAAGCAGTGTCCGCCGAGTCCTCATCTGCTGTTTCATTCCGATCCTGGCCGAGGGATATGACGTCGGAGTCATCGGAGCCATACTTCCAGCCCTGGCGGGATACACACCGTGGCAACTCAGTCCCATCGAACTCGGCGCCCTGGGCTCATGGGCGCTGGTCGGTATGCTCATCGGCGCAATGTGCATCGGGAGCCTCTCAGACAGATTCGGCAGACGATCGATGATCGGAGTCTCCGTCATCCTCTTCGCCGGCGCTCAGCTCGGGGTCGCACTCGCACCCACGCCTGAGGTCTTCGGCTTCTTCCGGCTCATCGGCGGACTCGGCATGGGCGGAATCATACCGGTGTGCGCGGCGCTCACCATCGAGTTCTCGCCGCCCAACCGGAGGTCGCTCAACTACGGACTCATGTACTCCGGCTATTCCCTGGGCATCCTGCTGTCCGGACTCACCGCCCTCCTCCTCGTCGAGCAGTTCGGCTGGCGACTGGTTGTCGGCTTGGGCGTACTCCCGATCCTCATCCTCCCATTCCTCCTCCGATCGACCCCCGAATCCCTGGAGTACCTGCTGACCAGGCACCAGTTCGAACGCGCGCAGAGAATGGCCGACCGGCTCCGGATCGACCCCTACAGGTCCGCCGATTGGGCACCTGCTCCGAAGGCGGACGGGAAGCGCTATTCCCCGGTGGATTCGATCAAGGTGATGTTCTCCCGCGAGTACGCGCTGGGAACCATCGGGTTCTGGATCAGCCTCTTCTGCGGCCTGCTGCTCGTCTACGGACTCAACACCTGGCTGCCCTCGCTGATGCGCGCCGCCGGATACGACCTGGGCTCGTCGTTGACGTTCCTCATCGTGTTCTCCCTGGCATCGGCAATCGGAGGAGTTCTCATCGGAAACATCGCGGACAGATGGGGAAAGAAGGTCTGCCTGACGGTGTTCTACCTGGTTGGGGCGTGCGGCATTCTCCTCCTCATGTTCCCCAACCAGATCTTCATCAATTACGCTTTCGTCTCACTTGCCGGTGTCGGCTCAATCTCCACGTCGCTGGTGCTCACCGGCTGGGTCGCCGACTACTACCCTTCATATGCTCGCGGCACGGCGACCGGCTTCGCACTGTCCTTTGCCAGGCTGGGTGCGATCTCCGGCCCGTTGCTCGGCGGCTGGATCGGCTCAGCACAGCTTCCGTTCCAATGGAACTTCGTAGTCTTTGCAGGCATCGGCGCTCTTGCCGCCTTCAGCGTCATGGCGATACCGACACGCAACCGCGAGCGCAGTGAAACGCAGGTACGCAGACTCGCATACGACTGACCGCGGGTCCGATAACGCCATCTCGGCCACAGGCACGCGAGGATCGCAGGGCAATGACTCTGCGGTCCTCGCGCATTCATCCCACGAAGCGGCAACGATTGCGAACACCCCGATCACGCCTCGACGGGATCTTCCGCCTCGAGCCACGCGTTGCAATCGCGCCGAAGTCAGCCCCCAGCGACGGCGGTGGCATACTGGCGACGGAGGACCTCTGACCAAAAGGCGACAAATGACCATACCTCGGCCGGCACAACGCCACCAAGATCTCATCATCACGCTCTTCGCCCTTTACGCACGACCTCCCCGCGACCGCATCCGAATCGCGAAGCTCGTGCAGCTGATGGGCGACCTCGGATACGATGCACCAGGCGTCCGGTCCGCCATCTCACGCCTCAAGAGCAAGGGCATTCTCGTTTCATCCAAGCTCGGGAGCCAAGCGGCGTACAGCATCGATCCGTCGATGACGGAGACGATTGACAAGGGCGACGTGAGGATCTTCGCAGACACACGCCCCGACAGCGCGGGAAAATGGGCGCTGGTCACGTTCACCGTCCCCGAAACGCAGCGCTCGCTGCGACACCAGATCCGCTCATCGCTCACCCGTCTCGGCTTTGGGAACGCGGGTCAGGGCCTGTGGATCGCTCCCGCCGCGAATCTGCACGAGGCGGAGGTCGTGCTCCGAAGACGTGGACTCGCCAAGTACGTCGACTTCTTCGTCGGCACTTATGTCGACGAGACACAACTGGCGACGAAGATCGGACAGTGGTGGGATCTCAACGAACTCAACACCCGCTTCGAGCCGTTCCTCTCGGTGTACGCGCCGAATGACCAGGTCTGGGAGGAAACGCTCGCCGCAGCCGCAGACAATGATCGCGACGCCTTTCGGCTCTACGCCCCGATGCTCACGATGTGGCGGGAACTGCCCTACTCGATTCCCCCGCTTCCACCCGAGTTCGTTCCCACCGATTGGAACGGACCACGAGTCCGCTCACTCTTCTACACAGCGCACGACCGGCTGGCGGAAAGTGCAGAACGCTACGTCTCCCAGGTGCTCGAAGATTAGGGTGCGCCGGTCATGCGCGGTGATCGGGAATCACAGCGACTCCCTGAATCTCAATCAGCGCGTCGGTCTGCCACAGTCGAGACACTCCGATCCCGGCCATCGCCGGGTAGTCGGATCCCGCCATCGATCGCCATAGGCGGCCGATCTCCCGCCCGTTCGACATATAGTCGTCGACGTCGGTGAGATAGATCGTCACGCTGACCAGATCCTGCGGCTGCCCTCCGGCTTCGCGCAGCGTAACGAGCACGTTCGAGAACGCCTGCTCGAATTGGGCGACGATCCCACCCGGGACGATCTTCATGTCTTTGTCCAGTGCCGTCTGTCCACCGAGATACACCGTGTTCCCCGCACGCACACCGTGCGCGTAGCCGGAGGGCCTGGGCAGCACCTCGGGATTGACGATCGTATGGTCGGTCGAGGGAAGCTGCGCGCCGGTCATGGTGTCCTCCGAGAGTGATGAATGCATCTATCGCATTTCGACAGTATGTGACGACCGTCAAAATGTCTACATAAAAATCCCGGCAACCCTACCGAGGCGCGCACCTCCTATGCTAGATTTCACTTCAATGACGCTCGTCACATTTTGCGTATAACAATGAGGTAGGACGGGAAAGACGATGAGACTGGCAACCATGCGTCTGAGCGAGACGACTCGAGCAGCTGTGGAGACCGAATCCGGTTGGATCCTCCTCCCCTATGGCGATGTCGGCGACCTGCTCAACACACCGAACTGGCGCTCAGCAGTCAACTCTGCCCTCTCAGCGTCGACTGAGGCGCCCGTTGCAGATACCGACGCTCGCTTCGCGTCAGTCATCGCCACTCCGCGAAAGGTCATCTGCTGCGGTCTCAACTACTCCGACCACATACTCGAGATGGGACGGAGCCTCCCCACTCATCCAACGCTCTTCGCGAAGTACTCAGACACGCTCACGGGCTCCACCGACCCGATCTCTGCCGCCGGCAGCCGAGCCGTGGATTGGGAAGCGGAACTCGCCGTAGTGGTCGGCAGCGAGCTTTCGGAGGCTGGAACAGAGGAGGCGGCCTCAGCCATAGCCGGCTACTGCGTGGCCAATGATGTGTCGATGCGAGACTGGCAGAACCGCACGCTGCAGTGGTTTCAGGGCAAGAACTTCACCGCGAGCACTCCCTTGGGGCCCTGGTTGACGACTGCGGATGAATTCGATGATGATCCGACGTTCGTCGTCGAAGGCTGGATCAACGACGAACAGGTGCAGCGAGGCGAGACCGCATCCTTGGTCTTCTCACCAGTTGAATTGCTGGAATACGTCAGCACCTTCACCACCCTCAGACCCGGAGACGTCATCCTCACCGGCACGCCCGGCGGAGTCGGCCAGGGCATGGATCCGCCTCGATTCGCCATCTCCGGTGATGTCATTCGCACGCACATCGAGGGACTGGGCACCCTGATCAATCCCGTGACTGTCTGAAATCCGAATCACAACAGAGAAGAAAGGCCGCACATCATGACCGATCAGAACCTCATCGAGACCGACAACTCGATCTACGCCGATGAATCGGGACAAGTCGTTCCGGTGGTGACGAAGAAAGGCGAGGAAGACAGGAACACCACCCAGTCGGGAGACTGCATCCGCGTCTCCGGCGTATCCATTCAGCACACGCCTGCTACGAAGATCTGGTTCGGCGAAGTCTCCAACGAACCCGGCTACCGTTCGCTGCCCCACCATCACGGTGAAGCCGAAACAGGTGGCCGCGTGCTCAAGGGCAAAGGACGGATCTATTTCGGCGAGGACTACAAGAAGTTCATCGACATGGTCGAGGGCGATTGGGTGTTCGTCCCACCATTCATGCCCCACGTCGAGGCGAACATGTCCACGACAGAGGAGCTCGTCTGGATCACCACGAGGACTCCGGAGAACATCGTAGTCAATCTCGACGACGTCCCCGACGAGCAGCTCGAAGGCTACCGCCGCTCCTGATCCGACCGATGTCGAAAGAGCAGAGATGAGAGAGAACATCATCGATCCGGGTACCTCCACGACGTTCACCGAGGCGGTACGGCTGACCCCGGTCAGCGGTACCGCCGGGGACGACAGCTTCACCGCAGTGCCGCAGTACGCGCCGTGGCCCAAAGCCTACGGCGGCGACATGGTTGCGCAGGCAACTGCCGCGATGATTGCGACTGCGGGTGACGATCGCGTGCTGCACTCCACCCATTCGACGTTCCTGCGCCCGGTGAATATGCTCGAGCCCGTCCGTTACGACGTCGAGCGGATCCGAGACGGGCGAAACTATTCGACCCGGCACGTCCGAGGCATCCAGAACGACAAGACGGTGTTCATGTCGACGGGGTCGTTCCAGGTCCCGCAGGACGGCGAGGATTTCCAGCGTGATGCGGTCAACGATCTCCGCGTGGATCCGCACTCTCTGGACTCCGCCGAGGCGGTGCTCGAATCCGAATCTTCTCCGGCAGCCGAGTACTGGGCCACCGGACGCAGCTTCGATATGCGCCACATCCCCGGCCCTCTCTATCTCAGCGGACCCGCTACGCCGCCAAGAGAAGCATCGGCGCCTTCAGGGAGCACCGTGGCACAGGCCGTCTGGCTCAAGTCGTTCACAGCATTGCCGACGCAGCCGACCGCCGATCAGACTGCGAACCTCCATCGCGTCGCTCTGAGCTATGTCTGCGACTACACGATCCTTGAGCCACTCCTGCGCTCGCAGAATCTGTCCTGGTCGTCGCAGGGGCTTGTCACTGCCAGCCTCGACCACGCCATGTGGTTCCACCGACCCGTCGATGTCGACGATTGGATCCTCTACGCGCAGGAAGCTGAGTCGCTGCAGAGCTCGCGCGGGCTGGCACTCGGCCGCTTCTTCGATCGGTCCGGTCGCCTGGTGGCCACCGTGGCGCAGGAAGGAATGGTCAGCCACCGGCCGGATCCGACTCCCCACTGATTCCCACCGAACCGTGCCTGCAAAGATGCACACGAGAGGAAGAGCATCCCATGGAACTGTCACCTTCCGGATACCTTGACAGCTTCGCCCGAGACAACCTCCCCCCTGCTGACCAATGGCCAGTCATGGAATTCACCATAAAGGACGTCGAATATCCTGACAGGCTCAACGCCGCAACAGCGCTGATCGATGAGCCGGTCAGAATATTCGGTCGCGATCGGCTGGCCCTGACGACGCCCGACGACGACCGGTGGACGTACGGCCAACTGCTCGACCGCTCGAACCAGATTGCGAACCTCCTCGTCGAGGACTATGGACTCGAGCCAGGGAATCGAGTGCTGCTTCGGGCTCCGAACAATCCATGGCTGGTCGCCGCTTGGCTCGGTTCACTCAAAGCCGGCGCAGTCGTCGTCACGACGATGCCGTTGCTGCGTGAGTCCGAGGTGGACAAGCTCATCGAGCTCACTTCACCCACCGTCGCAATCGCCGACCATCGATTCCTCACCGACATCGTCAGCCCGGCAGAGGCCCATGGAACAGCTCTGATTCCTGTCGGCGGCGCTGACGAGGCAGACCTCATCCGTGCCACCGCTCAGAAACCGACGTCGTTCGACAACGTCGAGACTGCTGCCGACGACGTCGCGCTCCTGTGCCCCACCTCTGGAACCACCGGCACTCCCAAAGTGACGATGCACTTCCACCGCGACATCCTCATCAATGCCGACACTTTCGGCCGACACATCGTCAACGTTCAAGCCGATGACATCTGCGCCTGTTCGGCTCCGTTGGCCTTCACCTTCGGACTGGGCGCCCTCGTCGTCTTTCCGCTCTACTTCGGAGCGGCTTCGCTCATGGTCGAGAGGGCCGCTCCCGTCGAATTGGCGACGCACGCCGCCGACGCCGGTGCGACGATCCTCTACACAGCCCCGACCGCGTACCGCGTCATCGTCAAGGAAGGTCGCGGAGATCTCCTGCGCGGGCTCCGCAAAGCCGTGTCCGCTGGCGAGCACCTGCCGAAGCAGACCCGTGAAGCCGTCCTCGAGGCGACAGGTCTCGAGCTCATCGACGGCATCGGGGGCACCGAGATGCTCCACGTTTTCATCTCCGCGGCAGGCGACGACATCAAGCCCGGAGCCGTCGGCAAGCCGGTGCCAGGGTTCAGGGCCGTCATCCTCGACGAGGAGGGAAATGAACTCGGCGACAACGAACCTGGCCGACTGGCCGTTCGCGGCCCCCTCGGCTGCCGTTACCTCAATGACCCACGCCAGGCGGACTACGTCGTGGACGGGTGGAACGTCACCGGCGACACCTTCTACCGGGACGACGAGGGCTACTTCATCTATCAGGCCCGGAGCGACAACATGATCATCTCCTCCGGGTACAACATCGGTGCACCAGAGGTGGAGACCGCAATCAACGAGCACCCCGATGTGCTCGAGTGCGCAGTCGTCGCCAAACCCGACGAAGCACGGGGCTCAGTGGTCACGGCATTCATCGTCCTGCGCGACGGTGTCGCCGCCGGGAAGGACAAAGCCCACGAAGTTCAAACATTCGTCAAGACACAGATCGCTCCGTACAAGTACCCCCGGGAGATTCGCTTCGTCGATCAGCTGCCGAAGAATCCCAGCGGCAAACTCCAGCATTTCAAACTCCGCGAACAGCTCCAGCACGAGACAGGACCGCGGGTTCCCGAAGGGGTCTGAGCGCTCCCTGCAATGAAAGGACATCACTCATGAAGATCGCCGTCGTCGGAGGCGGGCCGGGAGGCCTGTACTTCTCCGCCCTCGTCAAGCAGCTGCGTCCGAACGTCGAAGTCACCGTTTGGGAGCAGAATGCAGCCTCGGACACTTTCGGGTTCGGCGTCGTGTTCTCTGACGAGACACTCGGCGGAATCGGCAACGCCGACCCCGTGGTCGCCGATTACATGGAACAGCATTTCGCACGGTGGGCGGACATCGACATCCACTACAGGGGTGAACAGCTCACCGTCGGCGGGCAGGGCTTCGCCGCAATGTATCGCAAGGACCTGCTCGAGATGCTCCAGCAGAGAACCCGCGAGCTGGGCGTCGACGTGCGCTTTTCGACCAGGGCACCAGACGTATCTGAGCTGTCGGAAAGCTATGATCTCGTCGTCGCAGCCGACGGTCTCAACTCGCACATCCGACGTACCTTCGAGGACAGATTCAAGCCCTCCGTCGACCGGCGTGCGAACAAATACATCTGGCTCGGAACCAGCGAGGTCTTCGAGGCCTTCAAGTTCTTCATCAAGGAGACCGAATATGGGGTCATGCAGGTCCACGGCTACCCGTTCTCCGACCAAGGGTCGACCTTCATCGTCGAAATGCACGAGGACGTGTGGCGACGAGCCGGCTTCGACAAGACGGAGAACGAAGTCTTCGGCCCGGGTGTCAACGACGACTATGCAGTCGACCGCATACGTGAGATCTTCGCCGACGAACTCGCAGGGCACGAGCTGCTGACGAACAACTCGAAGTGGATCAACTTCACGACGGTGCGCAACGAAAGTTGGGTGCATGAGAACATCGTTCTCCTCGGCGACGCCGCTCACTCGGCTCACTTCTCGATCGGTTCGGGCACCAAGCTCGCCATGGAGGATGCTCTCGCTTTGGCTGCGTGTCTGTTCGAGAACCCGAAGATCGACGGCGCGTTGCGCGCCTACGAATCCGAGCGTCGCCCTGTCGTCGAGTCCACGCAACGGGCCGCGCAGGCATCCCTCGAGTGGTTCGAGAACATCGGAATGTACGTGGGTCAGGACTCGGCACAGTTCGCCTTCAACCTGCTCACTCGTTCACGCAGGATCACTCAGGAGAACCTGCGACTGCGCGACCCGGAGTTCGCGCGCAGAGTCGAAGACCACTTCGCCTCGTCCCAGAACCTCACCGAGAGCGCCCCGGCTATGTTCCAGCCGTACCGCCTCGGCGGGGTCGAACTGATCAATCGGATCGTTGTCTCTCCCATGAACATGTATTCCGCTGAGGATGACGGTGTGCCGACGGATTTCCACCTCGCCCACCTCGGATCGAAGGCGATGGGTGGAGCCGGCCTTGTAATGGCCGAGATGACAGCCGTCAGCAGGGACGCGCGGATCACTCCCTCGTGTGTCGGTCTGCACACTCAGGACCAGACGGACGGATGGCGGCGCATCACCGACTTCGTGCATTCGACCACTCAGGCGAAGATCGGGGTCCAGCTCGGTCACGCCGGCCGCAAAGGTTCGACTAAGCGGATGTGGGAGGGCATCGACGAACCCTTGGAGACAGGAAACTGGGACATCGTATCCGCATCGGCGTTGCCCTACGCCCCTGCCAACACGGTTCCGGCTGAACTCGACCGCGCGGGCATGGACGACGTCGTCGCCGACTTCGTTGCGGCTGCGAAGAATGCCGCCGAAGCAGGGTTCGATGTCATCGAACTCCATGCCGCGCACGGATATCTGCTCTCTTCGTTCCTGTCACCGGTGACGAATCACCGCAACGACGAGTACGGCGGACGAATGGAGAACCGACTGCGCTTTCCGCTCGAGGTGTTCGATGCGATCAAGGCGGTGTGGCCAGAGGACCGCGCGATCACAGTGCGCATCTCGGCCACGGACTGGGTCGAGGGAGGCACGACTGTCGACGATGCGGTGATCATCGCCCAGGCTTTCGTCGACCACGGCGCCGACGGCATCGACGTATCGAGCGGCCAGGTCACTCCGGAGGAGAAGCCTGCCTACGGCAGGTCGTACCAGACGCCGTTCGCCGATCGCATCAAGCGCAACGTCACCGAACCGGCGGGCGCGGCAGTAATCGCCGTCGGTGCGATTTCGTCGTTCGACGATGCCAACTCGATCCTGCTGGCCGGACGGGCCGATCTCATCGCAGTCGGACGCACTCATCTGTACAACCCGAATTGGACCCTGCAGGCAGCCGCAGAGCAGGAATATCAGGGTGACGGTGCCGCCTGGATCGACCAATTCAAAGCTGGTCGGCGCAAGCCGCCGACATCACGCACCGATGCCGTCCGGCCTCGACTGTCCCTGTTGCGCGAAGACGAGCTGACAGACGATCCGCACCTGAGGTGGAAACCGGCGGCGAAGCTGGAGACGGCCGCCGTCTGAATCCGACACAGCCGGAGGCGCGGGATCGCTCAGCGGCCCCGCCCCTCCCCTGCCGCGGGAGCGACTGACTTCGGCACGATCGCCATCGCGGCGAAGCCGAGGACGGCGACGACGGCGAAGAGGTAGAACCCCCACGGGTAGGCGATGCCCGCTGCCACGAGGGTGCCGGTGATGAAGGGCCCGGTGATCGCGCCGAGTCGACCGATCGCCGACGCCATGCCGAGTGCCGTGCCGCGCACGGTCGCCGGGTAGATCCCGGAGACGAACGCGTAGATGAGGACCTGCGCGGAGAAGACGAAGACTCCGGTGATGAAGACGATGAGGTTGAGCAGCACCTGGCTCGTCATCGGGATGCTCAGCACCGCGAGGAAGACCGCTGCGAGGACGAACCACAGGAGGACGATGCGCTTCGTGCCGTGTCTGTCGGCGAGCCAGCCGGCGATGACGAGGCCGACGACGGCGCCGAGGTTGAGGACGAGGAGCATGACGAGGGAATCGGAGACCTCGTAGCCGGCATCGGCCATGATCTTCGGCAGCCACGTGTTGAGGCCGTAGACGAGGAGGAGGCCCATGAAGCTGCCGAGCCACACGCCGATCGTCACGAGGGCGAACCGGCCGGTGAACAGCGAGGCCATGCCCGGCTTCGGGACCGCCTCGGCGGGGGTCGACGCACCGGCACCGACAGCCGCCTTCGCGGCGAGGAACTCGTTCGACTCCGGCAGCTTCCACCACAGCAGCGGCACGAGGAGGAGCCCCGCGAGGCCGCCGGCGATGAAGAGCAGATGCCAGTTGTGGGAGTAGAAGACGGCGAGCAGGGAGATCGCGACGGCACCCGCGTGGTACCCGGTCATCGTCAGGGTCGTCGCCTTCCCCGTCCTGCCGGAGCGGTTGTGCTCGCTGATGTAGGCGAGGCAGCTCGGCATGACCGCGCCCAGAGCGAGCCCGGCGATGAACCGGAAGAGCGTGAAGAGGGCGACGTTCGGGGCGAACGCGACGAGGAGGGTGAACACGGAGAAGACGATCACGCAGACGATGATCGTCCAGCGCCTGCCCACCCGGTCGACGATCGGTCCGACGCCTGCGGCCCCGAGGCCGACGCCGACGAGGCTCATCGTCGCCGCGAGGGTCGCCCCCTCCGGGGTGAATCCGAGCGCGCCGGTGGCGAGCAGCTGGGGAATGACGGCGCCGAGGACGACGAGGTCGAAGCCCTCGAGGGCGACGGCGAGCCAGCACAGAACGGCGGGCCAGCGGGTCTCCCCGGCAGGGCGCAGGGAGGGGGCGGCGGGTGCGGACATCGGTGTCTCCGGTCGTGTGGTCGGGCCAGGCGGTGGCAGGGATCAGAACGGGTACGCAGCGATCTCCGGGCGCATCGTCACCCACTGGGTCTCGGTGAAGGCCTCGATGTTCGCCTGCGCCCCGCCGAAGCGGGATCCGTTGCCGGAGTCCTTCATCCCGCCGAAGGGGACGTTGGCTTCATCGGAGACGGTCTGCTCGTTGATGTGGACCTTGCCCGTGTCGACGAGGTCGGCGAGTTCGAGCGCCATCCCGACATCGCCGAGGATGCCGAGCGAGAGCCCGTATTCGCTCGCGTTGACGAGTTCGGCCGCCTCCTCGAGCGTCGAGAAGCGTCCGACCGGGGCGACCGGGCCGAAGATCTCCTGCGTCCACGCCGGGTTCGTCGGCGTGAGGTCGGCGAGCACGGTCGGCGGCACGAACGCCCCCTCCCCCGCCCCTCCCGCGGCCAGGCGTGCGCCGTCGGCCTGGGCTTTGTCGATGATGTCCCGAACCCGTCTCCGCTGCCCTTCGTCGATGATCGGCCCGAGCGCCACCTCCTCGGCGGCGGGGTTGCCGACCGGCAGGTTCCGGGCGCGCTCGGACAGGGCGCCGACGTAGTCGTCGTAGAGGCTGTCGTGGACGAGGTGACGGCCCGTCGTCATGCAGATCTGCCCCTGGTGCATCCAGGATCCGAAGGCCCCCGCCGAGGTGGCCGCCGCCAGATCGGCACCGGGCAGGACGATGAGCGCATTGTTCCCGCCGAGTTCGAGGTGGCAGCGCTTGAGGAGGCGACCGGCCGCCTCACCGACCTTCCGCCCCGCCGCGGTCGACCCGGTGAAGGAGATGACCGAGACCTCGGGGGCGTCGACGACGGCTTCGCCGACGTCCCGGCCTCCGGGCAGAACCTGGAGGAGCCCCTCAGGGAGTCCCGCCTCGGCGAAGATCCGGGCCAGGGTCACGCCACCGGAGACCGCGGTGCGCGGGTCGGGTTTGAGGAGGACGGCATTGCCGAGGGCGAGCGCAGGCGCGACCGAGCGGATGGAGAGGATGAGCGGGAAGTTGAACGGTGCGATGACCGAGACGACTCCGGCGGGCAGGCGCCTGGAGAACGACCAGCGCGGTTCGTTCGAGGGCAGCACCTCGCCCTTCGGGTGGCTGGGCAGGCTCGCCGATTCAAAGCAGATCTGCGTGGCCATCGTCGTCTCGAGGTCGGCCTTGGGCTGGATCGCCCCGGATTCGCGGACGATCCACTCGCCGATCTCCGCGGCGTGCTCGGCCCAGAGGTCACCGGCCCGGCGCAGCACCGCCGCCTTCTCCGCCGGGGTCGTCCTCCCCCACTGCTTCTGGGCGGAGGCGGCGCGGGCGGCCGCCGCGTAGACGTCGTCGGCGCTCGCCGCACCGATCTCGGCCAGGGTCTGACCTGTCGCGGGTTCGACGACAGGGTAGGTCTCGCCTCCGCCTGGGCTCCACGCCCCGGTGAAGATCGATCCGTGCCAGTCGGTGCCGAGGAACGTGTCCGTGCTCATCGTGGTCTCCTCTTACTTCTTCTCGGGTCGGGTCTTCTCGGTGCTCACCTCGATGAGCGTGGGTCCGGACGCCTCACCCAGGAGTCGGGCGAGGTCAGCGCTGTCGTCGGCGTGGTGGGCGGTCATTCCGTAGCCGCGGGCGATCGAGACGAAGTCGACCTCGCCGAGGTCGAGTCCCGGTGCCTTGTCGACGCCGAGCATGCCTGCGAACCAGTCCAGTGCCGCGTACGAACCGTTGCGCAGCACCACGATGGTCAGCTCGATGCCCTCGTCGACGGCGGTGCGCAGGGCGGCGATCGAGTAGTGGGCCGATCCGTCGCCGATGATCGCGACGACCGGGCGATCGGAGTCGGCGAGCGCGATGCCCATGGAGGCGGGCAGACCCCAGCCGAGGCCTCCCGAGGCGGGGAAGAAGTAGGAGCCGGGCTCGCGCAGGTCCATCTGCGCCCAGAAGGCGGCGTTCGTCGATGTCGATTCGACGACGAACCGAGTGTCCTTCGGCAGCTCCTCCCGCAGGGTCGCGAAGACCTCCTCGGGGTGGAGGGTTCCCTCACTCGCCGAGGTGACCGGCGGGTCGATCTCGGCCGTCCACTCGCTCACGGTGTGGGGTGCGGGGGCGACCGCCTCGGCGAGGGCGCGGACGAGGGCCACGGGATCGGCGAGGACGGCGTCGCCGAACGGGGCGCGGGCCGCGGCGGCCGGGTCATCGCCGATCTGGATGAGCGTCGTCGACTCGGGCAGGTACTCGCCGGGCTGCCACTGGTGATAGCGGAAGACGGGGGCACCGATGACGAGCGCGAGGTCGTGGGCTCCGAGGATCTCCCCGATGCCGGCGATGGATGCTGGCAGGACCCCGCGGAAGAGCGGATGCTGGTTGGGGAAGGGCAGCCGGGGAAGGGAGGGCGCGGCCCAGACAGGAGTATCGAGCGCCTCGGCGAGTGCGATGGAGGACTCCCAGGCGCGGGGGTCGTCGACGTCGGGACCGAGGACGAGGACGGGGTCGTTCGCCTCGAGCAGACGGGAGTGCAGCTCGGCAACGGTCTGCGCATCGACGGTCTCACCTGAGGCGACGGTTCGAGAGAGCTGGTCGATGACGGCAGCGGGCACCTCGGCGTCCCAGTCGTCGTAGGGCACGGAGAGGTAGACGGGTCCGGCCTCAGCGGCGAAGACGGACTGGGAGAACGCGCGGGGCACATCGGCGGCCGAGAGCGGTTCGAGGGACTGGTGGACGAGCGGCGCGGCCAGGGCGGTGGCCCGGACATTGGCGAGCATGACCTCGGGGCCGACCATGTCCCGGACCTGCTGGCCGGCGGTGAGGACGAGCTTCGACCGGGAGATGGTCGCATTCGTCAGCGCACCGAGTCCGTTGCCGGTCCCGGATGCAGCGTGGAGGTTGACGAGGGTGGGTCGGTCGGTGATCTGCGAGTAGCCGTCGGCCATGGCGACGACGGAGCTCTCGCCGAGTCCGAGGACGTAGTGGGCCGGCAGGTCCTTGAGGAACGGCAGCTCGTTCGAACCGGGGTTGCCGAAGACCGTGGACATGCCGTGAAAGGCCATGAGTTCGTGGACTGCGTGTCGGACCGAGACCGTCGTCATCGACGCTGCTCTCCTTTGAGGCGGGACCAGGATGGCTGCCGTGCGCACCGCGGATCCGCGGTGCGCACCGCACTGCTTGCCACGATAGTGACGCGCACCACCGAGAGCGAGAAGTGTTTCATTCATTGGGAAGCGGACCGCTGCGCAGCTACGATGGCTGACATGGCGAACTCACCATCGGGCGATTCGATGATCGATCGACTCGTCCGCGTCCTCAGCTCCTTCGATCCGGACCACCCGTCGCTGAGCACCGACGAGCTCTCGGCGCGGGCGCAGCTGCCGAAGTCGACGGCCTATCGCCTCATCAACGACATGATGCGCCACGACCTCCTGCAGCGGGATCCGTCGGGGAGGATCCGCATCGGGGTGGGGATGTGGGAGCTGTCGAACCGCGCCTCCGACGCCGTCGAGCTCGCCTCCCTGGCCCGCCCGCACATGACCAACCTCCACGATTTCGTCGGGGAGAACACGCAGTTGGGGATCCTCCGCGAACGCGAGGTCCTCTTCGTCGAACGGATGTCGAAGCCGAGCGCGGTCGTCCACCGCTCCCGCACCGCAGGACGTCTGCCCGCCCATGCCTCGTCGTGCGGTCTCGTCCTCCTCGCCCACGCTCCCCGTCACGTGCGCGAAGCGTACCTGCGCGGTCCCCTCTCGGCCTTCACCGAGCACACGACGACGGATCCGACGATCCTGCGCCGGATGCTCCAGACGATCAGGACCTACCATCGGGCCGAGCTCGTCGGACACATCGACGAGGGCACCACGGGGATCGCGGTGCCTGTCTTCGACGGCAGCGGGCTGACGATCGCCGGCCTCGGCGTCGTCGTCGACTCCGAGCGCAATGTCGGGATGCCTGCGATCATGCAGGCACTGCGGACCGCCTCGGCGGGGATCACGCAGGACCTCATCGCCCAGGGGACCCGGGCGGGCGAGTGAGCTCACGCGCGGGCGGCGTACCTCGCCCGGCGCTTCTCGGCCTCGACCTCACGGTTCTTCGGCGGGGCATTCGTCACGAGCGCATCGAGGAGGTGCTGGGTGGCGTGGGCGATCTCCTCGACGGCTGCGTCGAAGGCCTCGGCGTTGGCCTGCGAGGGCTTCGTCGTCCCCGCGATCTTGCGCACGTACTGCAGGGCCGCGGCGTGGACCTCGTCCGAGGTGGCGGCGGGTTCGAAGTTGTGGAGGGTTCGGATGTTCCGGCACATGCCTCAACGGTACGCCGCACGGCCCTTGGGGCGGTAGGTTCTGCCGAAGCTGCGCGGATTCGCCTCGTCGATGTCGACGAGCTCCCAGTCGAGGCGCCGACCGCCGGGGACATCGAAGATCCGGACCCCGTCGCCGAGGAAGACGGGCACGGAGAAGTACTGGAGTTCGTCGATGAGGTCGGCCTCGAGCGCCTGCCGGGCGATGTCGGCGCTGATGATCTGAATGTCCCGCTCACCCGCGATGACCTGGGCACGCTCGACCGCCTCGGCGATGGAGCAGTCGAGGGGGATGACCGACGGGTCATCGGCGAGCTCCTCGGGCCGGTGGGTGAGGACGAACTCGGTGCCCGACCACGCGCCGCCGTAGGCCTCCGCGGTCATCTCGTCGCGGATCTCGGCCTGGGACTTGGCCGCGTCGTAGCCGCGGCGGCCGGAGATGATGACGGCGACCTGCGCGGCCATCGCCTCGGTGGTGCCGTCGACGAGCGGTTCGGCTGCCGAAAGCCACGACATGTCGTGGCCGGGTCCGGCGATGAACCCGTCGAGCGAGCACGAGAAGCCCCATGCCACTTTTCCCATCACTCCTCCTTGAGCTGACTCAATCACATTCCCGGCAACACGGGAACCCCCGCACCGGCCGTCGTAGACTGACAGCGTCCTCGCACCCGGTGAGGAATGCGAACCCCAGGAGCGTCGATGGCCACCCCCGCAGACCCGTTCACCCCAGGCCAAGCCGAGCGGGTCCGGCGCCTGCGCACCGACTTCTCGCGCATGCTCATGCACCACCAGTTCGCGATCGATGAGATGCTCACGAAGGTCTCGATCCTCCGCGAGGAGTTCCTCCACCTCCACCGCTACAACCCGATCGAACACATCAGCTCGCGGGTGAAGTCCCCGCGCAGCCTCATCGAGAAGATCACGCGCCGGGGCCTGCCGCTCGAGATCGACGCGATCACGGCGAACATCACCGACATCGCCGGCATCCGCATCACGTGCAGCTTCATCGCCGACACGTACCGCGTGCTCGAGACGCTCACCTCGCAGAACGACGTGCGGATCATCGAGATCAAGGACTACATCGCCCACCCCAAGCCGAACGGGTACAAGAGTCTGCACGCGATCCTCGAGATCCCGGTGTTCCTCACCGCTGGGCCGGTGCCGATCGTCTGCGAGGTGCAGGTGCGCACGATCGCGATGGACTTCTGGGCGAGCCTCGAGCACAAGATCCACTACAAGTACCAAGGTGACGTGCCCGACCGCCTCGTCGAGGAACTCACCAGGGCAGCGAACGCCGCCGGGGAGCTTGATCGCAAGATGGAGCAGCTCCACGCCGAGGTCCACGATGTCGACAGTCCCGCGGAGGACGACGACTCCGACGGCGAACTCCTCCGCCTCCTCCTCAGACTCACCCGCGACGAGGGGTGAGCCCGCCGAGGCGGCGCTCAGTACCGGGCCGAGAACCCACCGTCGGCGCCGAACAGCTGACCGGAGACCCACCGCCCCTCGGGTGAGAGGAGGAAGGCGACGACGCCGGCGATGTCGCCTGGAGTGCCGAGGCGCCCGAGCGGCTGGTGCGGGCGCAGCGACGACCGCAGCTCCTCGTCCATCCACCCCGTGTCGATGGGGCCGGGATTGACGACGTTCGCCGAGATCCCCTTGGGGCCGAGCTCGCGGGCCGCGGAGATGACGATGCGGTCGAGCGCGCCCTTCGACGCCCCGTAGGGGAGGTTGCCCGTGGTGTGGTCACTGGTGAAGGCGACGATCGCGCCGCCGCCATCGGAGACCTGACGGGCGAAGTCGGCGATGAGGAGGAGGCTCGCCCGCGCGTTGACGGCGAGGTGGGCGTCGAAGCTCTCGGCACTCGTGTCGAGGATTCCGGATTCGACGTCGTGGGCGTGGGAGAGGACGAGCGCGTCGATCGTGCCGTGGTCGGCCCTCACCGCCGCGATGAGCTCCTCGGGTCCGGTCGGCGTCGCGAGATCGCACGCGTAGTCGGCATTCTCGAGGTCGCTCGTGACGACGGTCCAGCCGTCGACGCGCAATCGGGGCACGATGCCGGCGGCGATGCTGTTCTCCCGAGCGGCACCGGTGATGAGGGCAAGGGGCATGTCCTGAGCCTAGCGCCCCCTACTCCCGGTGGGCGACGATGTTGAGGACGTTGCCGTCGGGGGCGCGGACGAAGAAGCGGCGGACTCCCCATTCCTCGTCGGTGAGCGGGTGGACGATCTCATACCCGCGGTCGACCGCCTCGGCGAAGGCGGCGCCGACATCGTCGACCTTGACCGAGACGACGGCATCGACCGGGGACGTCGCATCCTTGGTCACGACCTGGAGGTGCGCGCCGGTCTCCGGGGAGGTGAACCGGGCGACCCAGCCGAGGTTGAACTCCTCCGTCGACAGTCCGAGGTAGTCGGCATAGAACTCCTTGGCACCGTCGATGTCGGGCACCGGCAGATCGGCGATGATGCTGTGGACCTTCATGACTCCCCCTCACCACTGGTCGTGGTCGAAGACCTGGCAGAACACGCTCGTCATCGTGTCGGAGAAGAGGACGAACTGGACTTCGGCGATCGAGTCCCAGCGCCCGCGGGCCCGGCCGTCGACGATGACGGAGGCCGCCGCCTCGGCGACGTCCCGGGGCGACCACCCGTAGACCCCGCCGCCGATCGCGGGGAACGCAATCGTGGTCGCCCCGAGCTCCTCGGCGAGGTTGAGGCTCGACTCGAAGCACGACTCGAGCACCTCGGGGTCGGCCTCCCCGGCATTGCGGTTGGGGCCGACCGTGTGGATGACCCAGCGCGCGGGGAGGTCGCCGGCCCCGGTCGCGACGGCCTGACCGGGAGGCAGTCCCCGCGGATGCGTCGTCCGCCGGATCTCGCGGGCCTCCTCGAGCAGGCTCGGCCCCGCAGCGCGGTGGATCGCCCCGTCGACGCCGCCTCCGCCGAGGAGGCTCGAGTTCGCCGCGTTGACGATCGCGTCGGCGTGGACCGTGGTGATGTCGCCTTCGAGTACCGTGATCCTCATACGGCGAGTCTAGTCAGGGGCTACGCCTTTTGGACGGTGATCGTCCACGAGGCGTCGCCGGTGCGGTCGAAGTGGGTGACCGGGTAGCCGTTCTCGGCTGCCCACTGCGGGATCGCCTCGGTGGCCTGGGTGCAGTCGAAGTTGATGACGAGTTCGTCGCCTGCGCTCAGCTGCCCGATCGCGTCCTTGGCCTCGACGAGAGGGAAGGGGCAGACGAGCCCGTTGGTCTCGAGGATCTGCTTCATGCTGTCCTGCTTTCCGCGGGCACCGGAGCTCCCGCTGTGCTTCGTGGACTGATGGTGGCCTTCGCAGCGATTCCTGCGCCGACGATCATGAAGAACGTCGCCACCCATCCCTGGTATTCGAACTGTGCGGTCGAGACCATCGCGTTGCCGACGGTGCATCCCCCGGCGATCGCCGCGCCGATGCCCATGCCGACTCCGCCGACGATGGCCTTGAGGAGCGTGTCCCGATCGGGCACGCGCACCCGGAACTCCCCGGAGGCCTTCGCCGCGATGAAGGAGCCGACGAGGATGCCGATGACGAGCATGACTCCCCAGTCGACGAGGGTGAGGTCGCCCGTCGCGAAGAACGCGACGAGATTCGCCGATGGAGTCGTGATGCCCAGCCCCGAGTTCTGTCCCGTCGCCGCCGACAGAGGCCACGCGACCGTGGCGATGATGCCGATGACGACCGCTGTCGCGAACGGATTCCAGCGCTTCTCGGTGAGCAGATGCGCCAGCCCCGTCTTCCGCGGAGGCAGAGTCGCCACCGGCGTTCCGAGCTTCCGATTGTGGCGGATCGTCAGCCACACCGCGATACCGGAGAGGACGACGGCGAACACCCACGGACTCAGACCGGTCGTCGCCGGCAGCGACCCGTCGGCGACCGTGATCGACCGCAGCCCGTCGGTCAGCCCGGCCGCAGGACCGGTCTTCATCACGGCGGCGGTGAGGGCGAAGAAGATGAGCGCCATCCAGCTGCCGACGAGGCCCTCACCGACCCGGTAGTAGGTCCCCGTCGCGCAGCCGCCGGCGAGGATCATCGAGAACCCGAAGATCAGCCCGCCGAGGATCGATGCGAGCCACGGGAAGGCCGTCGCCTCCGGGGCGATGATGCCGAGAGAGGTGAGCAGCGCGAGTCCGACCGCATGGACGGCGATGATGACGATGAGGGCGGAGAACCATCGCGTGTTCCCCGTCAAAGTGAGGTCGCGGAACGCGCCGGTGACGCAGAAGCGCCCTCGCTGGAGGACGAAACCGAGGAGCAGACCGACGACGAGTCCGGTGATGATCATGAGTGGTCCTTCTGTGGGAGGCCTCCCGGCACACACCGGGAGGCGGAGACTGTTGAGCATCGCCTCCGCACCGATCGTTCATACAGTCTGGTAACGAGATACGGATTCGATGGACAACGCCCTCCATTGTTGAGCAATCTGCACGACGACGTCAAGGATCTCTTTTCCGTTCAATGGGAACGCCCTCGCGGCAGCGGAGTGGCCCAGAGCACACTGGGATCACCCACACAGGCAAGGAGGCCACGGTGCCAGATCTCCACACCGACGTCGCGATCGTCGGCGCAGGACCCGCGGGGCTCATGCTCGCCCACCTGCTCCACGCCGCGGGCATCGACTCGGTCGTCATCGACAACCGCAGCCGTGACGACATCGCCGCCACCCATCGTGCCGGCATCCTCGAAGCCGCCTCGGTCCGGATGCTCGAGACTCCGGGCATCGACTCCCGTGTCCACTCCGCAGGCCATCGCCACGACGGCATCGACGTCCGCGTCGACGGGATCAGCCACCCTCTCGACTTCCCCTCCCTCGTCGGGGAGTCCGTGTGGCTCTACCCGCAGAACGAGGCCTTCGTCGACCTCGCCGCCGCCCGTGCCCGGACCGGCAGCCCGACCTTCTACTCGGTCACCGACACTCGCCTCGCCGACATCGACTCGACCTCCCCGTCCGTCCGCGCGGTCACCGAGGACGGTGAGCAGCTGAGCATCTCCGCCCGCTATGTCGTCGGCGCCGACGGCTCCCGCAGCCCGTCGCGCGCGTCGATCCCCGAGGCCTCGAGGCAACGCTTCTTCCACGAGTACCCGTTCGCCTGGTTCGGGATCCTCTGCCAGGCCCCGCCGAGCCACGAGGTCCTCATCTACTCCCGCTCGGACCGCGGCTTCGCGCTCATCTCCCAGCGTAGTGCCGACGTCCAGCGCATGTACTTCCAGGCCGACCCGGGAACGGATCCCGACGACTGGTCCGACGACCGCATCTGGACCGAACTCCAGGCCCGAGTCGCAGGCCCCGACGGGTTCGAACTCAAGACAGGACCGATCACGGACAAGGTCGTCCTCCCCTTCCGCTCGGCCGTCACCGAACCGATGCAGCACGGCTCCCTCTTCCTCGCCGGCGACAGCGCCCACACCGTGCCCCCGACCGGGGCGAAGGGACTCAACCTCGCCTTCGCCGACGTCGCCGTCCTCGCCCCCGCGCTGGTCGCGGCGCTGCGCGACTCCGACGCCGAGGCGCTCGCCCGGTACTCGACGACGGCGACGAAGCGGGTGTGGAAGGCGCAGAACTTCTCCTACCAGATGACGCGGATGCTCCACACCGACCCGACCGCGGATGCCTTCGAGACGAAGCGCAGCCTCGGCGAGCTCACCTCCCTGCTCGACTCCGAGCACGGCCGACGCTACCTCGCCGAGTGCTACACCGGATGGCCGCACGGCTGACCAGTTCCCTAAACCACGAGAGACCTGACCACGAGAGAAGAGAGGCCCGATCATGAGTGCGACGAGAGTCCCCGGTCCCGACGATGCCGCGGAGTCGCAGGCGACCCTGAGCGCCGAGATCGATGCGATCGGCACCGAATACCGTGACGCCGTTGCCGGCGGAGCCCCGGCCGAAACGCAGCCGCGACTCGACTACCTGCCCTACCGGTCATCCCTCCTGCGCCACCCGACGAAGGACCTGCGCCACACCGACCCGGAGACGATCGAACTCCACTCCCCCGCCTTCGGCCACCGCGACATCGGCATCCTCGAATCCGACCTCACCGTCCAGCACGGCGGGGAGCCGATCGGTGAGCGCATCCGCGTGACCGGCAGGGTCCTCGACGGCGACGGCCGCCCCGTGGCCGGTCAGCTCGTCGAGATCTGGCAGGCGAACTCGGCGGGACGCTACATCCACAAGCGCGACCAGCATCCGGCCCCGATCGACCCGAACTTCACCGGTGTCGGCCGCACGCTCACCGGCCCCGACGGGTCGTACTCGTTCCTCACGATCAAGCCGGGCCCCTACCCGTGGAAGAACCACCACAATGCGTGGCGGCCGGCCCACATCCACTTCTCGCTCTTCGGCTCGGAGTTCACGCAGCGGATGGTCACGCAGATGTACTTCCCGGGTGACCCGCTCTTCGCCCTCGATCCGATCTATCAGTCGATCACCGACGAGAAGGCCCGGCAGCGCCTCATCGCGACCTACGACCACGACCTCACCGAACACGAGTACCTCATGGGCTACCAGTGGGACATCGTGCTCACCGGGTCGAACCGCACCTGGATGGAAGAGGAAGACCATGACTGAGCAGACGCGCCTCACCCCCACCCCCGGCCAGACCGTCGGGCCCTTCTACGGCTACGCCCTGCCCTACCCCGGCGACCGAGAACTCGTCCCGCCGGGTTCCAGCCGGGCCGTGGAGCTCCACGGCGTCGTCTACGACGGGGCCGGAGACCCCGTGCCCGACGCGATCCTCGAGATCTGGCAGCCTGACGAGACCGGGACCGTCGTTCTCAGGACCGGGTCCCTGCGCCGCGACGGGTTCACCTTCACCGGCTTCGGCCGGTGTGCGGCCGACCCCGAAGGACGCTTCAGCTTCTCGACCGTCGAACCCGGCCCCACCGAGGCGGGACGGGCCCGGTTCATCAGCGTCGTCGTCTTCGCCCGGGGCCTGCTCAACCGGCTCTTCACCCGCGTCTACCTCCCCGAGGACACCGAGGCGCACGCGACCGATCCGCTCCTCAGCTCACTGGAGTCTGCGGAGCGGCAGCGTCTCATCGCCGTCCGGGAGGCTGACGGATCCCTGCGTTTCGACATACGGTTGCAGGGTGAGGACGAGACCCCGTTCCTCCGCTTCCCCAGCCACGACGACTGAGGCAGCACCGAGCATCGACGAAAGAGACCGCATGAGCGACCCGGTGGCCCACACCCGCCTCCTCTTCGCCCCCGGCGACCTCCGGGGGGCTGAGAGCATCGACGACGCGGCACTCATCACGGCCATCGGCGACGTCGAGGCGGCATGGGTGAACGCGCAGTCGGCCGCCGGCCTCATCTCCGCCGATCAGCGGACCGAGGCGGTCGAGGCCATCGAGGCGAGCGCGTGGTCGCTGGCCGCCGATGCGACCGCGCTCGAGACCCTCGCCGCCGACGCCGAGGCCGGCGGCAACCCCGTCATCCCGTTCCTCACCGCAGTCCGATCCCGCCTCGCCCCCGCGACCGGTCGCATCGTCCATCGGGGCCTGACGAGCCAGGACGTCCTCGACTCCGCCCTCGGTGTCCTCGTCTCCCGAGCCGTCCGGCAGACGCAGGCCGCACTCGAGGGGATCAGCGCCCGGCTCGTCGCGCTCTCCGACGCCCACGCCGAGACCCTCTGCCTCGCCCGCACGCTCACCCAGCCGGCCCTGCCGACGACCTTCGGGCTGCGGGTCGCGACATGGGCGGCCGAGGTCGACGAAGTCAGGCGGCTGACGCCTGTCATCGACTCCGTCCAGGTTGGAGGCGCGGCAGGGACCCGGGCGGCGATCCGGGAGTTCGCCGGCGAGCGCACCGAGGTCCTCCTCCGGGAGTTCCAGGTCCAGCTGCGCGGACCCGATGCCGCACTGGCCGCGGTGCCGGTGCCGTGGCACACCGACCGCGTCCGCGTGCTGACGTGGGGGACCCACTTCACGCAGTGCGTGACCGTCGGCTCCTCGATCGCCCGCGACGTCCTCATCGGCACCCGCCCCGAGGTCGGGGAGCTGCGCCTGGCGGCGACCGGCGGATCCTCGGCGATGCCGCAGAAGACCAACCCCACCTCGGCGGTCCTCCTCCACCGCAACGGGATGCGCGTGCCCGGCGCGATGGCGACCCTGGTGACGACGGCCGCCGAGGCGGTCGAGGAGCGCTCCGACGGAGCCTGGCACGCCGAATGGCCGACCCTGGCCGAGCTCATGACGCTCGCCCTGTCCTCGCTCACCCTCCTCGAGGAGACGGTGGCCGGACTGAGCGCGGACGCGGCGCGGATGCGGACCAATCTCGACGCCGCAAGTCCCGGCATCTTCGCGGAGAAGGTGACGACCGTCTTCGGCGACCGCCTGACGAAGGCGCAGATCGCGGAGATCACCGCCCCGGGCGGTGACCCGGAGCAGCGGCTGCGACACGCTCTCGCGCAGTCGTCCGGGTCGTCGGACGACCCGACCCCACCGGATGTCGAGGGATTCTTCGCCCCGGAGAACAGCCTCGGCGAGGCCGAGGACATCCGGCAGACGATCATCGCGACGATCGCCGAGCGCAACCCCCGACCTGATCAGCACTGACCTGACCTGCACAGCCCTGACCTGCACAGCCCCGACGAAAGCGACCACCGTGGAACTCACCGCCTCTGTCCTCACCGCCCCGACGACCCCCGCCGCCTCGGCGCTCGTCGTCCTCCCCTCCCTCGGCACCTCCGTGGGCGCGCTGTGGCAGACGGCGGCCGAGGAGTTCGCACGGCTCACCCCGGATACCGCCGTCGTCGGCATCGACCTGCCCGGCCACGGCCGCTCCCCCGCTCTCGACGTCCCCGCGGGGACCGTCCGCTCGGACGTGCCGACGGTGACGATGACCGACCTCGCCGAGGCGGTGCTCGCAACCCTCGACCGCGTCCTGCCCGACGTCGCCGCCCCCGACGCCAGGGTCTCCGTGGCTGGGGATTCGATCGGCGGGGCCCTCTCCCTCCAGCTCGCCCTCGACCACCCGACGCGCTTCGACCGCGTCGCCGCCTTCTGCACGGGGGCGAAGATCGGCGAACGCGAGGGCTGGGAGGAGCGGGCGGAGACCGTCGCGATCTCGGGCACCCCGACGCAGGTCATCGGCTCGGCCGAGCGCTGGTTCGCTCCCGGGTTCATGGAGCGGGAGCCGGAGGCCTCGGCCGCACTCCTCCACTCCCTCCAGGACGCCGACCGGTTCTCCTACGCCGCCCTGTGCTTCACCCTCGCCGACTTCGACATCCGAGATCGGCTGCCGGATATCGCTCTCCCCGTCCTCGCCGTCGCCGGGTCTGAGGACAAGCCGACGCCGCCGCCGAAGCTCGCCGAGATCGCCTCGGGCGTGCGCGAGTCCCATCTCGAGGTCATCGAGGGCGCAGCCCACCTCGTGCCCATCGAGGCACCTGCGCTCACCGCGGCGCTGCTCGCCGACTTCCTCGCCGGTCGGTTCTCCGACGGGGTGACGGCCGTCGGCGAGGCGGACGATGCGGCGGGACTGCCGACCGAGTCGGGACCCCGCGATGCCGACCGAGACGAGGTGTGGGCCGCGGGCATGCGGGTGCGCCGCGCGGTCCTCTCCGACGCCCACGTCGACCGTGCGAACGCGGCGGTCACCGACTTCACCGCCGACTTCCAGGACCTCATCACCCGCTTCGCGTGGGGAGAGATCTGGACCCGGCCGGGACTCGACCGCCGGATGCGCTCGGCGATCACGCTTACCGCGATGGTCGCCGGCGGCCACGAGGCCGAGCTGAAGATGCACGTCAAAGCCGCCCTGCGCAACGGGCTCAGCCGTGACGAGATCAAGGAGGTCCTCCTCCAGTCGGCAATCTACTGCTCCGTGCCCGCTGCCAACACCGCCTTCGCCGTCGCCTCCGAGGCGCTGGCCGAAGTTGACGCTGAGGGACTCGAGTGAGGACTCAGGCGGTCCGGTCGCCGGCCGCGGGGTCGCTGTCCTCGGCGACGACCGTCTCGTCGTTCGCCGCGACCTCCCGGTACTGGGTCGAGAGCATCCGGTAGGCGCGGGTGCCGAAGGCCGCGAGGGCGAGGAGGATCGAGATCACTCCCGACCACACGAAGACGAGCGCGATCCCACGGACCTCCCCGGTTCCGAGCAGCCAGCCCCAGCGGTCCTCACCTGCGGGTGAGTCCATGTAGGGGATGATCCAGAACTCCGCGAGCGGGGCAATGAGGAATGCGGTGATCGGGGCTGCCGCGGCTTCGAAGGTCATTGCGAAGCCGAACACCCGTCCCTGCTGGCGGTAGGGCACGACCCGCTGGATGACGGTCTGTTCGGCGGCTTCGACGGCGGGCAGGACGATGAAGAACCCGAGCATGCCCAGCCCGTAGAGCAGCCACGCCTCCCGGATCGCGAAGACCGCTCCGAGGGCGCCGATGAGGCAGCAGAGCAGAAGCATGGTGCGGATCGGGTTGCGCCCGAGCCCGAACTTCGCGACCAGGGCGCCGCCGACCATGAAGCCCGTCGAGACGACCGCGAGCGCGATGCCCCAGGTCTGGACGGTGCCGAAGACCTCGATGCCGTAGGGGTCCATGAGCGCCATGTAGACGCCGCCGACGAGGTTGTTCAGCGTCGTGAAGAGGACGAGAGCGAAGAGCCCAGGAGCGGCGAGGACCGCGGCGAGGCCCCCTCGGATGTCGACCCAGCCGGGCTGTCCCTCGGCGCGGACGATGACCGGTTCGGGGATCCGGAGGGTGAGCAGGTGGGCAAGCGAGAGCGCGATGCACACGACGGCGATGAGGATCGACCAGCCCATCCCGAGGTAGCCGATCGCCAGGCCGCTGAACACGGAGGTGACGAGGAAGCCGAGACCCTGGACGGTGCCGACGAGGCCGTTCGCGTTGGCCCGCCTCGGCCCGGGCACGAGCAGGGACACGGTCGTCGACAGCGCGATGCCGCGCAGCTGTTCGACGACGGCGCCGGCGAGCATGACGAGGCTGAAGACCCAGAACCACGGCCCGGCCACGTCGAGGAGGACGGCGTCGGGCACGGAAAGGTAGATGAGCCCGGTGAGCGCGAAGAGGACGAGGGTGCCCGCGGTCGCGGTGACCATGACCCGGCGTTTGCGGAACCGGTCGACGACGGTGCCGAAGAACATCGAGAAGACGGCGACGAGGAGCATGTACGCCCCTCCGATGACACCGGTGGCGAGCACCGAGCGCGTCTCGACGTAGACCCAGAAGGTGAGCGCGAACCAGAGGAAGCTCGTCGTCACGTTCGCGATCGCCGTGTTGACGAGGACATGGAGGAACGTCCGCTGCCCGCCCGGCGGCGGTTCGGGGTCCGCGGCGTGCGGATCCGCGGCAACGCTCTCACCCATGGCCCACTCCTCTCGAAACTGCCTCGACCACCCTCAGCGTAGACCCGACCGCTGACACGGCAGCCCGGTGCACTGACACAGCGGCGCCTGTTCGACCGCTCACATTGTGACGACCGGGACTTCCCGCGCCGAGCCCTGGCCACTAGGCTGGTTCGGTTGCGGCGAGCGCCCCTGCCGCCCACGACCTCACCCGCACCCCAGTCCAGAGGACAGCCATGAGCGATGCCCCTGTGCCCCGCAGCACGTATAAGTTCGCCGTCTTCGCGCTCGCGATCGGCGCCTTCGGCATCGGCGTCACCGAGTTCGCGACGATGGGTCTGCTGCCGCACATCGCCGCGGAACTCGACATCACCGTCCCCGAGGCGGGGCACGCCGTCTCGCTCTACGCCCTCGGCGTCGTCGTCGGGGCGCCGCTCATCACGACGATCGCCGCGCACATGGACCGCAAGGTGCTCCTGCTCTGCCTCATGGGCCTCTTCGCCCTCGGCAACGTCGCCTCGATGCTCGCGCCGAACCCGGCGACGTTCAACATCGCCCGCTTCGTCAGCGGCCTGCCCCACGGCGCCTACCTCGGCATCGGTGCGATCGTCGCCGCCTCTCTCGTGCCACTCAATCGACGTGGACGGGCGATGGCCCGCGTCATGCTCGGCCTGACGATCGCGAACATCGTCGGCGTCCCCGTCGCCGCGGCGCTCGGCAACGCCTTCGGCTGGCGCAGCGCCTACGCCCTCGTCGCCGCCCTCGGCGTCCTCACCGTCATCATGGTCGCCATCGCCGTGCCGAAGGTGCGGCTGAGCCAGGCGCCGTCTGCCCGCGGGGAGATGAAGGCCCTGGCGAGGCCGCAGATCATCCTCACCCTCGTCGCCGGCTCCGTCGGCTTCGGCGGCATGTTCGCCGTCTACACCTACATCACCCCGACGATGACCGAGGTCGCCCACGTCCCCGGCACCGCGATCCCCTGGGTGCTCGCCGTCTACGGCCTCGGGATGACCGCGGGCTCCCTCATCGCCGGGCCACTCGTCGACAAGTCGATCGAGCGCTCCGGGGTCGCCGGCATGGTCCTCTCGGCGATCGTGCTCTCGATCTTCGGCGCGTTCACGCAGCTCGCGGCGATCGCGATCGTCGCCCTCTTCTTCATCGGCATCGCCGGTTCGATGATCACCACGGCCCTCCAGATGCGACTGCTCCGCGACTCGACCGATGCCCCGAGCCTGGCGGCGGCGATGAACCATGCCGCGTTCAACCTCGCCAACGCCCTCGGCGCGTGGCTCGGCGGCATCGTCATCACCGCGGGCCTCGGCTACCGGGCGCCGGCCTGGGTGGGGGTCGGCCTCTGCCTCGCCGGACTCATCGTCCTCGGCATTGCGATCGCCCTCCGCCGAGGCGGCCCGCACACCTCCCACCGGACGAAGCTCGACGTCTGAGGCGGACCCGGGCCCCGCCTCGGCGGGGGAAGGACGACCACCTCGGCGAGGGAAGGATTCTGACCCGAAATACTCGGACATCAGAACAATCTCACTTTCCGGGACGATTACTGTGTGCTTCCTGAGACAGGCGTACTGTCGGTCCGTCCGACACGAGCACCACCGCCCGTGCCTTCCTCTCATCACCACCGCGGAGCACACGAGAACATGTCCACTGAAACACAGCCCGGCGCGGAGTCGGCAGCGGAGTCCGACCGGATCGCTGCGACCCGGAAGAACAACACCCGAGGCAAGGTCCTCTCGGCCTCGATGGTCGGCACGACGATCGAGTTCTTCGACTTCTACGCCTACGCGACCGCCTCGTCGCTCGTCTTCCCCGCCCTCTTCTTCCCCAATCAGACGTCGACGACGCAGATGCTCAGCTCGTTCGCGATCTTCGGCGTCGCCTTCGTCGCCCGCCCCGTCGGGTCGATCATCTTCGGCCACTTCGGCGACCGGGTGGGCCGGAAGAAGACGCTCATCGCGTCCCTGCTCATCATGGGCATCGGCACGTTCCTCATCGGCCTCCTGCCCACGGCCTCGACGCCGGGCTGGGTCGTCCTCGCCCCGCTCTTCCTCGTCCTTCTGCGCTTCAGCCAGGGTGTCGGACTCGGCGGCGAATGGTCGGGTGCAGCACTCCTCGCCACGGAGAACGCGCCTCCGGGCAAGCGCGCGATCTGGGGGACATTCCCGCAGCTCGGTGCCCCCGTCGGCTTCATCCTCGCGAACCTCCTCTTCGTCGGGCTGAGCACGTGGATCTCACCCGAGGCGTTCCTGTCGTGGGGTTGGCGCATCCCGTTCCTGCTCTCCGCCCTCCTCGTCGCCGTCGGCCTCTATGTCCGCCTCACCCTCATGGAGACCCCGGCGTTCCAGCTCGTCGAGGCGCGCCAGCAGATCTCGCGCGCCCCGATCGGCCGCGTCTTCACCGGCAGCTGGCTGCCGCTGCTGCTCGGCACGTTCATCATGCTCGCGACCTACGTCATCTTCTACTTCATGACCGCGTTCACGCTCACGTACGGCACCTCGCCCGCGACCGTGGGTCAGGCAGAGGCAGCCGCCGAGGCGGCAGGGAAGCCCTTCGATCCCGCGGGCTTCGTCGCGGGGCTGGGGTATGCGAAGAACGAGTTCCTCACCTATCTCATCATCGGCGTCGTGTTCTTCGGCATCTTCACCGTCGTCTCCGGTCCGCTCGCCGAGCGGCTCGGACGCCGGAAGATGCTCATGGGGGTCACCGTCCTCATCGCCGCCTACGGGTTGAGCGTCAATGCGCTCTTCAACGCCGGCACCGTCGGCGTCGTCGCCGCCCTCATCATCGGCTTCACCCTCATGGGCCTGACCTTCGGACCGATGGCCGCATACCTGCCCGAACTCTTCCCCGCCAACGTCCGCTACACGGGCTCGGCGGTGAGCTACAACATGGCCGGTGTCATCGGTGCCGGGCCCGCGCCGTTCGCGATGGTCGCCCTCTGGCAGGCCGAGGGCGGAACGATCCTCTGGTGCGGCCTCTACATCGTCGGTGCCGCGATCCTCACCCTCGTCGCGCTCTATTTTGCGAAGGAGACCGCGGACCTCGACATCGAGGCCGAACTGAGCTGAGCAGGGCTGGGACCCGGCAAGGATACGATTCGGCAACGACCACCTCGGCGAGGGCCGGGGAAACATGGGTGTGACACAGGACACGGTACGATTCTTCACAGATGCCGCCCAGGTTTGAGAGTCTGGGCGGCGCACACCCGCGTGACGCCGACGTCACGGATGATCTGGGAGGATCCATGAAACGACGCTTGACCATGGCCGCCGTGGCCGCCGGGGCCCTCTTCGCGCTCTCCGCCTGCGGCGGGGGCGGCTCGGGGTCGGAACCCGCCGCAACTGGTGAAGGAGGAGTCCCTCTCGTCAAAGAAGGGAAACTGACTACCTGCACACATCTGTCGTATCAGCCGTTTCAGTTCGAGAAGGACGGCAAAGTCGTCGGTTTCGACGTGGATGTCGTCGATGCGGTGGCGAAGAAGCTCGGAGTCGAGCAGGAGATCATCAACACCTCCTTCGAGACGATCACTTCGGGTGCAGAGTTCAATCAGAACAAGTGCGATGTCGCGGCGGCTGCAATCACAATCACTGACGAACGCGCAGGTGTCATCGATTTTTCTGAACCGTACTTTGCAGCCAACCAGGCGATCCTGACCAAGGAGGACAATGCCGCCAAAGATGCGGCAGCTCTCAACGGCAAGAAGATCGCTGCGCAGGCCGGCACGACAGGTTTGGACTATGCGACTGAGAACTTCAAGGATTCCGAGGTCGTCACGTACGAGGATCTTCCGCTATCCCTTGAAGCGCTGAAAACGGGCCAGGTCGACGCAGTCATCAATGACAACGGCGTACTCTACGATTACGCCGCCAACAACGACGGTTTCACAGTCGGCTTCGACATCGATACCGGCGAAAGCTACGGCATTGCCATGAAGAAGGGCAATGCCGAGATGAAGAAAGTCGTCGACGAGACGATCACCGAGCTCCGAGATAGCGGAGAGTACGACAAGATCTACAAGAAGTGGTTCGGCACCGAACCTCCGACCAATTGATCCAATGACGGGCGGTCGGTCACGGCGACACGGCTGTGACCGGCCGCTCGTTGACCTGAGTGCGCCACAGCGCTGAGCCAGTTTTGGCGACGACCCGCCATTATCGTCAAAGGATCACATCTATGTCGAAAACATCCTCGACCGGAGGCAACAGCCCGAGCGACGGCGAGCCTCCAGCCACGGCAACTGCCACACCAAAGGCGAAGATGAGCAAACGCCAGAAGGCCAAGCTCTCCCGTGGAATCCAGTATGCAATTCTGATTGTCATCGCCATCGTCATTGCATTCACTGCTGATTGGCCGACGCTCATTGAGACCTTCGGACGCGTTGACATCGCCATGGGAATGTTCCCTCAAGTCCTCAACGCATTGAAGAACACCATCGTCTTCACGGTCCTCGGCTTCGCACTCGGACTTGCAATCGCCCTTGTCGTAGCCCTCATGCGCTTGTCGTCCGTCGGAGTCTACCGCTGGCTGGCCACGATCTACATCGAGTTCTTCCGCGGTCTGCCTGCACTCGTCGTATTCCTTGTCATGGGATTCGGGCTTCCCGTTGCCTTCCAGGGTTTCATCCTTCCTCAATTGGTCATCATCATGATCGCGCTCGGTCTCGTGTCGTCGGCCTACATGGCGGAGACGATCAGAGCAGGCATCCAGGCAGTCCCAAAAGGTCAGGTTGAAGCAGCACGCTCGCTGGGGATGTCGTCGTCGCGAGCTATGTTCACAATCGTCCTGCCGCAGGCTATGCGGATTATTCTTCCGCCGCTGACCAATGAACTCATCCTCCTGACGAAAGACTCCTCGCTTGCCTACATCCTCGGGTCGTCGGTCGACGGACGAGAACTCGCGGCCCTCGGACGTGCCGAGATCGTCAACTCGGCAAACCTCACTCCGTTCATCGTCATCGCGGTCTGCTACCTCATCATCACCATTCCGTTGTCGTACCTGTCGCGAGCGCTGGAGCGCAAGTACGGCTCCGCCGATTCTGGAGTGAAATGATGACTGAGACCAACGCCCTTGAAGACACGACAGCCGAGCCGATCATCGCCATCCGCAATCTGCAGAAGAGCTTCGGTTCCAACCAGGTACTCACAGACATCAATCTCGACGTTGCGCGCGGCGAAGTCGTCTGCGTCATCGGCCCGTCAGGATCGGGGAAATCGACGATGCTCCGTTGCATCAACGTCCTTGAGACACCTTCCGGCGGCTCGATCGTCGTCGACGGTATGGACATGACCGATCTTGATTTGGACATCGACGCCGCGCGAACACGTATTGGGATGGTGTTCCAGAGCTTCAACCTCTTCGGTCACCTCACGGTCCGCGATAACCTTTCGATCGCCCAAACCAAGGTCCTCAAAAGGTCGAAGGCCGAGGCCAACAAGGTCGCCGAGGAGAATCTTGCGAAGGTGGGACTTTCCGAGAAGATCGATGCCAAGCCAGGTTCGCTCTCCGGAGGTCAGCAACAGCGCGTTGCGATCGCCCGAGCACTGAGCATGGACCCCGATGTCATGCTCTTCGACGAGCCCACCTCAGCGCTTGATCCGGAGACCGTGGGCGATGTCCTCCTCGTCATGCGCAGTCTCGCCGAGGCGGGGATGACGATGGTCGTCGTCACCCACGAGATGGAGTTCGCCCGGCAGGTCGCCGACCGCGTCGTCTTCATGGACGGCGGCGTCGTCGTCGAGGAGGGTCCCGCGCGCGAGGTCATCGGCAACCCCCAGCACGAGCGCACGAAGCACTTCCTCTCCCGGGTCCTCCACCCGGGGCAGTTGGAGTGAGAGAGGTCTGTCGGGTGACGCTGTGACCACCTGGGAGGCCACGCAGCCGGGCGTCCTCGAGCTGCCGTCGGGTCGCCTGGTTCGCGGGCGCTCGCTCGCACGCTCTGGTGGCGTCGGAGGCTCAGGCGGCTCATGGCCGGCGGACTTCGAGCTCATCCTGCTCGGCACGCGCCGGGAGTTCGAGGCGAGGGCGAGTGGAGTGGTTGGCGGTACGGTGGCCGGAGGTCGAGCGTTGACGGAGTACCGCTGGGTGAGGTGGCCTGACTTCCGCCTGCCGCACGATCGCGGAGAAGCCGCTGCCGCTTTCACCGAGTCGTGGAGACGTTCGCTGTCCGAGCGCGTCGGCGTCGCGTGCCTCGGCGGCCGCGGTCGGACAGGCACCGCGCTGGCGTGCATCGCCATCCTCGACGGGGTCCCGCCCGCCGAGGCGGTCGCCTTCGTCCGCGAGCACTACGACCCCCGCGCGGTCGAGACGCCGTGGCAGCGCCGCTACGTCGAGCGCTTCGGCCCCGAGAGCAGCGGCTGAGCATCGAGACCGCCAGTTAACGTCGAGACCGACGCTTAGAAGTGTCGGTCTCGGCGCTAAGTGGCGGTCTCGATGAGGCGAGCGCGTCGAGCTCGGCCTTGATCTGCCGGAACGGCTGGGCGCGGAAGAGGTCCCCCCACACGAGGTTGAACACGCGCAGCCCGGAGTTAAGCAGCTTCATGTGCCGTTCATGGTTCTTCGCACTCGCCTGATCAGGGCCGCCCTCGTTGAGGAAGTACTTGCCGAGTCCATGGAACTCGACGGCGAGCGGCAGAGACTCGTGTCGGAAGTCGTTGCGGGCGATCCAGGAGCCGTTGGCATCGTACGAGTCGACCTGCGGAACCATGCCGGTGATCCCGAAACCGTGGAACTTCACCGCGTACAGTGACTCACCTGCGGATTCGTGCAGCGGACTCGCCAGCTCGATTGCCAGCTGCGCGATTCTGCACCCGCGGCCGCCGACGCGGACCCCTTTCTCCAACGACTCCTTTGACACCGATTTCTCTCGCAGCGCCTGGGAGATGAGCGGAACCGAGACATCGATCGGATAGTCGTGAGCAAGGTCGAGGAGTGTCCGCCTGATCGACGTCACCGGGAGATCGCCGACCTGGGCACGATCTTCATCTGCGACTTCGCGATCCCGATAGCGCACTTTGAGCTTCCTCTTCGCATAGCCGGGCCGGATGAGTTCGGCGACCTCGGTAGCGGGAAACGCTGGGTCGAGTCCATGGATGATGGCGGCAGAGACGTGGGAGAAGAAGGTCCCCGGAAGGAGATCTCTGGCGTACGAACGGATGAGTGTCTTCAGCTGTTCGGTGTTGTCTCGGATATCTCCGAAGGTCTGCGGGTAAGAACGCCCGGACGCTTCATGAATCTCGTGGAGAATGACGTGGGCTTGGTTCTTGCACGGCTGCTTGAGCACGAACCAACCGCGGCGTACCTTCCCCAGACAGTCGTCGAATGTGTCGGGGCCGACGCCGAGATTGCGCAGCTCATTCATACTGAACACAGTGACCATGTGCCTACAATAGATCACAAACATCATCAAATGAATGCAAACAGTAGATAAACTCCGCTAGTCTCAGCGGCTCAGCTGGGCACAGCCATCCGCGTCATCGTTACTCCCGAGTTCCCAATCGGACCGGCGTGTACCCCTTCGAATCCCGCCCGCTCGTAGAGTCCCTGATTTCTCGGGTTCGTGGTCTCCAACCACGCGCCGTTCCGACCGAAGTCGCGAAGGCCGGCTTCGATGAGGGCCGTCCCGATTCCCTCACCGCGCCGGTCCGCAGTGACTGCGAGGTCGTGAAGGTACGGCCCGCTCGGCAGCGCCGTGTCCCCGCGAGCGACGCGCATGCCCTCGGCGAGTTCACCGAGCCGGTCGCCGAGCAGCAGTCGTGCGACACCGGACGCGCTGGGCAGAGTCTGCGCCGGCGAGCCGCTGTTAGGGACGCCCCAGAGCGCGACACCGACGACTCGGTCACCGTCGACGGCGACATGACCGGCACCCTGAGCGGCATATGTTTCGACACTGGGCCAGTAGAAGGTCGCGATGTGGTCGAGGCGTTCACCGTCCTTCCACATCTCGGCCGGGAAGAGCCACTCGATGAGAGGGTCCACTGCGAAGGCACGAGCGATCGTTGTGCGTGCGTCCGCGGCGTGGGATGCGTCGACAGGCACGTACTCGATGTCGCCCATGAGTCTCCTTCTTCATCGAGACGGACACCTAACGGCGAGACCGACGCGCAGAAGTGTCGGTCTCAGTGTTAAGTGGTGGTCTCGGCGCGCGGACCGCGATACTCCGCGATGATCTGGTCCGAGGCCTTCTCGCTGACCATGTAGACGGCGCTGGCGATGAAGAAGCCCGGGGTGTCGGGGAACACGCTCGCATCGACGACGCGCAGACCCTCGACCCCGCGCACGCGCAGGTCTCCGTCGAGGACGGCCATCGGGTCATCGTCAGTGCCGATCTTCGCCGTTCCGCAGGCATGGTGGCCCCACGCCTCGCGCTTGACGAACTCGCGCAGCTCCTCGCGACTGGCGACTTCGGCACCGGGCACGAGTTCGCGCACAACCTTCGTGTTCTCGATGCTGCCGACGATCGTCCGCGCCATCTCGAGTCCGTCGACGACCCCGTCGAGGTCGCGCTCCCACCCGGGAGACCCCTCGTCGAAGTACCGCATGCGGATGTCGGGCACATCGCGCGGATCCGCCGAGCGCAGTCGCACAGAGCCCGCTCGGTCCCGCGTCCACCCCTTGAGGACGAGCATGCTCATCCGATCGTGGTGCGGCTTCGCATCGTAGGAGTGGTGCGGGTAGTACCCGTGGAAGTCCGCCGCGAGCGAGAAGATGATGACGTCGGCGTTGTCCCCGTCCCCGGCGCTCGTGTGCGCGACCATCGCCGCGAGCGACCCGTTCGTCGAGTACGGCCCGCCGCGATCGTCCTTCCACTCGCGCAGCAGATGGTCATCGGGCTCACCCGGCGCCGGCAGGTCGAGCGTCGAGTCGTCGAAGATCGGGAAGTCGGCATCGAGTTCGTTGACGACGGAGACCTCATACCGGTCGTGGAGATTCTCCCCCACCCCAGGCGCGTCGACGACGACGGGGATCCCGAACTCCTCAAGCTCCGCCGCCGGTCCGATGCCCGAGAGCTTGAGCAGCTGCGGGGTGTTGAAGGCCCCTGCCGCGACGATGACTTCGTTGCGGGCACGGACGGCCGACCGCCTCGGCGAGGGATCATCGGAGCGTCGCTCCGGCGGGGTCGCAGCGTAGAGTCCGGCCCCGGCCAGGTATTCGACGCCGATCGCACGGGTGCCGTCGAAGAGCACCCGGGTGGCGAGCGCATCCTCGATGATCGTCAGCCGATCCGGATGTGCGGCGCGTGCGGCGAGCAGGCGCTCCCGGCTGCCGTTGCGCCGGCCGCCGCCGGCGGCGACGGGGACGAAGGACATGCCCTGATAGCTCGGCGGGGTGTCGGCGGCGTTGATGTCGCGCGGCAGGGAGATGTCCTCGGGGATGCCGAAGAGCTGCCGACTCGTCGTCTCGGTGGCGTTGATGATGTCGAGGAAGCGGGGTTCCCGGCCGGCGATCGCGGGGTCCGCCCGTGTCGTCTGCAACCACCCGTCGCGCCCGTGGCGGGCCTTCGCGTCCCGGTCGGCCTCGCTGTCACCGGGCAGCGGCAGGGCGTCGACGCCCTGCCAGTCCTCGATGCGCTCGAAGATCTCCCGCATCGGGCCGTGCCCCCAGCTCTCATCGCCGGTGAGCTCCGCGAGTCCGTCCCAGTCCCGGGGCTGCGGGGCGATGTGGACCATCGCGCTCACCGCGGTGCTGCCGCCGAGCGTCGATCCGCGGGGATAGAGGATCCCGCCGAGGTCGTCGTCCCATTTCGAGTCCTCCCGCCCCCGGGTGGGATCGTCGTAGTGGGAGACGGCGAAGTTCCACACCATGTCGGGGTCTTCGCTCGCATAGGCCTGCATGACGGGGGTGTCGTAGTACCCGCACTCGTGGTTCCCGCCGGCCTCGAGGACGGCGACGGTGAACCCCTCCTCGGCGAGGTTGGCCGCGAGCGGACCGCCACCGGCCCCGAGCCGACGATGACGAAGTCGTACTCGGGTGCGTCCTCGACGGAGTCCCCTGAGCCTTGGACGGCCTCGGTCACTGGAGGTAGCCCTCGACTTCGCTCACGGGACGCTCCTTGGCGAGGTTGGGATCGCGTCCGGCGTCGCGCTCTCCCTGGCGCTGGCGCAGCAGGTCCCAGAGCTGGTCGAGCTCGCCCTCGAGCTGTGCGATGCGCTGGTGCTCGTGCTCCTCGGTGATCTCTCCCTGCCCGAGGCGGCGGCGCAGCTCGCGCTCCTCCTCGACGGCGGCGTTGATCTGCTCGTGGATCGATTTGTCGGTGGTCATGGGGAGTCCTCTCTCAGGGGTGGGCCTCAGCGGTGGATCTTGTCCATCCAGTCTGCCGGCACGCGGTCGGCGGGCCCGGGCACGGACTGGGATTCGGGGTGGGCCAGGGGCGGCGCGAGCTCCGGGCCCTCGAAGGCCTGCTCGGTGCGGAAGTCAAAGAACCACTCCTCCCCGGGCTCGTAGCTGCGGGTGACCGGGTGGCCGGTCTCCTTGACGTGCCTGCTCGCGTGCTGTGAGGGCGAGGTGTCACAGCAGCCGATGTGCCCACATGCCGCGCACCGGCGCAGGTGGACCCACCACCCGCCGGTCTCCTCGCACTCGACGCAGCCGGGCCCTGAGGGCGGGACTGAGGGATCGATGTCTCCGGGTTCGAGTCGGATGTCCATGCACCGAGTATGGCACAGGTCACACTGTCCGTAACCTATACGTCGGTGACCTCTGCCTCTCCGGCCACCTCGGCGAGGATGACGCGGTAGCCCAGGCGGGCGTCGTAGCCGTGGATCTCCCGGGTGTCGAGGGCGGACATGAAGTCGAGCACCTCGGCGGTGATGACCTGACCGGGCACGAGCACGGGGAACCCTGGCGGGTACGGGGTGACGAACCCGGCCGAGACCGGGGCCTCCCCGTTCTCGACGCGCCGCCGCAGTTCGTGCGGGAGGACGTACTCGACGGACTTCTGCCGCAGGCCCGCGTAGTAGGCCGACCGGAGATCCCCGTCGGGCAGCTGCGCCGCGGGGTCGTCGGCGGGCACCTCGGCGGCGTACTCGGGGGCGAAGGCGCTGAAGTCCGGCAGGGGCGGCATCACCGCGCTCGGCTCGGTCGAGGCGTCGGAGGGGCCGACCTTGTACGGGTCAGTGAACCGCTCGGCGAGCTTGACGAGGACCTCGATGAGGTAGGCGACGGCGGATCGGGAGGTGCCGATGTTCGTCATAAAGAGCACGGTGTTCCGGCTCGTCTTGTTCACCTGGATGCCGTAGCGGTCCATGAGGTACTCGTGCTTGAACGTGTCCCCGTCGACGCCGGTGCCGGTGATCTCGACGGTGATGCGGCTGGGATCGACGACGAACTCGTCCTTCGTCCACGCGTTCCAGAACGTGGCCAGCCCGTCGCGCAGCGGCATCGACCGGGTCGTCTCCCGGTATTCGGCGGGGATGAGGTCCTTGGCCGTGAGCACGCGGAACGTCTTCTTCAGCAGCGGATGCCGGGCGACGGCCGAGGCGAGGCTGACAGCGAGGTCGAGCTGCTTCTGGACGAGCGCGAAGCCCTCCATCTCGACCTGTCGGCGCCCGAGGTCGAGGGAGGCGAGGATCTGGTAGTTCGGCGAGGTCGAGGTGTGCGTCATGTAGGCCTCGTGGAAGGCCTCCTCGGCGCCGGAGCCGAACTCCTGGTCGTAGACGTGGATCATCGAACCCTGCCGCAGCGCGGTGAGCGTCTTGTGCGTCGACTGGGTCGCGTACACCCGGATCGTCGCATCCGGGGGCGCGAGCAGGGTCTCGTTCAGCCACACCTCGTCGGGTGCCGGTTCGCCGGTGACCGGGTCGAAGAGCCGTTTGCGCTGCTCCCGGTAGGCGGCCTCGTGGGAGTTCGTCCGCAGCGTCTCATCGAGACGTTCGGCCGCGACCATCGCGGTGCGCTTGCGGGTGACGGGGTGGAAGCGGGCGAAGGCGAACCACGCTTCGTCCCAGAGGAAGACGAGGTCGGGTTTGATCGCGAGGCATTCGGCCATGACGCGTTCGGGGTCGTAGACGATGCCGTCGAATGTGCAGTTCGTCAGGGTGATCATCCGCACCTCGTCGAGGCGGCCGGCAGCCCGGTAGTCGAGGAGGAGCTGCTTGATCCGGCTGAGGGGAACCGCGCCGTAGAACGCGAAGTCGTTGAGCGGGTACGCCTCGAGGTAGGCGGTGCGGGCACCGGTGAGCATGAGGGCGTGGTGGTGGGATTTGTGGCAGTTGCGGTCGACCATGACGACCTCGCCGGGGGCGACGATCGCCTGGTGGACGATCTTGTTCGCCGTCGAGGTGCCGTTGGTGACGAAGTACGTCCGCTTCGCTCCGAAGGCGCGGGCGGCCAGCGACTGCGCCTTCTTCAGGGTGCGCACGGGGGCGAGCAGCGAGTCGAGTTCGCCCGAGGTCGCGCTCGTCTCGGCGAGGAGCAGGTTGAGGCCGTAGAAGTCGACGAAGTCGCTGATCCACTTCGATCCGACGACGGAGCCGCCGCGGGAGACGGGCAGGGCGTGGAAGACGCCGGCGGGGCGGCGGGCGTGCTCCTGGATGGCGGCGAAGAACGGGGTGTCCCAGAGGTGCTGGACGCGTCGGAGCAGGGAGAGGTGGAGTTCGAACTGGTCCTCCCGGCGGAACACCCTGCGGAATCGGTGGGTGAGCGCTCCCGCGAGGCTCTCGATGTGGGCGCCGGCCATGAGGTAGAGGTCGAGTTCGGGGCGCAGTCCCGCCAGGGTGTCGGCGAGCCGCAGCACTCGGCGCACGGAGTTGAGCGGGCTCATCGGCCCTGTCGGCGACGACGTCGTGCCCTCGTGGGCGAGCGCGACGGCGTTGCGGAGGTCGCGGCTGAGCACCTCCCGGGTCCGGTCGGTGAAGCCGGGGCGGATGACGCAGGCGAGCAGGTTCGGGTTCGTCAGGGCCGCGACCACGGCGTCGTCGGCGGTGGGGACGATGACGTAGTCGTAGATGAACTGGTCGCCGGGGCTGCGCAGCCGCAGCAGGTCGGAGTGGAGTTCGTCGCGGCCGCCTTCGGTCGTCTCGTCGACGATGAGGACCTCGAACCGGGGGCGCGGATCCTGCCGGTCGCGCTGCTCGGCGCGTTCCTCCTCGGTGAGCTCCTCATCGATCGTGTCGGGCACCGTCGTGCCCCGCAGACGGTTGACCGCCTTGGTGATCATGTCGTGGGCCTTGTCGAACTCGCCGTCGGAGAGGAGTTCGGCGATCTCCTCGACGTAGCGCTGACCGAAGCCGCCCCAGTAGAGCTCGATCGTCTTCAGGGACCGCAGGGACCGCCACACCTCGCCGTCGGCGGCGATCATCGAGAAGTCCCCGCCGCTCATGACGAGGCGCTTGATCGCGTACTTGAGGTACTCCCACGCATCCGAACGCAGCCGCCATGTGCTCGCCGGCATCCCCGGGTCGCGTTCGAGCCGCGCCTTCTCGGGGCGAGCGAGGAATCCCTGCTTCGTCGAGACGGGTTTGCCGCCCCGGTCCGAGGACAGGCCGGAGGTGAAGGGGGCGCCTCCCGGGAAATCGTCGGAATCGATGCCGGTCATGCTCGAGCCTCCTGGCGTGATGGTGCGCTGGTGCGGAATCCGTTGTGCTGACGATCATACGGCCTCCCCTCGAACGCGTGGACACCGCGGTGCCCACTTGAGACGAAAGAGTGATAAGCATGAATCATGGATGTCACCGAGTCACAGACCGCCGGCCATCTCATCGTCCAGGAGCTCGAGGCCCACGGAGTGAGGCGGGCGTATCTCGTGCCCGGGGAGTCGTACCTCGACGTCCTCGACGGCCTCCACGACTCCCCGATCGAGACCATCGTGTGCCGGCAGGAGAGCGGTGCCGGCTATATGGCCGTGGCCGAGGGGCGGATGACCGGGATCCCCGGCATCGCCATGGTCACCCGCGGGCCGGGGGCGGCGAACGTCATGGCCGCCGTCCACACCGCCTACCAGGATGCGACCCCGCTTGTCGTCTTCGTCGGCCTCATCCCCACCGCCGCGCGCGGGCGTGAGGCGTTCCAGGAGTTCGACCTTTCCGCGTGGTTCGGAACGACGGCGAAGAAGGTCCTCGTCCTCGACGATCCCGACAAGGCCGCCGAGGTGGTCGTCGATGCCCTCCACACCGCCGTGTCCGGCCGGCCGGGTCCCGTCGTCATCGGCCTGCCCGAGGAGGTGCTCACCGAGCGGACATCCGCGCCGGTGCTGGCCCCGCGGGCGCTCGGAGTCCCGGCCCCGGCCGACGGGGACCTCACCGAGCTGCGCGCCCGCATCGACCAGGCCGAACGTCCCGTGCTCGTCATCGGCGGCGAGGACTGGGACCCGGCCACCGCCGAGCGCATCGCCAGGTGGTCGCGCGACCGCGGGCTCGGCGTCATCGCCACGTTCCGCGCCTACGACGGCATCGACCACGATGCGCCGAACTTCCTCGGGATCCTCGGCTACGGTGCCGCTCCCGTGGCCAAGCGGGTGTTCGCCGAGGCCGACCTCCACATCTTCCTCGGCTGCGTGCGCACCGATGTCGCCACCGACGGGTTCACGATCGGCACGGATCAGCGCACGATCATCATCGGTCCCGATCCGGACGCGCACGGGCACTTCGGGCGTCTCGACGAGCACATCGTCACCTCGGTGAACCGGTTCGCCGAACGGCTCTTCACCGAGGACGGGACCCCCGCGTACACGGTCTCCGCCGACGGCAGCATCGCCGAAGTGGCAGACAGTGGGACGAGAGGCGGGGCGACCGACGACGCCGGCTCCGACGACACGACCCTGGCCTCCAGGATCCAGGAGGCCCGCGCGGAGCTGTCGGACTGGCGGGAGCCGAAGCCGGTCCCGGTCCCGGTGGGGGCGATCTCGGCGGGAGCTGCCTCGGCGAAGGAGCCGGGAGAGGCAGACGAGGTGGCCACAGCCGCCTCGGCGAAGAACGATGACCGCACCTTCGTCGACATGGACGAGGCGTTCGTCCACGTCAGGGAGCTGCTGCCGGCGGACGCGATCATCACGTACGGGGCGGGGAACTTCTCCGGGTGGGCGACACGGTTCCTGCCCACGCACGGATTCCCCTCGGCGCTGGGGCCGCGGAACGGGTCGATGGGCTTCGGTCTGCCGGCCGCGGTCGCCGCGGGACTTGTCGCCCCCGACCGGACGGTGTTCTGCATCGCCGGCGACGGGGACTTCCTCATGACCGGGCAGGAGCTCGCGACGGCCGTCCAGTACGGGGTCGATGTCACGATCGTCATCAACGACAACTCGGTCTACGGCACGATCCGCGGTCATCAGGACCGCGACTACCCAGGTCGGGCGACCGGAACGACGCTTGAGAACCCGGACTTCGCGGCGATGGCCACGGCATTCGGGGGACTCGGGATCCGGGTCGAGCGGACCGAGCACTTCCGGGAGGCCTTCGCCGCGGCACTGGCCCACCGGGGACCGGCCATCGTCCACTGCATCACCGATCCCGCGATCCGCGGGCCGAGACTCTGAACGCACACGCGAAAGGCACTCCGTGAGAATCGACGCGATCTTCACCGATCTCGACGCGCACACCCTCGACCCCGCCCGCCCCCGGGCGACGAAGATCGGCGTGAGATCCGGGCGGATCATCGGCTTCGACGAGGAGCTCGACGGGATCAGCGCCGACCGCGTCGAGTCGCTCGGCGGGGCGACCGTGCTGCCCGGCTTCAACGACGTCCACTGTCACACGACGTGGTACGGCCTCACGCTTGCCTCGGTCGACGTCACGGCGATGCCCGGCGGGTTGCCCGACGTCTACGCAGCGCTTGAGAAGGCGGCCGCAGTCACCCCTGCCGGGGAGTGGATCGAGGCGACCGGCTTCGCCCACCGCGACTACGACGGACAGTACCCGGAACTGAGCCGCCTCGACGAGATCACCGGCGACCGACCCCTGTTCATGCGCCAGACATCCGGGCACGCGGCGATCGTCAACACCGCGGCGATGAAGTTCGCCGGCATCCTCGATGCCGACTTCACCGACCCCATCGGCGGGAAGGTCGTCCGCGACGCCGCCGGGCACCCGACGGGCCTTGTCGAGGAGACCGCGCAGGGACTCGTCCAGGACCTCATCCGCCCGTACTCGTTGGACACGATCGTCGACGCCCTCGACCTCGCCACCGCGCAGTACGCCAGGGAGGGCATCACCTCGTTCGGGGAGTGCGGCATCGCCTACGGGTGGATCGGCCACTCCCCCATCGAGATCTCCGCGTACCTGCGCGCCCGCGAAGAAGGCAAGCTGCGCGCCCGAGCCCAGCTCATGCCGCAGGCCGACGGCCTCCACCCGATCGCTGCGAACTCCGCCGACGGGTTCGGCATCGGCCTCGACGCGGGACTCCGCACCGGCCTCGGCGACGACATGATCAGCATCGGGCCTGTGAAGTTCTTCATGGACGGGGCGATGTCCGGGGAGACCGCGGCGCTGCGGGAGAACTACGAGGGCAGCGACCATCCCGGCTACCTCCAGGCCGATGCCGAGGAGCTGTGGCAGCGCATCCTCGACACCTACGCCTCCGGATGGTCACTCGCCGTCCACGCGATCGGCGACGCCGCCGTCGATGCGGCGATCGCGAACATCGTCGAGGCCCAGACCCGCTTCGGCAGACGGGCCGTGCCCAACCGGATCGAGCATGCGGGCCTCGTCCACGACGAGCACCTTGAGACCCTGGCCACCCACGGCATCGCCGTGACCCCGCAGGCCGCGTTCGCCGAGGCGATCGGGGATGGGATGAACCGCTCGCTCGGGCCCGAGCGTCGGAGGCTGCTCTACCGCGCGAAGTCCTTCGTCGACGCCGGGGTCCTGCTGCCGGGCAGCTCGGATCGACCGTGTGCCGACGGCACCGCCCTGCGTGGGATCGGCGCCTTCGTCACCCGCGCCACCCGGGAGGGCGACGTCATGGGCGCGGCCTCCGAAAGGCTCTCCCCCGCCGAGGCGGTCGCCGCCTACACCTCGGTCGCCGCGATCGCCTCCGGACAGGGGGCGGAGAAGGGGACGCTTTCGCGGGGGAAACTCGCCGACTTCGTCGCCCTGGATGCCCATCCCGCCGAGGTGGCCCCGGCCGACATCGCCGACATCCCCGTGCGCGCCACCGTCCTCGGCGGCGCGTTCACTCACGACGCGAGGTAGCTGCCTCAGCGGGCGAAATCGAGGTCGGTGAGGACCTTGTCGAGGATCCCGAGGCCCTTCTCGAGGTCGTCCTCGCTGATGTTGATCGGCGGGACGACGTGGATGCGGTGGTAGTTGGTGAACGCGACGAGACCGTACTCCTTGAGGGAGGCGAGCACCGAGGCGACCTCGGGCGAGCCTGCGCCGTAGGGGGCGAGCGGTTCCTTCGTCTCCTTGTCCCAGACGAGTTCGATCGCCCAGAACGCACCCGTGCCGCGGACCTCGCCGACGTGCTTCGAGGACTCGGCGATCTGGCGCAGGCGGGGTCCGATGATCTCCTCGCCGATGCGGGCCGCGTGCTCGACCATCCCCTCGTTCTCCATCGCATCGATCGTCGCAACCGCGGCGGCGCACGCGAGCGGATGACCGGAGTACGTCAGCCCTCCGGGGTAGGCCACCTCGGCGAACGAGTCGTAGATGTCGTTGCTCATGATCACCCCACCCAGCGGCACATACCCGGAATTGACGCCCTTGGCGAAGGTGATGATGTCGGGGACGATGTCGAAGTGCTCGAAGGCGAACCACTTCCCGGTGCGGCCGAACCCGGCCATGACCTCGTCGGCGATGAGGACGATGCCGTGCTCGTCGGCGAGTGCGCGCACACCCTGCATGTATTCGGGGGTCGGGATCATGATGCCGGCGGTGCCGGGGATGGACTCGAGGACGATCGCCGCGATCGTCGAGGGGCCTTCGAGTTCGATCGTGCGCCGCAGGTGGCGCAGGGCGCGCTCGGTCTCCTCGGCCTCGGTGGTCGAGTCGAACTCGCTGCGGTAGAGGAAGGGACCGAAGAAGTGGACGACGCCGGAGTCGCCGAGGTCGTTCCTCCACCGCCGCGGATCCCCGGTGACGTTGATCGCCGTCTGGGTGCCGCCGTGGTAGGACCGATAGCGGGAGAGGACCTTGTGCTTGCCGGTGTGGAGGCGGGCCATGCGGATCGCGTGCTCGTTCGCGTCGGCACCGCCGTTGGTGAAGAAGACGTGGTCGAGGCCTGACGGGGTGCGTTCGGTGATGAGGCGGGCGGCCTCGGAGCGGGCGGTGTTGACGTGGGCGGGGCTGATCGTGCAGATGAGGTCGGCCTGCTCCTTGATCGCGGCGACGACTTTGGGGTGCTGGTGGCCGATGTTCGTGTTGACGAGCTGGGAGGAGAAGTCGAGCAGCGGCCGGCCCTCGCCGTCATAGATGTACGAGCCCTCGGTCCGGGAGACGGTCATCGGGTCGAGCGTCCTCTGCGCCGACCACGAGTGGAAGACGTGGGCCCGGTCGAGATCGTAGGCACGGGCCGACTCGGCTCGGATCGCCTCGAGCTCCGCGTCGCTGAGCTTCTCCATGTCGCTGGCCTTTCGCCGTGGGGTTCGGTGCGGCGGCGCCGCCTACGGCCATGGTAGAGGAGGTCGGGACTGCGCAGGGCAGGTCAGGGCGTGCCGGTGGCATTTCGCTAGAGTGGGCCGCATGCCCTACCGGACGATCACCGAGCGTGCCGAGGCCGAGATCGAGATCAAGCGCTCGAGGTTCTTAGGCCTCGTCGCCCCGGTCGCCGACGAGGCCGAGGCCCGCGAGGTCATTGCCGAGCAGCGCTCACTCCACCCGAAGGCCCGCCACCACTGCACCGCGTTCGTCCTCGATCCCGACTCCCGCACGCAGCGCTTCAGCGACGACGGCGAACCTGCCGGGACCGCGGGCGCCCCGATCCTCGACGTCGTCCTCGGCCACGAGCTCACCTTTGTCGTCGCCGTCGTCACCAGGTACTTCGGCGGCACCCTGCTCGGGGCGGGAGGACTCGTGCGCGCGTATGGGCAGGCCGCCTCGGCGGCGGTCGACCGCGCCTCCGTCGTGGTCAGACGGGAGCTCGTCCCGGTGCGTGCCAGCGTCGACTATGCCCAGGCGAACGCCCTCGAACGGGCGGCTGAAGTGCGGGGATGGTCGGTGCGGGCCAGCTACGGCGCCGAGGTGGAGCTGACGGTTTTCGTCCCCGTCGCCGAGGTGGACCCGGCACTGGCGATGTTCGCCGACCTCACAGCAGGTCAGGCCCATCCGAACGTCGGTGACGTCGAATGGGCCTGAGGGTGCGCGTGCGCTGAGCCTGCTGGCGGATCACTCAGTCGAGAGCGGCGATCTTCGCGACCTGCGCGTTCGTGAGCATGACGAGGTCCTCGGGTCGGATCTCGATCTCGAGGCCGCGGCGGCCGGCGGAGACGAAGACGGAGGCGTGCTCGAGGGCGGTGCGGTCGATGACGACGGGCACGGCGTGGCGCTGCCCGAACGGGGAGACCCCGCCGACGGGGTAGCCGGTGCGGCGCTCGGTCTCGGCGACGCCGGCGAGCTGGGCCTTCTTCGCTCCCCGTGCCGAGGCCAGCGCCTTGAGGTCGAGCTGTCCGGAGACGGGGACGAGGGCGGTGACGGGCGAGCCGTCGACCTGGATCATCAGGGTCTTGAACACCTGGTCGGATCCGACGCCGAGCTTGTCGGCGGCCTCCGAGCCGTAGCGTCGGGTGGCGGGATCGTGGTCGAAGCTGTGCAGGCTGTAGTCGATTCCTGCGAGATTGAGGACTCGGACGGCCGGGGTCGCCGCGCTTGCCGGTTTGGATGCAACTGTCATAGGGGGGATCGTGCCTCCTGCCCGTGGACCGAACGGGACATCCTCCAAGGCCCGGCGGCCCCGAGATGTCCCGCGTCGATACGGACGGAATGTTGTTCTCGATTGCTGTTTCCGTACCCGCCCACAATAGGCGAAGCGTCAAGTCCAATGCCAATCAATGGCGCGTCTGCGAACTCGCCGGTAGCCTGTTTCCCTCCTGTTCACGCGGGGAGATTGAGGTCAGGTGCCTTGTCACCCCCAACCGATTTCGTGGAGCCGGTCGTCGTCGATGCCGTAGAAGTGGGCGATCTCGTGGACGATCGTCACGACGATCTCCTCGCGGAGGTGGTCGCGGTCCTCGGCGTAGGCGATGAGGTTGTCACGGTAGAGGAAGATCGTGTCGGGCATCTCGAGGCCGCGCTGCCCGCGTTCGCCGATCGGAGTGCCGTCGTAGAGCCCGAGCAGGGTCGGGCTCCCGTCCTCGGGTGCGTCCTCGACGAAGAGGGCGACGTTGTCGAGCTCGTCGGTGACCCCAGCAGGCAGGTCCTCGATCGCCTCGTCGAGGATCGCCTCGAACTCCTCCTCGCTCAGGTACTCCATGGCCCGATCCTAGCGGGCGCGACTGACACGGGGGCGTCCCCACTCGCCGTGCAGCCGTCCCCTCGCCGTTCACCTCATCGTCATCCCGTGGCCGTTCACCTCATCGTCATTCCGTCGCCGAGGTGAGGTGGAGTGGTCCCCGACGTGCACGACCGCCCCGGCGGGGTGGGATCGGAAGTGCACAGCAGCCTCGGCGGGTTCGGTTTGGGGTGGGGCGACCGCCTCGGCGGGGTCGGACGGGGCGGCACGAGCACCTCGGCGATGGGGTGAGAAGGAGGGGTTCCGGGCACTGTCGGAAGCCGATTTCGGGGCCTCGAAATCTGTGACGGAGGACACCGGGATCTGTTTTGCATTCTCGGAAATGGTTGGGATAAGCTTAACGTCGTTGCCCACGGGGAATCCGAGAGCAAACTAGGCCCCCATCGTCTAGAGGCCTAGGACACCGCCCTTTCACGGCGGCGACACGGGTTCGAATCCCGTTGGGGGTACGGTGTAAGATCGAAAGGTCGCACACCACAACAGTAAGGCCCTGTGGCGCAGTTGGTTAGCGCGCCGCCCTGTCACGGCGGAGGTCGCGGGTTCGAGTCCCGTCAGGGTCGCGGAGCATAAGGCTCTTCTTCGGAAGAGCCTTTGTTTCTCTCGGCATACATCACGTATGTCGGCGACCAGGCTCTGTAGCTCAGTTGGTAGAGCGTTCGACTGAAAATCGAAAGGTCACCGGATCGACGCCGGTCGGAGCCACCACAGAACGAGAACCCCGCGGATTCCGCGGGGTTCTTCGCATTCGCCGGCTCAGGCGAGCCGCGAACACCCGGTGGAACCACGACCGCCCGCCGGCACAATCATCCCCTGCGGGGATCACGCACTGATCTGAGAGCTCACACTGGCGATGAGCACGTCGGCAGACCGCTGGATATGGCATTCGAGCGCCTCCACAGCGCCGGCGACATCACGGGCGACCGAGAGCTCGGCGATCCGCCGATGCTCCTCGGGCACGTCGCGGGTCTCATCGGCGACGAGCTCGCGGGACCAATGGACGAAGAGTTCGGAGCGGGCACGCAGATCCGTCGCGACCTTCGCCAGGGTCTCACTCCGTCCACCGGCGAGGATGGCGGCATGAAACGCCCTGTGAGCGCGATCCCACTCCCCGGTGATGTGCCCGCCCTCGTCGGTGAAGCGCGTCTTCTCAAGCGTGTGATGGGCCGCCAGCACCAGGGACTCCCACGCCAGATCGCCGTCGGCGATCGACTCCCGCAGCGCGGCGGCTTCGATGATCCGGCGCGCACGCGTGAGATCTTCGAGCAGACCCGCAGTGAGCTCGGGAACCGAGAACCCTCGCTGGGGGCTGGCGCTGAGCAGTCCGTCCTGAGCCAGTCTCGTCATCGCCTCACGAAGCACGGACGGGCTGACGGAGAACCGGTCGGCGATCTCGCCGATGCGCAGCTTGGAGCCGGGCGTGAAGCATCCCCGCAGAAGCTCCGCCCGCAGACGGTCATACGCTTCGGCGGACAGAGTGCTTCCGACCCGAGATGCAGCCATGTCGCCAGTATAGACATATGCGTATTTCGACGAGACCCTGCCAAAATATCTTTTTTCTATTGCAATATAGTGATTCAGCTCATACCGTGGAGGTCACGCGGCGGTCCACTTCGTCGCTCCCGTCGGACCACCGTCGGTGCCACAGAAGCACCGGCGCCAGGATGCAAGGAGGCACCATGGCTGACATCGAAGTACCCGTGCTCATCATCGGAGGCGGAGGCGCAGGACTGTCCGCGTCGATGAACCTGTCGAAACTCGGAGTCGATCACCTCCTGGTTAGTTCACTCCCCTACACGTCGAAGCTGCCGAAGGCCCACGTGCTCAATCAGCGCACGATGGAGATCTTCGAGGAGCTCGGGGTGGCGCCGGCGATCGAGGAGCGCAGCACCCCAGCGGAGAACATGAAGAGCACTGGGTGGTACGCCGGTCTCGTCGGCGATCACGAATACTCCGGTCGTCGCCTCGGCCACCTCGAGGTCTGGGGAGGCGGCTACACCGACCCCGACTACATCGCGGCGAGTGCGAAGCGCACATGCAACCTTCCGCAGATCCGACTCGAGCCTCTGCTCCTCGACCACGCGCGCAGACTGCACCGACGTCCCGACGGCGTTCGGTTCAATCACGAGGTCACCGCTGTCGAGCTCCTCGACGAGGGAGTCCTCGCGACAGTGCTCGACAAGGACTCCGGCTCCGAATACACGGTGCGCGCCCGGTATGCGATCGCCGCGGACCGGGGCCGCACGGTGGGTCCGGCCCTCGGAGTCGGGATGACCGGACCGACGGACCTGATGATGATGGTCTCGGTCCACTTCTCCGCCGACCTCTCGGAATGGGCCCTCGACGACGATGTGCTCATCCGCTGGCTCGTCAACCCTGAGTTCGGGGGATCATGGTCCTCAGGAGTCCTCGTGGCCATGGGCCCGGAGCACTGGGGCACGAAGTCCGAGGAGTGGGTCGTCCACCTCGACTATGCGACCCATGATGCCGAGGCGCTCACGGACGACCAGGTCATCGCCCGCCTCTGCACGGTGCTCGGCGTCGATCGCTCGGCGCTCGAGATCCACAAGGTGTCACCGTGGATCATGGAAGGCGTCGTCGCGGAGAGGTTCCGCGCCGGGGACGTCTTCATCATCGGGGACGCAGCCCACCGGCACCCGCCGACCGGAGGCCTCGGACTCAACTCTGCGATCCACGACGGCTATAACCTCGCATGGAAGCTCGCTCTCGTGCTCGAGGGCAGAGCCGGCGATGCACTGCTCGACTCCTACGAAGCCGAACGCAAGCCGGTCGATCAGGACAACGTCAACGCTGCGGTCGCCTCGGCGATGAATCACTTCACGATCGACCGAGCCCTCAACCTCTCTCCGGAGGCCTCCGCGGCTGAGAACTGGGCGGAGCTCGAACCCATCTGGGACGACTCGAAGCCCAACGCCGCAGAGAAGCGCCACGCGCTCAACCGCGCGATCGGCACGCAGACCATGGAGTTCCGCCACCACAACGTCGAGTTCGGGTACCGCTACGATTCCACCGCAGTCGTATCGGACGGCTCTCCCGACTATGTGCCCATCGACGCGGTCCGACTCTACGAACCGTCGACGAAACCGGGTCATCCGCTCCCCCATGCCTTCGTCGAGAAGTCGAACGAGCGCTTCGCCCTCAGCAGTCTCGTCGACGGCGGACACTTCCTCGTCCTTGCCGGCGAAGACGGTCACGACTGGGTCGCCGCCGCCGAGCAGATCGCCGCTGACCGCGGCCTGCGGATCAGGGCTCATACCGTCGGGCTCGAAGGCAGCGACTACGTCGATGTGCGGATGGCATGGATGAAGAACCGCGGGATCAACTCGGAGGGCGTCGTCATCGTGCGCCCGGACCGCTACGTCGCCTACCGGTCGATCGATTCCGTGGCCGACGCCGCCGACGAGCTCAACCGCGTCTTCGATGCGATCCTCGCCTCACCGCAGTCGGCCGCGCAGAGCGGGTCGGCCGCGCAGAACACGTCGGCCGCGCGGAGCGGCGCTGCCGCTGCACCGAACCAGGCAGCCGCCGCATCGGAGCGGGCGACCGACGCGCCGGAGCGGGCGACGATCGAATCAGACCGGGCGGTGGTGTGAGTGGGCTGAGCGCCTGAACCAGCCTCACTGCCACCGACGGCGAGCCCCGCGGATCCTCGCGGGGCTCGCCGCATGCCGCGGGAATCATGCCGATGCTGACTCGCCGGGGTTCGCGGACGTGTGCTGCGCAGTGCCGCGATCTGCGCTGCACAATCCCGGACTTCGCTCAACGCTGTCCCGGACTTCGCGCAGTGGCGCTAGCATGCGCTCATGAACGCACCGATCGAGAAGGGCCCATGCAATGACCACTCCTGACGGCTCTGCCCCTGTCACAGATCGGTCTCTCGCCTTCGAGTGGCGCGGCGAGGTGACCAACGACGAGATCAACATCCTCCACGCCGAGGCGTTCGAGCACCGGGTCCTCGACGACGACTGGCTCACCCACCTCGAGGCGCTCAGCCTCGGCTGGGTGACGGCCCGCGACGCCGTCGGGCTCGTCGGCTTCGTCAATATCATCTGGGACGGCGGCGTCCACGCGTTCATCGAGGACACAGCGGTCGCCGTGCGCGCCCGTCGCCGAGGCATCGGACGCCGACTCATCGAGATCGCGCGCGAGCACTCGACCGCGGCCGGCTGCGAGTGGCTCCACGTCGACTTCGACGATCACCTCCGCGAGTTCTATTTCGACGCGTGCGGCTTCGCACCGACGAACGCGGGACTCATGCGGCTGCGCTGTTCGACGAGCCGGGCTCACACGGACGACAGCCCAGGCCGCGCGGACGACGGCCCGGGCAATCGCGGACGGCAGCCCAGCCAGCGCGGACGACGGCCCAGGCCGCAGCGGACAGTGGGAGTCAGCCCAGACAATCGCGGACGGGGGAAAGTCAGCCGAGCGACCGCGAACGGCAGCCCGGGCCGCTGCGAACGGCAACCCACACTGCCGATGGTTTGCCATCGCGCCGACCGCTGCGACCGGCGAGAGCACCCATGTGCACGTGCGGGGAACAGTGCGACAATGAGGTGAAACCGACCCGATTCAAGGAGCGATCATGAGCGAGAATCCCACCGACGACGCCGACTTCCTCACGCAGGACGACGAATTCGATGCGGAGGAGACGGAAGAGGACAACGCCGAGCCCACCGGCGTCGACCTCGACGGACTCGAAGAGACCGCGGACGCGGCCGAGGCCGACGCCGAGGATCCCGACTTCGAAGCCGACTCCGAAGAAGAGGACGAGCCCTACATCGAACCCGGCGCCGAAGGTCCCGAGGGCACCGGCATCGAAGGTGCCGACGATGCGCTCATCGACGATGCGGGTTGGGACGACGAACAGGACGCCCCCGCGCTCGACGGCGACCTCGACACCGACCCGATCACCGCCGCAGAGCAGGGCAATCGCGACGGCGACGAGATGGTCTCCTACGGCGACGACGACTCCGAGGTCGCCGAACTCAGCGGCGACGACCTCGACGTCGACGCCCTCGCTGACGACGGCGTCGAAGAGGTCGACGTCATCGACGGCATGCCCGAGACCATCGACAACGCCTACCAGGAGGACTGACCGCCTCCCCTGCGGCCGGTTCCACCGCCCTCTCCCCTCGCTCGCCGAGGTGGGAGGGCGTTCTCGTGCGCGCGTGCCGAGCGTACTCGTGCGCCCGTGCCGAGCGGTTCTGGCGTGGCCGAACGTCCGGCGTGCCCGATCGCAGCCCCCGATCGAGGCCCCGAACGCAGCCCTCGATCGCGGTCCCAAACGCAGCCCGATCTCACGAGAGTCAGCCTGCGATTTTCGATGAGCATAATGAGTTCAACCAAATTTTCGTTCGGATCAGTTTCGAAATATGTATTGACACGATTTGTGATGCGGTCTACACTAAGGGTAACGATCCACACTGACGTGGAAAGGCAGGTGAACGGCGATGAAGGATCCTTCGGACCCCCTAGGGGCCGGTTGCGGTGCCGCCGATGACGAGCCTCCCGATCCTCGCCGCCTCCGCATAGATCCTGACTCCCCTTATGCTGATGCGCTCTCCGTCTACAGCGCCTGCGATCGCGCGCAGCTGGCCGCGTGGGAGACGACCGCATCCCTCTTCCTCCACGATGTCATCGCTCACCTCGATCTCCTCAACCCCTCTCCGGAATCCCCGTACCGGCACGCATCGCTGACCGAGACCGCCCGCCGTCACGCCCGGGCACACGGCTCCGAGGCCGACTGGGTCTCCGAGGTCGATCCCGACCCGGCTCCTTCACCCGCTGCCGGGGATCCCGAAGCCGCCCCCACCTCGGCGTCTGATTTCACTGTCCCGGCACCCCTCCCTGGGTTTCCGAAGTTCCGGGAGACCCAGACCATCTACGGGTGGGTCCATTCCCTCTCCCATGCCGAGGACATCGCCGAGCTCTCGGCGATCCGCGGCTCGACGATCCCCGCGACCTACGCTCACGTCACTGCGGCGATGACCCTCGTTCACGGGCTGCCCAAGTTCTACGCTCGCTGCCTCGCCGGCGAGTTCACCATCGAGCATGCGATCGCCGCGACCCGCATGTGCCAGGACCTCCAGCTCCAGCGCCTCCCCGTCATCGACTGCTACCTCGAGGAGCGGCGAGCCGACATCACAGTCGAGACCTTCAGGAAGTCGCTGTCTCTCAAGGTCTCGATCGTCCAGCCCGAGGAAGAGCGCACCGAGGCGGCCCATGAGCGTCGTCGAGTCGGCATCACCACCTTCCCCGACGGCACCGCGTGCCTGACGCTCACCGGACCGTCAGCCGAACTTCAAGCGTGCTACCTGCGCATCGAGGCCTTCGCGAGAGCCATCCGCAACGGCAACACTGCGGCGTTCACCGACCAGATGCCCGCAGGAGCGATCATCGACGACGACCGCAGCATCGACGCCCTGATGTTCGACATCATCACCCGCACCATCCCGCAGGCTCGCATCCACATCCGCGCACACGACACCGACACCGGGCAGAACTCGAGCCGCGACATCCCTCTCGACCTGGAGAATGCCCGCACCGTCCATGACATCGCCGAGGCGATCGGCACTGCCGTCGGATCCGTCGGAATCGACCCCAGCAGCCTCGGCGGCGTCCATGTCGACGAAGGTGATCCCGTCGCCCCGACGGCCGGCAGTCTCAACGACGCACCGACAGCTGCTCCTGCCCAGGCAGCAGCCACCGATTCGTTCGGCAATGTCATTCCTGTCGACGACGCAGTACCCGTCGGCGGTGCGCCCGTAGTCGACTGCACTGGTCCCGACACGGAGAACCGGACGGTCGGAGGTGCTCGATCGACGGATGACGATGGACCGGATGGTTCCGTTCGCTCTCCGGACGCAAGGCAGGGGGAAATGACCCGGATCGAGGATTCCGATCCAGACGAACAGGGCCGATACGCGTTCTACCTGGGTCTGACGATGCCGACGACGCCGTTCTGGCTCGGCGGCCAGTCGAAGATGATCACCACGGTGCCCTTCATCTCGCTCGCCGGCCTCGCTGATCTGCCCGGCACGTTTTCCGACGGTTCGCCCATCCCGCCGGAGATGGCTCGGGCGATCGCCGGCCAATGTTCGACGTGGACGCGGATCCTCACCGATCCTGCGACCGGCACCCCGATCGATGCGAAGGCGATGTCCTATTACATTCCCGCTCAGGTGAGGCAGACGCTCGTCGCCCAATGGCAATGGTGCAGTGTGCCCGGATGCCGGCGTCGAGCAGAGACGTCGGAAGTCGACCACATCATCCCGTTCGACCACGATAATCCGGCCTCGGGAGGACTGACCGTCTTCGGCAACCTCCACCCGCTGTGCAAACTCCACCACCAGGCGAAGACCGACTGCAGATACGCGGTGCGCATGGACTGTCCCGGTGTGCTCGAATACCGGTTCGCCCACGGTGTGGAAGCGATCTTCTCTCCAGGGGACAACCCTGTCGACGTCGAGCAGGCCCGCCTCATGCAGGCCATCGTCACAGATCCGATCGACTCGGATGATGGGCAGGAACCGCCGCCGTCACCGGGCGACGAACGATTCGCCGATGAATGCCCGGAGCCCGCAGGCGGAGACGGAGCGGCCGGATGGGTCCCCGCGGAGGGCAACATCATCTACAAGAAGCCGCGGAAGAAGCGCTGGGTCTGGGATCCCGGCGGACCACCGCCGTTCTGATTCCCTTCCTCATGCGATCTGCGAAGTGATCTGCACACGTCCACGTGATCTGCACACGTCCATGTGATCCGCACGAGCAACCTAACCCGACCACGCCTCCCACAGACGGGCGTACCGACCACCCGACGCCACCAGGTCGGCATGCGTGCCCTCTTCGACGATGTGGCCATGTTCCATGACGAGAACCCGATCGGCCGTTTCGGCCTGGCTGAGACGATGAGCGACGACGAGGGCACCGCGGCCTTCAAGTGCAGCACTGGCCGACTGTTCGAGGACATGGGCTCCGGCGGACCCGGCCTCGGCAGTCGCTTCATCGAGGATCGCGAAATCAGGATCGGCGAGCACCAGCCTCGCCAGCGCCAACGACTGCTCCTGGACCGGGCTCAGCCGTGTCCCTCCGTCGCCGACCTCGGTCTCGAGCCCGTCGGGCAGCTCGAACGCCCACGTCGCACCGACTGCCCGCAGAGCCGAGGCGATCTCGTCCTCCCCGGCGCCGGGCACCGGCAGGGCGACATTGTCACGCACGGTTCCGGCGAAGGTGTGGACTTCCTGCGCGACCATCGCGATGTGCGAGCGCAGCACCGGTTCGGGAAGCGTGTCGAAGGAGACGCGGAATTCGGATGTCTCACCTGCGCCGGGATCGCCGCCCGACACGACGAGTTCGGCTCGGCCCCGCGTCGGCACCGACAAGCCGGCGGCGGTCCGCGCCAGCGTCGACTTCCCGGCTCCGGTCGTGCCGACGACGGCGACGACCTCACCGGGTTCGATGCGCAGGCTCACTCCTCTGACCACCTGATGGGCCGAGGCGGGATCCTTGTCATAGGTGAACCAGAGGTCCTCGAGCACGAGTGTCGGGCCGGGTCGGACCGAAGAGCCCGAGGAGACACTGAGGCCGTCCGCGCCACCGGCAGCACGATCGACCCCGGCCTCCCGCCTCGGCGAGGATTCGGCTTCGATGATGACACCGACCATCCGGGTCAGGGACGCACCGGCGGACTGCACCTGGTCGAAGAGGCCGACGAGCGCCCCGATCGGGTTGAACAGACGGTGGAAGACGAGCGCCGCCGTCGTCACCGCACCCGCGGTCGACTCCCCGAACCACACGAGCGCGAAACCGGCGATGAGGATGAGGGAAAGCACGACCGCCTCGGCGCGGTTGTTCCGACTGAACGCCCGGGTGAGGAAGCGGAACACGCCGATCGACAGGTCCCGCGCCTCACCGGAGGCCGCATCGATGCGGCGCAGCTCCCCCGCCTCGGCGCGAAAGGCACGCAGCGTCCCCGCTCCGGTCAACCCGCCGAGGAGGCGCCCGGCTCGCCTGCCGAACGCGGCCCTCTGCTCCCGGTAGATGGGCTCCGACCTGGGCAGATACCAGCGCAGCGTGAGCCAGTACATCGGCAGCGCGATGAGCCCGACGATCCCCAGCCGCCAGTCGATGGCGGCCATGCCGACGGCCGAGACGATGACGACGAGAAGCGATTCGACGATGATCGGCAGCACCAGCGCGGCGGCCTCGCTGATCATCCGGGAGTCGTCGGCGACTCGGGAGACGAGGTCGCCGGTGCCCGTCCGTTCGACCTTCTGCGCCTCGAGGGACAGCGCCGAATCGACGACCTCGGTGCGCAGCTCGGCGACGACGGGCATCGCGATCCGGGCGAGCGCCCATGCCCCGATCCACGTCCCCAACGCCATGACCACACCGGCGATCGCCACCGCGATCGCACTCTGCCACACCACCTCGGCGCCGGCACCGCGGGGAAGCTCGTCGACGAGGCGACCGATCGCCCACGGTCCGACGAGTCCGGCCGCCGCATTCGCGGTCCCGGCGACGACGAGGAGGACGATCAACCAGCCGCGGGCACGCAGCAGCGGACCCAGGCGGGCAAAGGCCTCGCGTCTCGTCGCGATCGGCAGGGTGGTCGGGGTCGCGGTCGCGCTCATCGGGTCACCGCCGTCCGGTAGGCGTCAACGTCGAGCAGATCCGCGTGCGCGCCCACGCGGACACGGCCGGAGGCCGGGACGAAGACGACGGTGTCGGCGGCGGCGAGGAAGGCCGGGGAGCTCGTGAACAGGAGTGTCGCGGTCGTCTCGGACGAGCGGCGCAGGCGGGTCAGTCCCGCACAGATGCGCGCCTCGGTGACGGCATCGACCGCGGTCGTCGGTTCGTCGAGGACGAGCAGCTGCGGCCCCGCGTGGAGCGCGCGGGCCAGAGCGATGCGCTGGCGCTGACCGCCCGAGAGGTTGCCGCCGAGCTCGAGGATCCGATGGTCGAGCCCGTCCTCGACGAGGTCGAGGAGTTCGTCGGTGCCCGAGGCGGTGAGCACCTCGACATCGACCTCAGCGGCGCGCTCACCGGGGAGCATGGTGATGTTCGAGCGGATCGTCCCCTCGAACAGGTCGACCGCGTGCGGGGCGACGACGATGTCCTCGGTCGTGCGCCCCCGCGCGTGGGTCACCAGCGCGGTCACCAACGCGGACGCGTGCGCGTGGTCCTCGACGACGAGGCACGTGAACGTAGCGACCGGCGCGTTGAACGCACACGTCCCCTTCTCTCCCACCGTCCAGTTCCGCACCGTCAGACCGGCCTCGCCGAGGTGGACCTCGGGTTCCGCGGGACGCTGTAGTCCTGCAGGGCGCTGTGGGTGTCGGGGACTCTGTGGGCCTGCAGGACGCTGGGGGTCCGCAGGACGCTGTACGTCTGCGGGACCCAGTTGGCCTGTGGGATGGGCCGGATCGTCGGTCGGTGTGGGGCCGGTCGCCTTGGTGGAGGTAACGGCGTTGGGGTCGCGGTCGGCCGGGTCGACGTGGGCGGGGTCGCGGTCGGCGGCAGCATCGCCGGCGCGGTCGACCTGGGCGGCACCGGCGTGGTCGATGTGGGCGGCACCGGCGCGATTCGGTGGGGTGCCGTTCTGGTCGACGTGTTCGATGTCGGTGAGGAAGCGGGAGATCCGGGCTGCGGCGCCGTGAGACTGGGCGAAAAGGCCGACGATGTCGGCGAGCGCGCGCATGGGCTCGGTGAGGAAGGCCGTCATGCCGAGGATGCCGATGAGCGCCCCTATGCTCAGCTGGCCGTCGATGAGGCGCAGCCCGGCGACGACGAGGACGATCGCGAGGACGACGGACATGACAAGCGCGCCGAGGCCGGCCAGGCGTCCGGTGCGCTCACCGGTGGCGACACCCGCCTCGGCGGCGGCATCCGAGGTGGCGCGGTAGCGTTCGGCGGCCCACCGTTCGCCGCCGAGGGCCTTGATGACGCGCAGCCCGCTCATGAGGTCGGCGGCCGAGCGGCCGGCCTGCGCGACGGCCTCGAGCTGGGCACTCGCCTTCGCCGAGACTGACCGGCCGGGCAGCGAGACGATGGCCAAGCCGATCGGGACGGCGATGAGGACGACGAGGCCGGTGACGGGATCGGCGACGAGGAGGAAGACGGCTGCCGTGATCATCCCGAGGACCGCGGCGATGCCGCGACCGAGTTGCGAGAACGACTGCGCGGCGGTGTCGGCGTCGGCCGACGCGATCGAGAGGACCTCCCCCGAGGCGCGGTCGGCGGGCAGGTTCGCCGAGGTGAGCGCCGCGTGGGTGATCTCGACCCGCAGCGCATGCGCCTCATGCTCGCGGGCGGCGTTGCACCACCGCGCGCCGAAGCGGTAGCCGTAGCTGAGGACGGTGAAGAGGAGCAGGAGACCGGCGATGGAGACGCTGAGCATCGGGATCGAGCGCGGGATGATCGCGACGTCGACGACGATGCCGATGGCCACCGGTACGAGCGCCTCGCACACCTGCCACAGCGACATCGCGATGACCCCGGGAACGAGGAGGCGGAGACGGCGGCGGGCCGCGCGTCGCAGGAGCGCCGCGCCGGAGGAGGGAGTCAGCGGCACATAGGTTACCCTAACATCTTCTGTCACACCGCCTCGGCGGGCGGCTCACCGGCGGCAGGCTCATCTGCAGACCGCAGCCATCGCGCGCTCCTACCAGCTGATGACGTGGGGGACGCTCACCTGCTTGAGGCCCTCGAGGCCGAACTCGAGGCCGTAGCCGGACTTCTTCACGCCGCCGAAGGGGACGCGGGGGTCGACCGCGCCGTGTTTGTTGATCCACGTCGAGCCCGCTTCGAGGCGTGACGCGACCTTCTTGCACTCCTCAAGGTCGGTCCCCCACACCGAGGAGCCGAGGCCGACTTCGAGCTCGTTCGCCCAGACGATCGCCTGGTTGAGATCGGAGTACCTGACGATCGGGAGCACCGGACCGAACTGCTCCTCGGCGACGAGCGCATTGTCGTTGTCGATGTCGGCCACCAGCGTGGTCGGGTAGAAGTACCCGGGCTGATCCTCATCCGGATCCCCGCCGAGGAGGATCGTCGCCCCGCCGTCCTTCGCCGCCTGGACGAGACCCGCGACGATGTCGTACTGCTGCCGGTTCTGCAGAGGCCCGAGCACGTTCTCCTCCTCCAGCCCCACACCCATCGGCATCTGCCCGGCGACCTCGACGAGTGCTTCGCACACTTGGTCGTAGAGCGAATCGGGGACATAGAGGCGCTTCATCGCCGCACACGTCTGACCGGTGTTGATGAAGGCACCCCAGAACAGGTCGGCGGCGATCGCCTTGGGGTCGGCGTCCTCGAGGACGATGCCTGCATCGTTGCCGCCGAGCTCGAGGGTGAGCCTGGCCAGATTGTCGGCTGCCGCACGCATGATCGCCTGGCCCGTCGCCGTCGAGCCGGTGAACATCACCTTGTCGACGCCGTCGTGGTCGGTCAGCGCCGCACCCACCTTCCCGTCACCGGGGACGACGGTGAGCACATCGGCAGGGAGCACCTCGTTGACCACGGCGACGAGGGCCTGGACCGACAGCGGCGTGTACTCGGAGGGCTTGAGGACGACGGTGTTGCCCATCTTCAGCGACGGTGCGAACTGCCAGACGGAGATCATCATCGGCCAGTTCCACGGCCCAACCGCCCCGACGACGCCGACCGGTGCGTAGTGGAGCTCCGCATGGGTGCCGTCCTCGTCGACGAGGACCTCGGGCTCGAGGGCGAAGGCGGCGTTCGCGCGCAGCCACGCCGCGCACGCACCGACCTCGAAGCGGGCGTTCGGTCCGTTGAGCGGTTTGCCCTGCTCACGGGAGAGCAGCTCGGCCAGCGCCTCGGCAGACGCCTCGATGGCATCGGCCGCCTTGTTGAGGAGGTCGTTGCGCTCCTCGACGGGACGCGAGGCCCACGCCGGCTGCGCGGCGGCAGCGGCGAGGACAGCGGCGTCGATGTCGGCAGGACTGCCTTCGCGGGTGCGCCCGACGACCGCGCCGGTCGCCGGATCGAAGATCTCCCGACCGGTCGGGTCGGTGACCGCGGCGAGCAGTCCGTCAAAGGTGGTGAGGTCAGCGGCCGCGCCGGAGGACTGGGAAGCGTCGGCCGGAGCAGTGGTCTCGTGGGTGGTCATGATTCTCCTTGATGTGGTGGCGGGTTGCCGCGGGTGACAGGTGGCGGGCTGCAGTGGAAGGCAGGTTGCGGTGGGAGGCGGGTTGTGGCGGCCGGCGGATTGCTGTGGGCGGCAAGTTGGGGTCAGGGGGTATGTCCTTCTCATCCCAGACTTCCACCGGAACCGATCCCTGCATAGAGGTGCGGGTCTCGGCGGCGCAGGGTGAGCGCCCACAGGGTGCCGGCGAGGCCGGGGACGAGGACGATCGCCGGCAGCAGCCACGAGAGCACGGTCGGCTCGCTCGCCCCGATGAGGACGTCGAAGTTGGCAACGATGGCGACGAAGAGGGCGAAGAGTCCGAGCGCGGCGATGCCGGGCGCGATGATCCGAGTCCATGTCGAGTACTCGTCCCTGCGGGTGCGGAGGAAGCCGATGACCGCGAGCGCCGTCAGTCCCATGAGGAGGACGAGCCCGAACGCCCCCATGTTCGTCAGCCACGTGAAGAGCGTGACGACGGGGAAGAGCGGATCCGTGCTCCCGATTCCGGCGATCGCGAAGATGAGGAGGACGACGAAGGCGAGTCCCGACTGCGTGAGCGAGCCCGCGACCGGCGCACCCGAGCGCCGCGAGGTGCGGGCGAGGAAGGTCGGGAGCACCCGGTCCCGGCCGAGCGCGAAGAAGTACCGGGCGACGATGTTGTGGAAGGCGACGAGCGCCGCGAGCAGCGAGGTGAGGAAGAGGAGGTTCGCGAGGTCGACGAACCAGACCGGCGCATGGTCGGCGAGGAAGGCGAACATGAGGTCGGGACCGAGCTCCTGAGACTGCCCGATGACCTGCGAGGGTCCGACGCCGACGACCATCGCCCACGCCGAGAGCGCATAGAACCCGGCGATGAGGCTGACGGCGACGATCGTCGCCCGCCCCGCCGTCCGCGTCGGGTCCTTGACCTCCTCGTTGTAGATCGCCCCCGATTCGAAGCCCATGAACGCCGCGATCGAGAAGGCGAGCGCCGCCCCGATCCCGGGAGCGAAGAGCTGATCGGGCAGCAGTCCGTCGGCGGTGACGCCCTCGGGGCTCTGGACGAGTCCGATGAGGTCGAAGACGATGACGACGAGGAACTCTGCGGTGACGATGACCCCGAGGACCTTCGCGGAGAAGTCGACTCGGGCGATGCCCATGAGCCCGACGACCGCCCACGCGATGAGCGCACACACCGCCCACGGCACCGTGAGCCCGAAGAGCGCATCGAGGATCGAGGAGAGGACGAAGCCGAACATCCCGACGATCCCGATCTGCATCGCGTTGTAGGCCACGAGCGCGGTGAGCGCGGCCCCGACACCCGCCGGCTTCCCGAGCCCCTTCGCGATGTAGGCGAAGAACGCCCCCGCGTTGTGGACGTGCCTGCTCATCGCGGCATACCCGATCGCGAAGAGGATGAGGACGACGCCGAGGACGAGGAACGACAGCGGGATCCCGAACAGCCCCGTGACCGCGACGTTGCTCGGCACTCCCCCGGCGACGACGGTCAGCGGCGCCGAGGCGGCGATGATCATGAAGACGAGGGAGGCGGTCCCGATCCGTCGCCCTTCCAGGCTCGCCGAGGTGGGGGTCGTTTCCGTACGCTGCCCCATATCTGCGCTCATGTGATCCCCCTGACAGACGACGATGTCCCAGCCAGGATGCCCCAGGCCCGTCCCCGGCGTCTTGGCTTTGGGAGCAGATCCCTTGACCGTGAGCGCAGGGCTCAGCGCGGCGCTGAACCGAGCGCAAGACTCATCGCTGAGCTCAGCACACAACAGAGCTCAGCGCGCCGCAGTCCCAGAGGACACAGCCCCGCCGAGCGCGGTCCGCCGGTAGAGCGCGGGTGGTTCGCCGACGACCCGGCGGAAGAGGCGGGAGAAGTGCGCGGGATCGCTCAGGCCCCACCTGGCCCCGATCGCGGCGACCGGCACATGCGCGAGCAGGGGGTCGGCGAGGTCGGTGCGGCACCGTTCGATCCGGCGTCGGCGGATCTCGCCGGCCACACTCTGACCGCCCTCGAAGAGCTGGTGGAGAGCGCGGACCGACATGAAGTGCGCGGCCGCGATCGACCCCGGACTCAGCTGCGGATCGGCCAGGTGCGCGTCGATGTGGGCGATGACCTCAGCCCACAGTCGCGATCGCTCATCCGCTGCCTCGGCGCCGGTGTCGAGCTCATCGGCCATGACCGTCGTGAGCAGGTCGACGACATTGCCGGCCAACCGCACCCCGACCGACCGGGTCAGCGTCGGCAGCATCGCCCCGGCCCGGGCGATGACCCCGGTGACGACCTCGCCGAGGTCGTGGTCGGCTCCGATCGGGGTCGCCGTGAGCTGGGCGACGGTGTCGGCGGGGAGGGTGACCCGGGCCTGCGGGAACATCATGACGTAGGAGGAGAAGTCCGCGTCGAAGCTGAGCGTGTACGGCCGGGAGGTGTCGTAGATCGCGAGCGTGCCCGGCGCGAGCGCGACCTCGCGACCGTCCTGGATGAGGAGCCCGTGCCCGCTGAGCTGGAGGGACACCTTGTAGTAGTCACGGTCTCCGCGCCCGATGAGCTCCGGGGTGCGGAGCACCGCGTGCGGGTCGGCGGCGATGTGGGACATGACGACGGCATCGTAGTCGCGGGCGCTGATCCTGCCCGTGAAGCCGCCTCGACGCTGGGGTTCGGTCTCGAGCGGGACGAAGGAGTCCGAGACGAGGCTGCGCCACTCGTCGAAGTCCGCGGCCGTGCCGTCCAGAAGCATCATCGCTCTCCTCAGCTCATTCGCCGACGTCGGTGTCGGCGCTCATCCCAGTCTGCATCCGGGAGATGAGGTAGTCGAGCTGGGCCCGCATCCCGGTGAAGTCGAAGCCCTCCCCGCCGACGATCGCCGTCGTCTGCGCCCCGAGGAGGTAGGTGAGGAACGTGTCGGCTTCGGTCTCGACGATGACCGCGGCGCTGATCTGCCCGTCCGCCGCCGCCTCGGCCAGCCACCCGCGGATCCATCCGCGCCACCTCGCCATCGTCGCGCTCACCGCGCGGGCATGGTCGGGGTCCTGGGCCACCTCGGCGAGGAAGGAGAGGACGACGCGGGCCTCGTCATGGAGAGCCGGCGTCGTGGGCACGACCTCGGCGGCGAATCCGCGCAGGGCGGCCATCCCCCTCAGCCCCTCGGTCGCCAGCGCCACCCGGGCGTTCGTCGCCTCGTAGACGTCGACATAGGTCGCGGCGAGGAGATCGGCCTTCGACCCGAAGTAGGACTTGACGACGCCGTTGGCGAAGCCGGCCTCGGCGGCGATGTCGCGCATCGTCGTGCCCGAAAGCCCCTGCCGGACGATGATCCGCGTCGTCGCCTCGACGAGGTCGCGACGGCGCTGGGCATAGTCGACGATCTTGGGCATCTGTCCTCCGCGGTCTTGACTTTATTCTCTACGCATGTAGATTTTAGCGTGATCCGGCTCACGCCGACAACAGAAGCGAAGGTGCCTCATGTCCGCTCACACCCCATCCCCGACGACGGACGTCCGCGCGACCGCGGATGTCCGCACGACCCCGTTCTCCCTGGCCACCGAGGCTGAGATCACGACCGTCACCGAGGTGCTCCGCGACGCCGGCCTCTTCCCCGCCTCGGCGCGCATGGCCTACCTCGGCCTCCTCGATCCCGTCCGTGGCGAGCCCCGGACGACGACGAACGTCGACCGCCGCTTCCGCACCTTCGTCCTCGACAAGACCGCCGGCACCGCCCGGGACATCGTCGTCTCCGCCACCCATGGCACCGTCGAATCCGTCACCGAGGTGGACTCTTCGCTCGCCGGCGAGTTCCCCGTCATGGAGGAGGAGTTCGCCGTCGTCGAGGAGGTCCTCGCCGCCGATCCCGCCTGGCAGGAGGCGATCGCGAAGCGGGAGATCCCGCTCGACGAGGTCCGTGTCGCCCCGCTCTCGGCCGGGGTCTTCGAGTACCCAGAGGAGCAGGGCCGGCGGATCCTCCGCGGCCTCGCCTTCCACCAGCAGCACGCGAGCGACAGTGCGTGGGCACACCCGCTCGACGGCCTCGTCGCCTACGTCGACGTCACCCACCGCACCGTCGACCAAGTCATCGACCTAGGCGTCATGCCGGTGCCCGCCGAGCACGGCAACTACACCGACCCTGCGCTCACGGGCCCGCTGCGCACGAGCCAGAAGCCGATCGAGATCACCCAGCCCGAGGGCCCGAGCTTCACCGTCACCGACGGCAACCACATCGAGTGGGAGAAATGGTCCTTCGACGTCGGCTTCGACATGCGCGAGGGCCTCATCCTCCACAACATCGCCTTCGCCGACGGTGACGAGACGAGGATGATCCTCGACCGGGCGGCGATCGCGGAGATGGTCGTCCCCTACGGCGACCCCTCCCCCGTGCGGTCGTGGCAGAACTACTTCGACACCGGCGAGTACCTCGTCGGACAGTGGGCGAACTCGCTCGAACTCGGATGCGACTGCCTCGGCGACATCACCTACCTCTCCCCGTGGGTCGTCAACAACCTCGGCGAGCCCCGGCAGATCCGCAACGGCATCTGCATGCACGAGGAGGACGCGGGCGTCCTCACCAAGCACACCGACCTGTGGTCGGGGGTCGCCTACACCCGGCGCAACCGCCGCTTCGTCGTTTCGTTCTTCACGACGGTGGGCAACTACGACTACGGGTTCTACTGGTACCTCTACCTCGACGGGACGATCGAGTTCGAGGCGAAGGCGACAGGCATCGTTTTCACCTCGGCACTGCCTGAGGGGTCGAGCGACTTCGCCTCGGAGATCGCGCCCGGCCTCGGTGCCCCCTTCCACCAGCACCTCTTCGGCGCCCGGCTCGACTTCGCCCTCGACGGCGGCGGCTGCCGCGTCGAGGAGGAGGACGTCGTCAGACTTCCCTTCTCGGAGACGAACCCGCGCGGCAACGCTTTCACCCGCAGACGCACCCTGCTGCCCACCGAGCTCGCGGCCCAGCGCGACGCCGACCAGTCGGTCGCCCGGACCTGGGTGGTGTCGAACCCGGAGTCGATCAACCGCCTCGGCGAACCGGTGGCGTACAAACTCCACCCGACCGGACTGCCGACGATGCTCGCCGCGGAGGACTCCTCGGTGAACCGGCGGGCGACGTTCGCGTCGAAGGCGCTGTGGGTGAGCCAGTACGCCGTCGACGAGCGGTACCCGACCGGGGACTTCCCCAACCAGCACGCCGGCCACGGCGGTCTGCCGACGTGGACGCAGGCGGACCGCGACATCGACGGTGAGGACATCGTCGTCTGGCATACCTTCGGCCTCACGCACTTCCCGCGCATCGAGGACTGGCCGATCATGCCCGTCGACACCGTCGGATTCACGCTGCGGCCCGAGGGATTCTTCGACCGCTCGCCCGTCCTCGACGTTCCCGCGCCTGAGTCCGGAGGACACTGCTGTCAGGGGTGAGCGCTGTCTGGGGTGAGCACTCGCTAGGATGAGGCTCGACCGACCCGTTGCCTCACCGCGGAGGAGAAGCGTTGACCGACACGGACGGACGCCGCGGTTCGTCTGCGCGCATCATCGTCATCGCCCAGTGCTTCGGCACGTCGCTGTGGTTCAGCCCGAGCGGGGCGGCCGCGGGCCTTGCCGACTGGCTCGACGCCACCGCGGCGCAGTTCGGGTGGATCGTCGCCGCGACCCAGATCGGCTTCATCGTCGGCACCCTCGTGAGCGCGACGACCGGGCTCGCCGACCGCTTCCCGCCCGAGCGGATCTTCATCGTCTCGAGCCTGCTTGGGGCCGCGCTCAACCTCGCGTGGACGCTCTTCGCGCCGAACCTCGTGCTCGTGTGGCTCGCCCGGTTCGCCGTCGGAGTGTGTCTGGCCGGCGTCTACCCCATGGGCATGACAATGATCGTCAAGCGATCGCCTCAGCGCTCGGCGCAGGCGCTGAGCTGGCTCGTCGGGATGCTCGTGCTCGGCACGGCGATGCCGCAGCTGCTCGCGACCGTGGGCGCTGCGCTGCCGTGGCAGTCGATCATGTGGGGGTCGACGGGCCTCGCCGTCGTCGGGGCGGTGCTCATCGCGGCGATCGCCGGAACCGGAACCCCCGCCGAGGCGACGGCTGCGTCCCCATCATCGAGCCGGCCCGCACGGGGCGCGGGGGCGGGCTCGGCACTGCGCCGGCTCTTCGCCGACCGGAAGTACCGGGCGGCGGTGTTCGGCTACGTCGGGCACATGTGGGAGCTCTACGCCTTCTGGGCCGTCGTGCCCGTGCTGGCGCTGGGTGTTCTCGCGCGCAGCGCCGATGTCACCGGCATCGCGGCGGCGAGCTTCGCGGTCATCGCCGTCGGCACGCTCGGGTGCGTCCTCGGCGGAATGGCGAGCCGGCGCCTCGGCAGCGCCCGCGTCGCGGCCACCGCTCTCGCGGGGTCGGGCCTCATGTGCCTGCTCTTCCCTCTTCTGCCCGACGCACCGGTTCTCCTGCTCGTCGCCCTCGTCCTCTGGGGATTCTTCGTCGTCGCCGATTCCCCGCAGTTCTCCGAGCTCGCCTCACGGTTCGCCCCCGACGATCTCACCGGCACCGGGCTCACGGCGATGAATGCGATCGGCTTCGCCGTCAGCGTCGGAAGCATCGTCCTCCTCCAGAGCGTGCTCACAGCCCTCGGCCCGATGGCCCTGTGGCTCCTCCTGCCCGGGCCTGTGCTCGGTCTCCTCGCGATGCGTCCGCTGCTGGTGCGGCAGAGGTGAGCAGTCGAGCGGTCAGAGGGATACCCCGAAGACCAGGGGCACCAGGGTGTACATGACGACCATGATGAGCGCCAGTGAGATGAGGTTCAGCCACAGTCCGGCCCGCATCATCTGCTTGATCGTGATCTCGCCCGACCCGAATGCCACGGCGTTCGATGGCGTCGCAACAGGGAGCATGTAGGCAGAGCAGACTGCCAGGGTGACGGCGACCGTCATGAACAGCGGATCGATGCCCACACCAACAGCGACCGCACCGAAGATCGGGAGGAAGGCGGCTGCTGTGGCGGTGTTCGACGTGAGCTCCGTCAGCCCGAGACCCACGACGATGACGGCGACGATGATCAGCCACGGAGGAAGATCCGTGAGTCCGGAGACCTGCTCACCGACCCATTCGGAGAATCCTGTGGCAGTGAACATCGCCGACAGTGAGAGCCCACCACCGAAGAGAAGGAGAAGACCCCACGGCACCTCCTTCGAGTCCGACCAGTGCAGGAGTGCACCCCGGCGGGAAGATTCGCCGCGACGGCCGGCCGGAACAACGAAACAGGCGATCGCAGCTGCGACGGCGATCTGTGAGTCGTCGACAGAACCGAGGACGGCTGCATTCTCGGCGACCCACGGAATCTGCGCGATGAACGGCACGACGACCCAGAAGAAGATCGCGACGAGGAAGATCACAGCGACACGGCGTTCCGAGGTCGACATTCGGCCGAGCTTCGCCAACTCATTGCGAATGAGATCGTCCCCTCCGGGCAGCCGATCGACTTCCGGACGATAGACGATCTTGGTGAGCACCACCCACGCGATCACGAGCATGACCACAGCCCACGGAACATCGATGAGCATCCATGTGCCGAAGCCGATGTCGAATCCGTAGGCCTCGTTGAGGTACCCCTTCATCAGTGCCATCGGCGGCTGACCGATGAGCGTCGCCGTCGAGCCGATGGTCACGCCATAGGCGACGCCGAGCAGCAGCGAGGCGGCGAACCTGCGACCGGCCGCCTTCTCGTCGATCGATCGCACGAGGTTGAGGATCGAGACGGCGATCGGCACCATGATGACGGCAGTCGCCGTATTCGACACCCATGCGGAGACGAAGGCCGAGGCGATCATCAGGCCCAGTACGATCTGCGACGGTTTGGTTCCGACGACCCGGATGGTCAGCAGTGCGACGCGGAGGTGCAGACCCGACTTCTCTGTCGCCAAACCGAGAATCACGCCGCCGAGCACCAGGAAGATCACCGGGTCCGCGTACGGGGCAGCGACCTCCTTCATCTCCGCCATACCGAAGAGCGGGAACAGGACAAGGGGCAGCAGCGAGGTCACGGGAATGGGAGCAGCCTCCGTCATCCACCACAGCGCCATCCACAGCGCGCAGGCGGCAACCGCCCGTCCTTCGAACGACAGCGACTCGGGAAGCACAAGTGCGAGCAACAACCCGGCTGCCGGTCCCAGAGCGAGGAGCCACCATCGATGTGTCGGCGCGGCATCCGGTGAGTCAGGACTGTCGCCCGACACCGCCGTGCCGACCTCTGCCGATTCATGCGCCTTTGCGTCGGTCATGGTCTCTCCCTGGTCATTCTCTGCATCGATCCACCTCGCGCATGCGGGGTGATCCCAATCACTGTAGAGTCGGCTATCCAGATACAGAAGTACTCATTCTCGGGCTTTTCATACTTCAGACATATGAGTGAAGGTGACGATGCCACAGTGATCGAGGATCCACCCGAAAGCAGGTGTGACCGTGGAGCTCCGGCACCTTCGCTACTTCCTCGCTGTTGCCGAGGAGAAGCACTTCGGGCGAGCGGCAGAGCGCCTCCACATGGCTCAGCCTCCGCTCTCGAGCCAGATCAGACAGCTCGAGGCCGAGCTCGGCACCACCCTCTTCAATCGGACAACGCGCAGAGTGGAGCTCACCGAAGCGGGACTGCTTCTCGTCGACCGCGCACGCCAGATCCTCACCGACCTCGAGTCAGCTGAGTTCGACGTCGCTGAGGTCGGTCGCGGTGCGGCCGGAGTCCTTCGCATCGGCTTCTCCGGAACGGCCACCTACCGCCTCATGCCCGAGATCGTCAGGCGGGCAGAGATCGAGATGCCCAATGTCAGGTTGCAGATCTTCGGAGAGATGCTCACTCCGCAGATGGAGACTGCGCTCCTGGAGAATCGGATCGACATCGCCGTGCTGCGACCGCCTGTGCGGTCGGGAGAGATCGGACTCGACGAGTTCGAACAGACGCCGATCGTCGCGGTGCTGCCGTCGTGGCATCCGCTGGCAGTCGGAGCGAAATCGGGAGAACCGCTATTGGTCTCCGATCTGGCCGACTCCGGCCTCGTCAGCTACCCGCATGCCTCATCCGTGGCGTCGGTGGTGTGGGAACTGTGCCGCCAGGCCGGCTTCAGGCCGCGGATCCAGCAGACGGCCACTGAGACCTCGACGCTGATCGCCATGGTGAGCGCAGGCCTCGGTGTCGCTCTGATGCCCGGGCCGTCCGGACAGCCGCTGCACGGTCCGATCGTCATCAGGCCGCTTGCCGAAGAGATCACGATCGGGCTAGCCGTTGCATGGCGGACGCACACTGACAGCGACGACCGGGCGCCCAGTGCGCTGCAATCCGCTTTCATCCGGCTGACGAAAGCTGCTGCGCACGATCTGCGGCGAGAGCGGTGAGCGACTCCACCGCTGACGCGGACCGCTCAGCCAGAGAGGCTCCTACTTGAGCAGCCGGTCCATCCGGCGATCGCTCAGCCGCTTGCCGCCCGTCTGGCAGCCGGGGCAGTACTGGAGGGACTTGTCGGCGAAGGACACCTCGGCGATCGTCGTCCCGCACACCGGGCACGTCTCCCCCGTCCTCCCGTGGACGCGCAGGAGCTTCTTCTTCGCGGCCTTGACCTTCGCCGGCGGCAGGCCGACGAGCGCCTCCCGCGCTGAGGTGAGCACCGCGACCATCGCATCGTGGACGACCGCGGCATCGACCTTCTCGGCGGTGGCGAAGGGTGAGACCTTCGCGGTGTGGAGGATCTCGTCGGAGAACGCATTGCCGATCCCGGAGATGAGCGACTGGTCCTCGAGCACCGTCTTGATCCGCGACCGACTTCCCGCGAGCACCTCGGCGAACTCGTCGGCCGTCAGCTCGAGCGCATCGGGTCCGGCCTGCGCAATCGCCTCGACCTCGCTGAGGTCGCGGACGAGGGAGACCGACGCGTTCTTCTTCGTCCCCGCCTCGGTGAGGTCGAAACCGGCACCGGAGGCAAGGCCGACCCGCATCCCCAGCGGGCCCTTGCCCATCCGCACCGGCCCGGTCGGCACAGCATCGTGCCAGACCAGCCAGCCTGCACGGGCGAAGCGGCAGACGAGGAAGAGTCCCTCGAACTCGAGGATGAGGGCCTTGCCGACCCGCGTGACGCCGGTGATCTCGAGCCCGATGACCGCATCGAGCGGCGGGTCCGCGGTGCGCAGGAGCGCGAGCTCGGCGATGTCGACGTGCGCGATGAAGTCGCCGACCACACGGGGCCGGAGGAACTCGACGAGCGCTGAGACTTCGGGCAGTTCCGGCATACCCCCAGTATGGCCCGTGCTCAGCCGGGCGCAAGGAGTCCTGCCCGACGGATGAGCACCCAGATCCCGACGGCAGATCCTACGCAGACCGCTGCGACCGCGAAGGGTCCGACCTCGCCGAGGCGGCTGAGCGCAAGTCCCGCGACGACCGGCCCGAGTGCGGCACCGAGGTTGAGGGCGGCCGTCGCGAACGCTCCCCCGAGGTTCGGCGCGTGCCTCGCCTCGGAGACGATCCGGGCGATGAGAGTGCTGCCGAGAGCGAAGGAGAGGGCCCCGGCTACGGGGGTGAGCACCCAGAAGATCCCCACGCCGAGGTGGTCGCCCCCACCGCGTGCCCCTGGGCCGGCCCCTGCGACCACCACCGTGAGCGACGCCCAGACGAGCACGAGACAGGGACCGAGCAGACCGATGATCCGAGCCCAGTGCCGATCGGCGTACCGGCCGGCGACGGTGACCCCGACGAAGGCGCCGACGCCGAAGAGAGCGAGCAGGACGGGCACGGCGAGGGGCCGAAGACCGAGCCCCGCCTCGGCGATGACCGCGAGATACGTGAACGCACCGAACGTCGCCGCGTTGACGAGCACCGCCACCGCAATGACGCCGAGGACAGTGCGGGAGCGGAGGACGGCAAGTTCGGTGCGCAGCGGCGGCCGCTGTGCTCCACCGGTGCCGCCGCCTGCACCCGTCGGCGCGGTGAGGCCGGCGAGGAGGGCCGGCACGCAGAGGACTGCGATGGCCCACAGCGCCGCTCGCCACCCGAAGGATGCACCGAGGACCGCTCCCGCCGGCACTCCGGCGATGAGGGCCAGGGTCGTCCCGGCGAGGACGACGCCGACGGCTCTCGCCTGACGGTGCGGTTCGACGATGCGGACGATGAGGGCGAGCGCGACGGCGAGGAAGCCTGCGTTGGCGACGGCCGCGACGACGCGGGTGAGAAGCAGAACGGTGAAGGAGTCGGTGAGCGCTCCGACGATGTGGACAGCGACGAAGACGACGAGGAACGAGGTCAGTGCCGTCCGCGCGGAGAACCGGCGGGCGAGGACCGCCATGGCCGGGGCGCCGAGGACCATGCCGAGGGCGAACGCCGTGGTGAGCAGTCCCGCCTCGGTGAGCGTGATGCCGAGGTCGGCGGCGATATCGGTGAGCAGCCCGGCGAGGACGAATTCGGAGGTGCCCTGCGCGAAGACGGCAAGGGCAAGGAAATAGAGCAGAGCAGGCATGAGCCGGCCTTTCGGATGAGCAGTGAATGGATTCTTCCGAAGGGCACTGCCGATGCCGGGCCTGTGTGCGGCTGAGACGTGCGCGCTGAGGTCTATCGGGCTATCGGCGTGCCGACAGCCCGGTCCTGGATGCTTCTGGTGTGCTCACGCTCTCAGGCTAACGATCCCGGCCGCGGACAGCAAAGCGTCGGGCGGTCACGGTGACCGCCCGACGCAGAGGTGAATGGTGCCGGGGTGGCTCAGCTGGGCGCCGGCTCAGCCCTGAGAGGTGGCTGCGCTGCCGCCGGAACCCGAGCTTCCCGAACCGGAGCCGCTGCCCGCACCACCGGAACCGGAGCCGGAGCCTGAACCGCCGGAGCCGCTCGATCCGCTTCCGCTCCCACCGGAACCGCTGCCGCTCGATCCCGAGCCTTCGGAGCTGCTGCCGGAGCCGGACGTACCCGAATCGCTGCCGGAGGTGCTGCCCGATCCGTCCGAGGTGGTCGAGGAGTCCGAGCCCGAACTGCTCGATCCCGAGGTGTCCGAGGACGTCCCGCTCGTGTCGCTGCTCGAGTCCGTTCCCTGCTCGGTGCCCGTCTGGTCGCCCTGGGTGGTCGACGTCGAGCTCTGGTCGCTCTCACCGGTCGTCGACGAGCTGCTGTTGCTGCTGGTGTTGGCCTGCTCACCGTTCGCGCTGGAGTTCGACGAACCCGAACCGCCGTCGCTGCCGCCCTCGCGCGAAGTGTCGGATTCCTCGCCACCGGAGCCGCCCGTCACCGACTTCGAGATCTCTGAGGTGCCCGGAGAGATGTCGGCGTCGGTGAGGTTCTCGGCGATGACGACTCCGCCGAGGCCGATGCCGAAGGCCGCGACGCCGATCGTCACAGGGTAGAGGACGCGCTTGCGCTTGAGCTTCTGCCACCACGACTTCGGTTCGTCGTCGGTGTTCGTGCCGGCCGCGGCCTCGGCGTCCGCTTCGGCCTCGTCGAGGTTGCCGAACGCGGTGTCGCTGCGATCGCCGTCGCCCACGGCTCCGTGGACGGCCGTCTCATCAGGGGCAGTGCCGTCGGTCGGCGAGGTCGTTCCGTAGACGGCGGTGGCGTCAGGGTTCGCGTCCGGGTTCGCGTCAGGGGTGCGCAGTTGGGGACCGGCGGCCGCGGCCGCCCCACCGAGGGCAGCTCCGCCTCCGGCAAGCGGCAGACCTGCACCCTTCTTCACCGCGGGGGCGAGCTTTGCGCCGACCTCCTTGACCGCTTCTTTGCCCTTCTCAAGGCTCTTGCTGTAGAGGCTCACGGCGACCGCAGTGACGATGCTCGCGATGCCTGCGCCGATGACGGTGCCGGCGACGCCGAGCTGTCCGCCGATGACCGATGACGTCGCTGCCGCACCGGCGCCGGCCAGCAGCTGGGTGGCCGACATCCCGTTCCCGGACTTCTCCTTCTTCTCGCCGTCCTGGTCCTCGCCGATCTGAGCATCCTGTGCCACGGTGGGCGCGACAGCCGTGGACTCGGTATGCCCCGCAGCGGGCTGCGCTGCCGTCGGCTGGGCGGCCGTCGGCTGCGCTGCCGCGGGCTGGGCATCATGACGAATGGGGTTGGGCGGCATGACCGGGGTCGTCGCCGGATGCGCCGCTGTCATCTCCTCGGTGATGAGCGGCAGCGTCTGTGACGGCTGGGTGCCGTGGGTCGGCTGGGCACCAGGGGTCGGCTGCGGCATCGATCCCGCGGCGCCGTTCGCGCCTGCGGGATCGGACGAGTTGTGCGGGTCTCTCTGTTGCGACGCCAAAGTACCTCCCAGAACGTGTGTCAGCTCCCAGTATTCTCCGTGGAAGTCCAGAGACCCTGACCGGGCCCACCCGAGCCTGGGAGCCTCCTGGACGCCCGGCCGACGACTCCGCTGATGACCAGCAACGACGCCTCGACCTGTGACCGCCGGTACACCCGACTCGCACGTTTTCCTCAGGATTCGCTTCCGTGTGGGCGCGACCGGAGCCTCCCCCTCCTCAGCTCATCTCGATGACGCCGAGGCGGCCCGGCAGCTCCTCGGAACCGTCGAGTTCGAGGAGGGTGAACCGCCCCCATCCCTCGACCGGTTCGAGTGTGAGGACGAATCGTGGCCGCTCGGCGGGTGCGGGCAGCATCGTCAGGGCAGGGTGGTCGCCTTCGCGCTCGGTCATGAGGTTGATCGCGAAGCAGGACTCTCGCAGTTCGGTGAGAGCGACGTCGGCATCGCCGCTGAAACGCAGGGGACGCCCGGGGCCCGCCCGGTGGAGGGTGCCGTCGATCGACAGGACCACCTCGGCGGTGGGACAGAAGATCCGATCGAGTCCGGGCAGGGACGAGAACGGACCCGGACGATCGAGGCGGGCGATGCTCAGCCGCCACCGGCGGCGATCCTGGGTTAGGCGCGCGGATTCGTCGAGTGAGACGAGTTCGGTCGTCTCACCTGCGCCATTGGCCCACGGTCTCGGTGCGATGTCGTCGAACGACGCGATGAGGTCCATGCTCGCCATCGTAGACGCGGGCGCCGTCACGGCTGGCCCGCGCCGCCTCAGTCGGCCGGCACCGCCTCAGCTGACGCAGAGGCAGAACGGATGGCCGGCGGGGTCGAGGAAGACGCGGAAGGTCTCCCCCGGCTGCACCGCGGCCTTGCCGGCACCGAGTTCGATGACCTGTGCCTCTGCGGTGTCAAGGTCGTCGACCATGACGTCGATGTGCATCTGCTGCGGATGCTCCTGGCTGGGCCAGCTCGGGGCGTGGTAGTCCTCGACCTGCTGGAAGCAGATGGGCGGCCAGGAGTCGGATGTGATCTCAGCCCACGTGCCGTCGTCGTCGACGCGGACCTGCCAGTCGAGGAGGTCGCCGGAGAAGCGGGCGAGCTCACCAGCATCCGGAGCGTCGAGAACGATCACGGGCTGCTTTGCGATAGCCATAGCCTGAGTCTACGCCGGTGGACGGACGCGGTGAACGGCTTCGGCCGGGAATCCCCGGACCCGTAGGATTGTTGAGCAATACGTCCAGCGTTCCGACACGACATCGAGAGGCCTTCCATGAGCACCCAGCAGCTGCCCGTCGCCGACAGGCCCGCGGTCTACATCATCCACGACAACCCGGAGTGGATCACCCCCTTCGCCGAGGCGCTCGAGTCCCAGGGCGTCGACTACGTCGAATGGCTGCTGCCCGGAGCGACGATCGACCTGGCCGCCGAGCCGCCCGAGGCCCTCTTCTGGTCCCGCCTCTCCGCGTCCTCGCACACGCGCACCGACCCGCATGTCAAGGACTTCGGCCGGGCGGTGCTCGCGTGGCTCGAGGCCGCCGGTCGGACGGTCATCAACGGTTCCGACGTCTACGAGCTCGAGGTCAGCAAGATCCGCCAGCACCGTGAACTCGCAGCCCACGGCTTCGACGTCCCCAGGACCGCCGCCGCGTTCGGGAGCACCGCGATCACCGAGGCGGCTGCGGACTTCGCTCCCCCGTTCATCACCAAGCACAACCAGGGCGGCAAGGGCCTGGGCGTGCGCCGGTTCGACTCCCACGCCGACCTCGAGCAGGCGATCGCCGACTTCGGACCCGACGGCGCGGACGAGCCGATCGACGGCATCACCCTCATCCAGGAGTACCTGCAGCCGGCCGCACCGTTCATCACCCGCGCCGAGTTCATCGGCGGCCGGTTTCACTATGCCGTGAGAGTCGATGTCTCTGCCGGCTCGTTCGAACTCTGCCCCGCCGACGCGTGCGAGATCCTGACCGCTGGGACCGCCGGGGACCAGCGCACCGCCTCGGCGCCGGTCAGCCAGTTCACCCGGCGCGAGGAGATCACCGCACAGACCCCGCTCATCGGCCGACTCGAGGAACTGCTCCGCGACCTCGGCATCGACTTCGCCGGTGTCGAGTTCATCGAGACCGCCGACGGCCGGCAGGTCGTCTACGACATCAACACGAACACGAACTACAACTCGGCCGTCGAGGAGGCCGAGCGTGCGGCCGGCCGGCAGCCCGCGGCAGCGCGCATCGCCGAGGAGTTGAGCCTGCGCCTCGGCGCGGTTGCGGGCATTCCCGTGCCCTGACCGGGCCTGATAGTCTCAGACCACCACAGGGGAGCGCCTGACCCGGCGCTGAGAGTGCGAAGGCAGACCCTTACACCTGATCCGGATCATGCCGGCGGAGGAAGTTGGAGGAGACGAATGATCACTGTGTCCCAGGGCGGCGCCGTCGAGGCGCTGCGCGACTCAGCGGACGAGGACTGGTCGGCCGCGGTCGGCCACCGGTTCGTCGAGGAGCTCTTCGCGGGCACCGTGCCTGACGACGTCATGGCGACCTACCTCGTCCAGGACTACCAGTTCTTCGAGGATTTTCTCGCGATGCTCGGCGCGTGCGTCGCGCATGCCGACCGGATCGAGGCGAAGCTCCGCTTCGCCCGGCAGCTGGGGTTCCTCGAAGCCGATGAGGATTCGTACTTCATCCGCGCCTTCGCCGAGGTAGGGGTGACCGAGGACGACTACGCCGACCCTGTCCTCCTCGCTCCGACAGAAGGCTTCCGCGAGGTCATGCGGACCGCCGTCGCCTCGGCGTCGTACCCGGATCTCCTCGTCGTCCTCGTCATCGCCGAATGGCTCTACCTCGACTGGGGTGAGCTCGAGCGGGAGATGCCCACCCGTGCCGTCCACGTCGGCTGGATCGACCTCCACCGCGGTGAGGACTTCTCCGCGTGGGTGCAGTTCCTCGTCGACGAACTCGAACGCGTCTTTCCCCGGGGTGATGACGCCGAGTCGGTCACGACCCGAAAGCGGCTGACCGCGCTGTGGGGGCGGGCCGTCGGGCTCGAGCGCGCGTTCTTCGATGAGGCGTACCGGGCTCAGCGTTCGTAGACCTCGGCGGCCGCGGTGAAGAGCAGCGAGATCCCGACCGCGCCCGCGTCGGGGGTGCCATGGCCGCGCCCGTCGACATAGCTCGCACGACCGCGCCTGGCCTGGAGTTCGGCCGTGGCCTGGGCGGCGTCGGCGGCCGTCTCGGCGGCCGAGGCGAATCCTCCGCTCAGCGCTGAGGCGGTCGGTTCGAGGACGTCGATGACCGTCCGGTCGCCGGGCTCGGCTCCGCCGACGCGGCGGATCGCCGCCGAGCCGGCCGCGGTCGCCTGCTCCCAGACGGTCCTCGGGTGCTCGTCGTCCCCAAGCTTCGCGTATCCGGCGTTGAGCTCCTGGAAGAGCAGGCCGAGCAGAGGCCCGCTCGTGCCGCCGACGCCGTTGAGGAAGGCACGTTCGGCGGCGGCGAATCCCGCCGCGTCGGCCTCCTCCATGAGTCGGGTCGCATGGCGGAGACCGCCGCGGAGGTTGTCGCCGAAGTCGCCGTCACCGGTGACCTGGTCGAGTCGCGTGAGGTGGCCGTGATGCTCTTCGGCGAGTTCGGCGAAGCGGATGACGACGGCGGTCTCGAGGTCGGTGCTGCGATCCTGTGCGCGGGTGCGCAGTGTGCCCACGTCGGTCTCGTCTGCGCCACCCTGGTCGGTAACGCGTTCGGCGATAGATGCGGTCGGTGTGCCGTCGGCGACGGGCGCGGGGAAGGCCGCAGTGCAGGTGGCGGCTTCCCACCAGTCCAACCACTGCGGCTGCATTCGGGTGAGCGTGATCGAGAAGCCGGTCATGTCGAGGGCGGTGACGTAGTCGCCGACGAGGGACGCCGCGACCTTCTCGCCCTTGGCTTCGAGGGCGCGGGTGACGGCGTCGAAGACGTTGAAGAGCTCGATCTGCGTGCTGGCACCGAGTCCGTTGACGAAGACGAGGAGGTCGCCGTCGGCGGGGTCGCCTGCGACGGCGGCGTGGACCTCGTCGACCATCCTCGCCACGAGTGCGTCGAAGTCCTCCCGGTCGATCGAGGAAGCGGCACGTTCACCGTGGATGCCGACCCCGTACTCGAGCGTTCCCTCGGCCAGATCGAAGGCGGGCCTCCCTGTGTGGGAGTCGGTCTGGGCGCGGGCGGCGACGGCGAGGCTGCGGGAACGGTCGGCCACTTCGGCGCCGAGGTCGGCGAGTTCGTCGAGCCCGAGCCCGGAGTCGGCGGCGGCACCGAGGATCTTCTCGACGACGACGGTCGCTCCGGTGCCCCGGCGGCCGGTCTCGGTCTCGTCGCTGTCGGTGGCGATGTCGTCGTCGACGATGACGGTGCGTGTCGGGATGCCCGCGGCCTGGAGGCGTTCGGCGGCGATGGCGAAGTTGATGACGTCGCCGGTGTAGTTCTTGACGATGTGGAGGACCCCGTCTGCTCCGGCGACGGCGCGCGAGGCGGAGTAGATCTGCGCGTTGTGCGGGGAGGCGAAGACCTCGCCGGGCACTGCCGCATCGAGCATGCCCTGCCCGACGAAACCGACGTGCATGGGCTCGTGGCCCGATCCGCCGCCGGAGACGAGGCCGACTCGGCGTTCAGGGGTCCGGGTGCGGGAGCGGACGAAGAGCGGGTCCTCGGTGAGGGCCACACGGTCCGAGTGGGCGCGGGCGAAGCCGCGCAGGGCACTGATGGTCGGGGTGGGCGAGACGAAGAACGCGCTCATGGAGATCCTTTCGCAGGTCAGCGTCGTGTGCCGGTCCGGTGGGCAGTCGACGGCCACCGGCTGTGCGGACGGTGCCATGCTATACCTGCCCGGCGGAGTGGCAGGGTGGCTGTTCACCTGCCGACCGTCGGCGGATCCGCCCGGCTCGTGGCACTATTGACCGATGAACGATTCCCCCGTCGACCACGATTCCGAATGGATCCCGTTCGGGCTGTTCCGCCCCGACATCATCGAATCCGTGCCGCCGAAGTTCTTCCCCACCATGGTGTGGGGATACTTCGAGACGGAGGATGAGGACGGCGAGACAGGGTGGATCGAACGGACCACCGAGGGCGCGTCGTATGCGACGATCCTCTCGCAGATCGCCGGCTTCCTCGTCGAGACCGAGTCGGCGAACGCATGGGTCGACGACGACGTCGACGAGGAGACCGACGGCACGAGCGCCGACGCCCCGGTCAACAGCACCCTGTCCGATCTCAGCGGCGACGTCCTCGTCGAGGAGGCCTCGGCGGCCTTGTCCCGGCTGAAGATCTACCCTCTGCCCGAGGGCCACGAACCCACCGGCCGCTACGTCGCCATCCTCTGCGACGACGACCCGTTCGAATCCGGCAACGTCGAACTCCTCAACGAGGACGTCAGCAGTGAACTCATCGAGGGCCTGCTGCGTGTCGCGCAGATGCGCTTCGCCGAGACGCTCTCCTTCAGCCCCTTCGACGACGAGGCCGACGACGCCGGGGCGTCGGCAGGCGACGCTCGCACCACCGCAGCCGCGGCAGAGTCGACCGGCCCGGCGGCCGAAGTGCCGCCGCCTCCCGTCACGACGTTCGGGGACCTCTTCGCCGGTTGGGCTTTCCTCCCCCTGCCCGCCGACGTCGATGTCAGCGCGGTCTGGTCGCTCATCCTCACCAACGACGCCGACGACGTCATCCGGTGGTACACCCGACGCACACCGCTCCTCGACGAGAACCTGCTCACCGGCGTCCTCTCGAGAACGGCGTTCGAACTCGAGCTCGGACTCATCGACAGCTTCGACGAAGACGACGAGGCCTCGCGCCTCACCCGGGAGACGCTTCCCGAGCTCAGCACCCTCGTCCCCGCCGACTCACCGACCGGCCCCCTCGACCCGCGGGTGGGAGCACTTGCCACCCGCGCCCTGCCCGAGGGGGAGACCCCGATCGTCGCGAACCTCTTCCTCTTCGGCACCGACCAGCTGGGAACGAGCAGCGTCGTGAGCGTCAGGGAGCTGACGACGGACACGGTCGTCCTCGGTGACGCCGAGCTCGACGGCTTCGAAGAGCTCGGCCTCATCCGCTCGGCTCTGCGCGACATCCTCCACAACGGGATCGGCGAGTTCTGATCCCGGCGCCGGGGGCCGCCGTGCGCACGCCCGAGGCACGCGCTTCGGGCGTCTGACCTAGACTGAAGCCATGAGCACCCAGCCTGATGTCGTCGTCGTCGGATCCGGCCCCAACGGTCTGGCGGCCGCCGTCACCATGGCTCGGGCGGGGCTTTCGGTCGAGGTCCTCGAAGCCCAGCCGACGATCGGCGGCGGCTCGCGCACTCTCGACCTCGGGCTGGCCCCGGGGATCGTCAACGACATCTGCTCGGCCGTCCACCCGCTCGCGATCGCCAGCCCCTTCTTCGTCGACTTCGACCTCCGGGCCCGCGGACTCGAGTTCACGACCCCGGAGATCTCCTACGCCCAGCCGCTCGACGGTCGGCCCGCCGCGCTGGCCTTCCACGATCTTGCGAAGACGGTCGAGCACCTCGGCGAGGCGGGACCGGAATGGGACCGGTTCTTCCGTCCCCTCCTCGAGCGCGTCGACGACACGATCTGGCTCTCCCTCGGCGATAAGCGGTCGCTGCCGCCGACCCTGCGCGATGCCTCGGGCATCGCCAACGTCGTGAAGTTCGGGATGCGGCTGCTCTCCCAGGCGAGTCCCGCGTGGAACATCCCGCTCTCCCACGAGACCACCCAGGCGCTGTTCACCGGCGTCGGCTCGCACGCGATCGGCCCCCTGCCGGGGATGGGCACGGCAGCGACGGCGACGATGCTCGCCACCATCGCCCACGCCGGCGGGTGGCCCTCCCCCGTCGGCGGTTCGCAGGCGATCACCGACGCCCTCGTCGCCGATCTCGAAGCCCACGGCGGTCGGGTGACGGCCGGGGTCCGCGTCGACCACGTCGCCGACATGCCCGCGGCCCGCGCCTACATCCTCGACACCTCGGCGGGCAATGCCGCGGACATCTTCTCCGGCCTCCTCCCCGCTCACGTCGAGCGCGCCCTGCGGACCTTCAAGCACGGCAACGCCGCGGCCAAGGTCGACTTCGTCCTCAACGGGCCCGTCCCGTGGGCGGATCCGGACGTCGCGCGCGCCGGCACCGTCCACCTCGGCGGGACCCGGGAGCAGATGGCCGCGGCCGAAGGCGACGTCGTCGCCGGGCGGATGCCCGAGCACCCGGTCTGCCTCGTCTCCGACCCGACGGTCTTCGACCCCTCGCGTGAGGTCAACGGCCTGCGGCCGCTGTGGACGTACTGCCACGTCCCCTTCGACTGTCCGATCGACCCGGCCGAGTACATTACTCGGCAGCTCGAACGCTTCGCCCCCGGCTTCCGCGACACGATCGTCGACTACCGGTCGGTGCCGGCCTCGCAGATGTCCGAGCACAACCAGAACTACACAGGCGGCGACATCGCCACCGGCATCATCACCTTCTACCGGATGCTCGCCCGCCCGCGGACGAACTGGGACAACTACAGCCTCGGCGTGCCCGGCGCCTACCTCTGCTCGTCGGCGACCCCACCCGCCCCCGGCGTCCACGGCATGAACGGCTGGTTCGCCGCGCAGCGCGCGCTCAAGCACCGGTTCGGCATCACCGAGGTCCCCAGCCTCGCCCCGCAGGACTGAAACCGGATCCTCGCCGAGGCGGTCGCCGTTCACCCGTCCGACACCGTCCAACCGTCCTCGACCCGAAACATCACATGACGCACCCAGACTTCCCGCACCAGCCGGCTCCGATGATGCACAGCAGTCGCGCGCCCGGCCCTCCCACTCCCGCGCCTCGGCGGGCCTTCGCCCCGGACCTCGCCCGCGGTCTCATGCTCTGCCTCATCGCGATCGCCAACGTCTCGGCGTACCTGTGGGGCACGAAGGCCGCGACGATGATGAGCGGCCACCCGACGAGCGACTCCCCGCTTGATACGACCCTGTCCGTGCTCACGATCCTCTTCGTCGACGGCAGCATCTACCCGATGTTCGCGTTCCTCTTCGGCTACGGCATCGTCCAGTTCACCCGCAGCCGCACCGCCGCCGGCGACGACCCGCGGACGATCACCTCGATGCTCGTGCGCCGCAGCCTCTGGCTCGTCGTCTTCGGTTTCATCCACGCCGCGCTGCTCTTCGGCGGGGACATCCTCGGCGCCTACGGTCTGTGCGGTCTCATCCTCGGCTACCTCATCCAGGCCGCCGGGGACCGAGCACTGAGGATCACCGTCTGGATCCTCGCCGGCATCCTTGCGCTCTTCGTCCTCGTCCAGGTCTTCTTCATCGTCGTCTCCCTCGTCCTCGCAGGCGACTCGGGCACCGGCGCGGACATGACGCCCGAGGAATCCGCGGCGTTCGGGGCGATCACCGACACCCTCCTCACCCAAGGCACAGGAGAGACGAACTACCTCACGGCGATCGGCGTCCGCCTCCTCGTGTGGGTGATGGCGACCGTGCTCGGCACCTTCTCCCTCATCGTGCCCCTGTGCATCATCCTCGGCGGCCTCGCCGCCCGGCACCGGTGGATCGAGTCCCGCAACCCGCTGGCACCCCGTCGTCCCCGCCTCGGCCTCGTCGCCGGAATCGGCATCCCTCTCGGTGTGCTCGGCAGCGTCCCGCAGGCGCTGGCCTACCTCGGCTGGGTCGCCGAGGACTCCGGCCCCGTCCAGCTGCTCTCTGTCCTCTCGACGGCCACCGGGGCGTGCGCGGGCATCGGGTACGCCGCCCTCTTCGGCCTCATCGGCCTGCGCCTCCAGGACAACCCGCCGAGGCTGCTCCTGCCGATCGCCTACCTCGGCAAACGTTCGCTGAGCTTCTATCTCTTCCAGTCCGTCGTCTTCGCACCGCTGCTCGCCGCGTGGGGCCTCGGGTTGGGTCGGACGTGGAACACGACCCCGGCGTCCTTCCTCGCCATCGGGGTGTGGGTCATCTCCGTCGCCCTGGCGACGTGGATGGAGTCGAGGAACTCCAAAGGCCCCGCCGAGGTGGTCCTCCGTCGCCTCACCTACGGCCGTTCGTGGCCGGGGTGAGCTGCCCACGCGCAGGTCTCGTCGTCCATGGCCCAGTCGACGACCTCGACGATGCCGGCGACAGCATCGGTGAGCCAGTACGTGGTGTCGGGGTTCCACCCGGCCATGAGGCTCGCGGTGCGGTCATCGGTGTCCCCGTAGCTCGGCCTGTCGCCGGCCTCGGGGAGCAGGCTGCCGTCGCCGACATCGACGACGGCACCCGCTGTGCGCACGTACCCGGCGAGGCTGACATAGACACCGTCGTAGTCCTCGGCCACCCGCGACCAATCCGGGATCACCCAGCGACCGCGACGTCCCGTCGCCTCGAACCAGACCTCCCGCCGTTGCGCAGTGACGTCGAGCGGATACTTCCGGCAGAGAACCGCCCACTGTTCCGGCCCGTTGACGATGAACACACCGAATGTGTCCCGCAGGCGCAGCCGACAGGCCCGCGCCCTTCTGAGCCCGAAATCGTCCTCGACGAGGCTGAGTCCGATCGGCTCTCCGCTCGGCCAGGTGCCGGTGGTCGTCACCAGCTCATGCGCGGGAGTCGACCACCATTCGCCGCTGGCCGCCATGCGTGGATCCTTCGCGAACTCCTGCCGGTACTCGCTCTCACTGGAGGCGACCTCTGCGGACCACGCCCGCAGCGCCGCCGCACCAGCACCTGACGGCGGTGCGCCTTCAGCTCCCGAAATCAATGCAGCAGGCTCCGCACTGAGGCGAGTCGGAATATCGCCGGTGTGATCTGAATCGTCCCAGGTCAGTTCCCAGAGGTCATCGAAATCGGGACCAGCCGACCATGAGTCGAGCAGGCCGCTGTCGATGATGACCTCGGCCCACGGGCGCAGGGCCTCGACCATCGCGGGGTCGGCCGCGATGACGTCTTCGGGATGAGGCGGTTGCCAATACATCGCACCCGCGATGACCTCGGCCATCGCACGCTCAAGTTCGGCCTGACTGGGAACGCGGGGACTCCGACGGCCCAACCCGATGGCTTCCGCAGCCGCATCGGCCACATATACCTCGGTGAGGTCGGCCCCGGATTCAGAGAGGAGAATTCCGGTCGCCCATTCCCTGTCGATCGTCTCGGCGGCGGTGAGGGCAACCCAGCCGAGAACGTCCGCCGGGTCGACCTCACTGTCGTCCACCGGCTCGACGTCACTGTCGTCCACCGGGTCGACCTCACTGTCGTCCACCGGCACCTCATCAGTCCCCGGGCCCACCTGCGAGGCAGCGACGACCGAGTGAAGCAGCGAGCGTCCCCGCGGGGAGGCGAGCAGATCGTCGACGGTGAGGCGAGCTGTGGACGCGGAGGCGGGGCGGGCGCCGGTTGGGGAGTCAGGCCCATCGCGATCGGCAGAGTTCTCGGACATGCTCACACCCTAGACGGTCCTCATCGGGCGTTTCCTCGGACTCGGCCATCGTCGAGGTGAGACCCCGTCGCCGTCCCCGCGGGGACGTCCTCCTCCCGCGTCAGCGCGGGGACGTCGGACACGGGGTTCGGTTCCCCGGCTGGCTCGGGCACATCCGGCACCGGCTCGGGCACCGCCTCGGCGAGGGCACCGGCGATCCGCGCCCCCTTCGCGGCCTTGAGTCCGGCACCGAGGACGCCGACGATGACGAGGCCGGCACCGCAGAGTTCGCCGAGGCTCACCGTCTCCCCGAAGACGAGCCACGCCGCGCTCATCCCGACGATCGGCACGAGCATGGAGAACGGGGCGACGACTCCGGCGGGGTTGCGCGCCATCAGCCATGACCACACGCCCGAGCCGATGACGGTGGCGATGACGACGGTGTAGATGAGCCCCGCGAGGCCGAGCAGACCCGTCGGGGTGGTCACGGTCGTCAGCGACTGCCCGATCCTGTCGGGTCCTTCGACGAGGAGGGCGACGATGAGCATCGGCACCGGCGGGACGACGGACATCCACATCGTCAGCTTCACCGGCTCGGTCGAATGCGCCTGCCGGTTGCAGATGTTGCCGATCGCCCAGCCGAAGGCGCCGGCAAGCGTGAGGAGGAAGGGGAGGAGGCTCGCCGAGGAGTCAAAGCGCTGCCAGCCGACGACTCCGAGCCCGGCCATCGCGACGAGGAGGAACGCCATCTGGGACGGACGGACCCGCTCGCGCAGGACCGTCATCCCGAGGAAGACCGTGAACGGCCCGGAAGCCTGGAGGACGAGTGAGGCGAGTCCCGCCGGCATGCCTGCGGCCATGCCCCAGTAGAGGAACGCGAACTGGAGGATCCCGAAGCCGAGCCCGTAGCCGAGGATCCAGCGGAACCTCACCTTCGGCATCGGCACGAAAAGGAGGGTGGGGATCGCGAGCAGGGCGAAGCGGAGTGCGACGAGGAAGAACGGCGGGAACTGCTCGAGCGAGAGGTCGATCGCGAGGAAGTTCAACCCCCACATCACGGCGACCGAGGCGGCGAGGAGACAGTGCTTGACGGACATACCTCCATCCTCGACGCCGCCACTGTTGAGCACAATCGCAAAGTTCTTCATCGACTGTGTAGCATGACTTCATGGTCTCCGAGCAGCGTGCCCTCGATCCGCGGCACCTCGAACTGCTCCGCGCCCTCGATGAGCACGGCAGCGTCACCGAGGTCGCCCGTCTCACCCACCGCACGCCCTCGGCGGTCTCCCAGCAGCTCCGACAGGCCGCCCGCGAACTCGGCCACGCTCTCGTCGAACCCGCCGGCCGCGGACTCAGGCTCACTCCCGCGGGCCGACTGCTCGCCGCGGGCGGGCGAGACGTGGCCCGCGCGATCGCCCGCGTGCAGGCGGACTGGGAGGGCCACCTCGGCGAACCGGTCGGGGAGATCACCCTGTCCGGACTGCCGAGCGCGCTCACCCACCTCCTGCCCGATGCGCTGCGTGAGCTCGCCGACACGCACCCGGGAATCGTCCTGCGCACCCACGACGTCGACCTCGCCGAACACGAGTTCGCAGGGCTGACGAGTGAGGTCGACATCGTCATCGCCCACAGCCTCGTCTCGGCCCGGCCGGCGGGCACCGAGGGACTCACCGTCGTCCCCCTGGCGAGGGAGCCGATCGACGTCGCCGTCGCCGACGCCCACCCGCTCGCCGGGCGCGCGTCACTGCACCCGACCGATGTCGTCGACCGGCAGTGGGTGGGGGTTCCGATCGGCTACCCGTTCAACTCCGTTCTCACCTCGATCGAGCACGTCACCGGTCGCGACCTCGACGTCGTCCAACGGATCCGGGACAACCGCCTCATCGAGGCGATCGTCGCCTCCTCGGACCAGCTCGCGCTCCTCCCCCGATACACGACCCCGCGGAATGCCGGCATCACCCTCATCCCGCTCACCGGGGTGGAGACGAGGCGGTGGGTCGTCGCGGTCATGCGCCCGGACACCGCCGAGCGCGTCGCCGTCAGGCGCGTGCTCGACGCCCTGAAGCGAACCGACGAGGGACGAGCTTCTCCAGAGGCAGGAACGCCGCCCAGCAGATGACGGTGGGCAGGAAGTGGATGCCGAGCGCGAAGTACGTCATGAGGTGGAAGAGGCAGAAGAACGCGACGACGAAGTAGAGCCACTTGCCCTTGAGGAAGAGCGCGATCGGAGAGAGGAACTCGAAGGCGAGCGTCGCCCACTGCGCGGCGATGAGGAGGCCGGGCATCTCGAGGAACGGCTTCGACCACTCCGCGCCGCGGCGCATGAGCGCCCAGATGATCACCGCGCCGTTGGCCCAGTGCGTGATGTTGCCCGAGGCGATCCACTTCATGAGCACGGAGTAGAAGTACGTGAGGACGACGGCGATCTGGACGACCCGCAGCGCCCATCCCGCCTTCGCCGAGGTGACTCCCCCGTCCCGGAACCGCGCGACGCCGACCGTGGGGAGGACGACGGAGGCGATGACGAGCGCCATGTGATCGTGGGCGACGTACCCGTAGCCCTGCGTGTAGAACATCCACAGCCCGAAGGTGACCGCGACCGCCCAGCCGCTGATGCGCTGGAGGACGCCGGCGGCGGCGAGGAGGGAGAAGACGATGATCGCGGCGAGCAGAAGCTGCGCGCCGAGCACGCTCACCGGCGGGATCCCGAGCACCCGGGCCAGCCACAGCGGCTGGTAGAGCTCGGGCGTCCAGCCGTGCGGGATGACGTCGGCGGAGATCGTGAGGACGTCGATGATGATGAAGAGGTAGATGAAGACCCGGAAGACCGCGACCCGGGCGAGCGGGAGCTGCGGCATGAACCAGCGGAGGAACGCATTGCGGGTGTCCGGCGCTGTGCCGGGCGCTGTGGCGGGGGTCGGGCTCATCGCACCTCCCATTCCGCGAGGACCTTCGTCACCGGTTCGCCGACGCTGCGCCCGTTCTTCAGCTGCGTGGTCGTACGGCAGAGGATCATCCGCTCGGGTTCGGGCTGGCCGGGGTGGAGGCGGATGTAGGAGTCCGCGAGCGTCTGGAGCAGCTCGGGGTTCGCGATGACCCGCGGCAGCTGGGACTCGACGTCGCCGCGTTCGATGCCGACCGTGTCGATGTTGAACGCGAGCTTGGTCGGCTCGTCCTCGCCGGGGAACTGCGCGGCGATGCACGTCGAATTCACCTCACCGTTGAGGTCCTTCGCCGTCGCGTACTGGGTGAGCGAGCCGAGCGGGAAGAAGTCGTTGGTGTTGAGGAACTGCCCCGCCGTGAGGATGACGAGGGCGATCGCCGTCGCCCCGATGCGCCAGCCCATGCCGATCCTCGACATCGGCTTCGGGGACTTCCCAGTGCGGGCCTTCGCGGCCACTGCCTTCGCCGAGGCGGCTGTCGCTCCGGATTCGTCCGCGGTTCCGGGGGCGTCCGTCACTCCGGAGGCGTCCGTCGGGGGCTCGCCGGGCGGGGTGCTCGTGAGGAGTCGGCGCTTCTTCTCATCCATGTGCTGCGGGGTTCACCTTCTCATGCCGCGGTCGGTCCCTCAGTCCGGCACCTGGGCTGCGCGGACGGTGATGCCGGGGTCCCACCTCGGCGATCTCGGAGACAATCGTAGCGTCCCGGGTCACGACCGACGCTCAGCAAGCGAGGCACCTGTGGCCGGAATCTCGCACTCTCGGCAGCCCTCCCGGCGCTGGGCAACCCGGCGCAGGGTTGCTCAGCGCTCGCAGTGTTGCCGGGGACGGCCGGTCACGAACCGCGGGCGTAGAGGTTGAGCTGCTCCCACGCGGCCGCGTACTTCTGGAACGCGGCGGTCGCGGATTCGAGGTCGTCATTGCTCAGCGCCGTCACCCACGCGTCGACGAGCTCGGGACCCTCGTTGGGCCAGAGCACCTCGCTCATCCCGCCGAGGTCGAGTTCGAGGATCGAGTTCATGTCGAAGCTGTCGATCCACTGCGCGAGCACGCTCGTCTGCTCGACCATGTCGACGACCTTCGACTTCTCCGCAATCGTCTCCGACGCCCATTCCATACGCGCCGAGGCGGCGAGGATGTCGGTGCGGATGAGCACCCGCAGCCCCTCGTCGGTCTCCTCGGTGATCACCTGGTCCTCCCCGAGGGAGAAGAACAGCCACCACGCCGGGGGCACATCCCACGCCGAGACCCGAGCGAAGATCCGCGTGTCCTTGGTGTCCTGGAGCCACTCCGCACGCAGGCTCGCCGCGCGCCTGCGTGCGGACTTCGGAGCGATGATGTCAAGGGTCGCCTTCGACGTGTGCTCGGTGAGCGATTCGAGCGCCTCCCACCCGCGGATGTCCTCCTGCGCGGGCGAGAACCGATCCACTCCGTCCGGGGTCTGAGACGCGGGAAGGAAGATCGGTGTGTTCCGGAACGACTCGGCGACCGGGCTCGGAGGAAGCGAGATCAGGCGCTGATCCGCGTCATCGGCCACCTGCGCCTCGATGCGCGCACGGTTGTCCTCGACCTGCCTGTCTTGCAATTCGGAATGAACCACGATGGGTTCGAAGATCCGCAGGGAGACGAGATATTCGCGACTGTAGGACATGGGATCACCCTATCCAAGGTCGGTTCGCGAAATGGAACTTCCCACCGCGAACAGGTAGGATTTAAGCGCATAGCAGAGATCTAGTCCGGGGTAGCACACCCCACATGACGACGGAGGGGGTCACGCCAGTGGGTCGCGGCCGCGCAAAGGCAAAGCAGATCAAGGTAGCCCGGAAGCTCAAGTACTACAGCCCGGACACCGACCTGAATCGTCTCCAAGAAGAGCTTGGCTCCGACTCGCAGAAGTCCGGCGCCTCCGATCCCTACGACGATGAGCCTGACTACTCCGAGTACGCGGACAAGTACAACGTCGACGACGAAGACGACGACGACTACTCCGAGCGCCGGTCCTGATCGCAGACGCTGATCACACACGCTGAACTCAGACACTGAGAGAGGGGCGGAGACTTCGGTCTCCGCCCCTCTTCCGTGTGCGCAGCGCGCCGCGCGTGCGGCTGTGGCCCGTCAGCGGAGGATCGCCGCTCCCCCGTCGACGCCCTTGGCGCCCTGAACGTAGTCGAGCTCTCCGGCGAGCGCTCCGTCATCGGTGCGGACCTCGCCGAGCACCCATGCTCCCGGGCTTGCGGCGAGCACCTCGTCGGCGGCCTCGGCGGCCGTGACGAGGACCATGCCGACACCGAGGTTCCAGGTCCTCTCGCGGTCGGCGCGCGGCACCCCGCCCAGGTCGCCGAGGACGGAGAAGACCGCGGGGATCTCCCACGAGTCGCGCGACATCGCGGCGACGAGTCCGGGCGGCAGCACCCGGGCGACGTTGGCCGAGAGTCCCCCGCCGGTGACGTGCGAGACGGCGTGGACGGCACCGGGCAGCGCGGTGAAGAGCGCGTTGAGCTCGCCCGTGTAGACATGGGTGGGAACGAGCAGCTCCTCGCCGAGGGTGCGCCCGAACTCGGGGACCTCACGGTCGAGCGTCCATCCCGCCTCGGCGATGATGTGCCGGACGAGCGAGTACCCGTTGGAGTGGATCCCTGAGGACGGCAGGGCGATGAGGACGTCTCCGGCGGTGACCTTGTCGGGCCCGAGGAGGTTCTCGGCATCGACGACACCGGTCGCAGCGCCCGCGACGTCGTACTCGTCGACGCCGAGGAGACCCGGGTGCTCCGCGGTCTCACCGCCGACGAGCGCGACATCGGCCTGCGCGCAGGCCTCGGCGATGCCGCGGACGATCGCGGCGATGCGTTCGGCGTGGACCTTCCCGCACGCGATGTAGTCGGTCATGAACAGCGGCTTCGCGCCGCACACGATGATGTCGTCGACGACCATGCCGACGAGGTCGAAGCCGATCGTGTCGTGGATGTCGAGCGCCTGGGCGATCGCGACCTTCGTGCCCACCCCATCGGTCGACGTCGCGAGCAGCGGACGCGTGTAGTCCTTGAGGACGGAGACGTCGAAGAGTCCCGCGAACCCGCCGACGCCGCCAACGACGCTGGCGTTGTGGGTGGCGGCGACCGCTGACTTCATCAGTTCGACGGCCCGGTCGCCGGCTTCGACGTCGACGCCGGCCGCGGCATAGGTCGTGGACTGCGGGGCAGCCTCCACAGCATTGTCGTCGTGGCTCAACTCAGCATCCTTTGTCGACGGGGGTGGTGTTGACGGGAATCGGGTACTCGCCGGAGAAGCAGGCGGTGCACAGCTGGTCGCGCTTCTGCCGTGTCGCCTCGATCATCCCGTCGAGGGAGATGTAGCCGAGCGAATCGGCGCCGAGCGAGGTGCAGATCTCCTCGACGCCCAGACCGTTGGCGATGAGCTCGGCACGGGTGGCGAAGTCGATGCCGTAGTAGCAGGGCCATTTGACCGGCGGGGAGGAGATGCGGATGTGGATCTCCTTGGCCCCGGCCTCCCGGAGCATGCGCACAAGCGCCCGCTGCGTGTTGCCGCGCACGATCGAGTCGTCGACGACGACGAGGCGCTTGCCCTCGATGTTCTCGCGGATCGGGTTGAGTTTGAGGCGGATGCCGAGTTCGCGCAGCGTCTGCGAAGGCTGGATGAACGTCCGTCCGACGTACGCGTTCTTCATCAGCCCCTGTCCGAACGGGATCCCGGACTCCTCGGCGTAGCCGACGGCGGCGGGAGTGCCCGACTCGGGGGTGGCGATGACGAGGTCGGCGTCGACCGGGTACTCCCGGGCGAGCCTGCGTCCCATCTCCGTGCGCGCGCCGTGGACGATCTGCCCGTCGAGGACGCTGTCGGGACGAGCGAGGTAGACGTACTCGAAGACGCAGCGGGCCTGCTTCTCCTCGGCGAAGCGGAACGAGCGCAGTCCGTCCTCGTCGATGGCGATGAGTTCACCGGGTTCGACGTCGCGCACGTGCGAGGCGCCGACGATGTCGAGGGCCGCGGTCTCCGAGGCGACGACCCACCCAGTGGAGAGGCGGCCGAGCGAGAGCGGTCGCACGCCCTGCGGGTCGCGGGCGGCGTAGAGCGTGTTCTCGTCCATGAAGACGAGCGAGAACGCGCCTTCGACCTGCGGCAGGAGTTTGAGCGCGGCGTCGGTGAGGTCCTCGCCCTGCTCGGTCGCGAAGAGCTCGGTGACGAGTGAGGTGTCGTTGGACGAGTCGCGGAAAGCCCGGGTGCGGGTGCGCTTCTTCGTCGCCTCGGCGACGACACGGTGCGCGTGGTCGCTGCGGGAGTCGGCTAGGGCCTCGAGCTCGTCGAAGTTCGTGAGGTTGCCGTTGTGGGCGAGCGCCACCGTGCCGAACGGGGTCGGTCCGAGCGTCGGCTGGGCGTTCTCGAACGACGGCGATCCCGTCGTCGAGTACCGGGTGTGCCCGACGGCGATGTGTCCCTGGAGGAGTTCGAGATCGCGCTCCTGGAACACCTGGGAGACGAGTCCCATGTCCCGGTAGATGAGGATCTGGCTGCCGTTCGAGGCGGCGATGCCCGCGGACTCCTGCCCGCGGTGCTGGAGGGCGTAGAGCCCGAAGTACGAAAGTTTGGCGACTTCCTCGCCCGGAGCCCAGACTCCGAACACTCCACAGGCGTCCTGTGGGCCGCGGTCCAGGGGGTCGATTTCGTGGGTCAGCTGCCCGTCTCCTCTTGCCACGTGAAGAATTGTCTCACACTGCTGGAGGGCCGCCGACCGCCGCCTCAGGCGCCGGAACCCGGCCGTTCGGAGCGTCCCAGGTCACCCCGGTCGCCGGTGTCGTCGGCAGGAGTCCCGGGGGCCGCCTCGGCGGGGGAATCCGGGGACTCACCGCCCGCCTCGGGGCCGGGTTCGGTCCCGGGATCGGGGACCGGCTCACCGCGCATCTCCGCGAGACGACGGGCGGCGACGGCCTTGGGATCGTCGACCATGTCGATCTGCGCCTCGACCCGGTACTCCCGGGCCTTCCTCCGTCCGCGCCAGTCGAGGAGGAGGGCGACGAGCCCGCCGAGGAAGAGACCGGTGATGCCGAGGAAGACGACGAGGAGGCCCGCGCCCTTGGCCACGGTCGATTCCGCGGGGATCTGTGCGGGATCGACGACGAGCGTGAGCAGTCCGGCGACGAGGACGCCGAGGATCGCGCCCACGGCCATGAACGCGGCGTACTTGGGGCTGCGACGCACCGAGACGTCGATCTGGTCCTTCATGATCTCCTTGCGCGGGGGATGGCGTCGGCCGGGCCGACGAAGTCGCACACAGTCTAGTCCAGCGGCCCTGCCCCGATTCCCAGGCAATCCCATAGACTGAGGAGACGATACGCGAAGGCTCTCACAAGGGGTGGACATGTCAGAAACGATCATCGTCGGAATCGACGGCTCCGCCAACAGCCGCTGTGCGCTCAATTGGGCCATCGACCACGCCCAGCTCACCGGCGCGCAGATCCGCCTCATCGCCGCGTACACGGTCCCCGGGGTGAACATGAGCCGGGCCGACATCGTCTACCCGGCCGACTTCGACACCACCGTCAAGGACTCGACGAAGCAGCTCGCCGAGGCGGCCGCCGCCGTCGTCACCGAAGCCGGAGTCCCCGTGTCGGCCCTCGTCTCCTCCGGAGACGCCTCCGGCGTCCTCATCGACGCATCGACGAACGCCGACCTCGCCGTCGTCGGCGCCCGCGGCCACGGCGGGTTCTCCGGTCGTCTGCTCGGCTCGGTGGCGCTCGCGATGCCCGCGCATGCGCACTGCCCGACCGTCGTCATCCCGACCACATGGCCCGAGCGCCCGCCGCACGATGAGCACAACCCCATCGAACCGCCCGTGCGCACCTCGCAGGAGGGCCCGACGGTCGACGCTTCGAAGGGCACGGGCGCTCATCCCGAGTTCACGGGGCAGATCGTCGCCGGCCTCGACCCCTTCGACACCGACAGCCCGGTGCTGCGCGCCGGCGCCGAGCAGGCCCGCATCTACGGCAAGCCCCTCCACCTCGTCGGCGTCACCGCCGCCCACATCCTCTCCCCCGAGTGGCTGCCGAGCGAAGAGCACCTGACGAAGCTCTACGACGAGGCCGCAGCCGGTTTCGAACTCGCCTCCGCGACCCTGCGCGACGAGTTCCCCGACCTCGACGTCCGCTGGACGATCTGCGACGCCCCGGCCACGGAGGTCCTCGTCGCGGCGACCCAGACGGCCGACCAGATGGTCATCGGCTCGCGCGGGCGCAGCGGCTTCGCCGCGACCCTCCTCGGGTCGACCTCGCAGGGTGTCCTCGCGCATGCGCTCTGCCCCGTCCGCGTGGTCCGCGTCCCCCGTCGGAAGAAGGCCGCCAAGAGCTGAGGCACAGCCGAAGGCTGACCCGCTCGTCGTCCGCTCATCGTCCGCTCAGCCGAGAGCGATGAGGCCGATGCCGGCGACGACGACGATCGCACCGATGAGCTTCGCGGCCACACCCCGCTCACCGAAGAACCACCACGCGAGCAGGGTGCCGACGATGATCGACGTCTCGCGCACCGGTGCGACGAGGGAGACCGGGGCGCGCTGCATCGCATAGAGGACGAGCAGGTAGGCGACCGGGGAGAGGACCGCGACCGTGATGAGCGCCCACCTGTGCTCGGTGAGGATCGACCGGAGGTCCGCTCGCCTGCTCGCCCCACCGGGAAGCGTGACGATGCCCGCGCCCATGACCACCGCCACGCATACCTCGGAGACGGCGAAGTAGAGCAGCGGGGAGCCGGTGATGTGGTTGACGGCGAAGTCGTCCCAGAGAGTGTAGGCGGCGATGAACGCCCCGATGAGACCGCCCCACGCGAGGCCCCGGACGACGCCGGCGGACCCCGCCCGCCCGGTGATCCCGCGCGGCTGACCGGTGGTCCCGCGCGGCTGGAGCGTGACGACGGCGATGCCCACGAGGACGATGAGGGCCCCGGTGATCTCGAACCCGCTCGGCCTCTCCCCGAGGACGGTGACGGCGACGATGATCGTGAGCACCGGCCCGAACCCGCGGGCGCTGGGGTAGACGACCCCGAGCGGGGCGTGGTCGTAGCCGGACTGCAGGGAGATCGAGTACCCGATGTGGAGAACGGCGGAGACGAGCGCTGCGATGACGAGCGCCCAGTCCAGCGGCTGCGCACCGGTGGCGACGAGCCAGATCGCGATCGGGGCGAGCAGGATCGCGGAGAGCCCGTGGTAGGCGAGGACGAACGCATAGCCCTTGCCGGCGACGGTCTTCGCCGCGAGGTTCCATACGGCGTGGGCGACCGCGGCGACGAGCACCAGGGTGAGGACCGCCGGCGTCACAGTCTGATGACGACCGTCTTCGTCTGCGTGTACTCGTCGAGGGCCTCGATCGACTTCTCGCGACCGTACCCTGACTTCTTGAACCCGCCGAAGGGCAGTTCGACTCCCCCTCCGGCCCCGTAGGTGTTGACGAAGACCTGCCCGGCCTCCACCTCGGCGGCGATCCGGTGGGCACGGGAGAGGTCCCGGGTCCACAGGGCGGAGACGAGACCGTACTCGGTGCCGTTGGCCAGGTCCACGGCCTCCTCGTCGTCGGCGAAGGTCATCGCGACGACGACGGGGCCGAACACCTCCTGCTGGGCGATCGTCGACCCCGGGGTGACGCCGTCGACGAGGGTCGGGGCGATGAAGGCACCCCCGCCGAGGTCGTCGGCCAGTCCCTGCGGACGGGACCCACCGGTGACGATGCGGGCGTCGCCGATGTCGGTGAGGAAGCCTTCGACGCGCTCGAACTGCTTGGGGGAGATGAGCGGGCCGAGCATCGGGTCGTCGAGTCCGTGGCCGATCGTCACCTGCTCCATGGCCGCAGCGAGCTTCTCGATGACCTCGGCATGGACGTCGCGGGCGACGATGAGGCGGGCTCCGGCCGAACACGTCTGTCCGGCGTTCTGGATGATCGAGCGCACGAGGGAGGGGATCGCCGCATCGATATCGGCGTCGGCGAAGACGATGTTCGCCGACTTCCCGCCGAGTTCGAGGATCGTCGGCACGACCCTCTCGGCCGCGGCGTGGGCGATCTGCGCACCGACCTCCGTGGAGCCGACGAAGCCGAGGTGGGCGACGCCGGGATGCGCGGCCAGGGCCGCTCCCGCCTCGGCGCCGAGACCGGTGACGACGTTGAAGGCCCCTGCGGGGAACCCGACGGAGTGGAGGAGCTCGGCGAGGCGAACGGTCGACCGGGGAGTCTCATCGGCGGGTTTGGCGACCGCGCAGTTGCCGGTGGCCAGCGACGTGGCCGCAGCCCGGCCGATGAGCTGGAGCGGGTAGTTCCACGCGACGATGTGCCCGGTCACCCCGTAGGGTTCGCGGCGCGTGTAGACGTGCATGTCCGCGGCCAGCGGGATCGTCGTGCCGTAGTACGCCTCGATGGTGTGCCCATAGAACTCGAAGTAGCGGGCGCACACATCGACGTCGGCGTAGGCCTGGGTGAGCGGTTTGCCCGTGTCCTCGGATTCGATGCGCGCGAGTTCGTCGCGGTGGGTGCGGATCGCCTCGGCGGTGGTGACGAGGAGACGGGAGCGCTGCTCGGGGCTCGAGCGCTTCCACTCCCGCTGTGCCTTCGCCGCCGCCTTGACCGCCCGGTCGACCTCGTCCGCACCGCCCCGGGAGACGTCGCCGAGGTGGTCGCCGGTGGCAGGGTCGATGTTCGCGTACGTCGTCAGCGAGGGCACGTGTCGGCCGCCGATGAACGAGGTCGTCTGGGTGATCTGGGCGCTCATCGCGGTCCTTCGAGCTCGGCTGAGGTGAAGAGCGGAACGAAGTCGGAGAGGTCGGCGCGGGTGCCCGAGGCGTCGACGGTGCCGGCGGCGAGCGCCTCGGCGAAGTCGGTGCGTCCGGTGACGAGGTCGAGCCACACCTCGGCGGAGGTCTCGACGACATTGGGCGGGGTGCCGCGGGTGTGCCGGGGGCCGGGGATGCACTGGGTGACGCCGAAGGGCGGGACCCGGACTTCGACGCTGTTGCCCTCGGCGCGGGAGGCGAGCTCCTCGAGGGTGTAGCGCACCGCGGTCGCCAGTGTCGCCCGGTCGCCCGGGGCTGCGTCGGCATCAGCGTGGGCCACCCACATCTCGAGTGCGCGTCTGCCCTCGTCGGGGTCTATCCGTCGTCGAATCGCCATTTCAGCTCCCTCCTCCTGCTGCATCTTCGCTCACGCGCACGGTGCCGACGACCGCTGTCCGCCCCTCGGAATCCGTGCCTCCCGTGACGGGCTCGGTGATGAGACGGGCGACCTCGGCGAGTTCGTCGTCGCCGACCTCCGGCAGGGCGCCCGCCCGCCGGAGGAGGGTGAGGGCGACGAGGCCGGTGGCCCGCGACGAGCCGTCGAGGCATTTGAGCGCAACGGCGTGACCGTCCCGGGTGGCCATGACGATGACGCCTTCGGCACCGCCCTTCGCGAAGACGCCGAGGCGCTCGATGACCGTCGTGTTCGGTCGCCCGTGCCCTTCGATCGCCCACGGCTGAGCGAACACCGCGTCGATGAGGGTGCGGGCGTGGTCGGCGAAGTCGGCGAGTCCGGGTGCCGCGGACCCGGGTGTCGCGGACCCGGGCGCATCAGCACCGAGGCCCACGACGCGGCCGATCGCCCGGGCGAGACCGGTGAGACTGAGCGCGAACACGGGAGCCCCGCACCCGTCGGTGCCGACCGCGGCAGGCGTTTCATCGGCGAAGGCGGCGACGACCTCGGCGACCCGGGCCTGGACGGGATGGGCGGGGTCGAGGTAGCTCGCGGTGTCCGCACCGACGGCGCGGGCGGCACGGAGGAAGGCTGCGTGCTTGCCCGAGCAGTTGAAGTGCACGGGCGAGATCGGGTCGCCCGCCTCGGCGAGGCTGCGCCGGTAGGCCCCGTCGGCGGGGTGGACAGAGGGGCACCGAAGGTCGTCGGCGCTCAGTCCCGCGGTCTCGAGCATCGCGGTCACGGTCTCGACGTGCCCGGCCTCTGAGCGGTGGGAGGCCGTGGCGAGCGCCGCCGCGGTCCCGGTGAGGTCGGCGCCGAGCGACATCGCGGCGAGCGCCTGAAGCGGTTTGAGGCTCGAGCGGGTGAAGATCGGCGCGGTGGGCGACCCGAGGCTGAGCACCGGGGACCCGTCAGGGTCGAGGACGACGGCGGAACCGAGGTGACGGGACTCGACGAATCCGCTGCGCTCGACGACGGCGAGCTCGACCGCCTCGGCGGGATGGAAGGTGGAGAGGCTCACGCACTCAAGCGTACGACCTTATAGGCTGGTCGTGTGAAGGTTCTCGTCATCGGGTCGGGCTCCCGCGAACATGCCCTCGTCCTTGCTCTCAGCCGCGACCCCCAGGTCGACGCCGTCATCGCCGCCCCCGGGAATCCGGGGATCGCGGCGATCGCCCACACCGAGGCGCTCGACGCCTCCGACGCGCAGGCGGTGACCGCGCTCGCCGAACGCCTCGACGTCGACCTCGTCGTCGTCGGACCCGAGGCCCCGCTCGTCGCCGGGGTCGCCGACGCCCTGCGTGAGGCCTCGTTTCCGGTCTTCGGTCCGAGCGCCGAGGCCGCGCACCTCGAAGGCTCGAAGGCGTTTGCCAAGGAGATCATGGAGGCGGCGGGGGTGCCGACCGCGCGCACCGTCGTCGCCTACACCACAGACGAGGCGGCCGCTGCGATCGACGACTTCGGCGCCCCGTACGTCGTCAAGGCCGACGGGCTCGCCGCGGGCAAGGGCGTCGTCGTCACCACCGACCGGCAGGCAGCCCTCGACCACGCGCACTCGTGCCTCGAGGTCTCCGACCGGGTCGTCATCGAGGACTACCTCGACGGACCCGAGGTCTCCCTCTTCGTCCTCTGCGACGGGTCGCGGACCGTGCCGCTCGCCCCCGCCCAGGACTTCAAGCGCATCGGCGACGGCGACTCGGGACCGAACACGGGCGGCATGGGCGCGTACTCGCCGCTGCCATGGGCACCTGCGGGCATGGTCGACGACATCGTCACGACCGTCGCCCAGCCCGTCGTCGACGAGATGGCCCGCCGCGGCACCCCGTTCACCGGTCTCCTCTACTGCGGGCTCGCACTGACCTCGAAGGGCCTGCGCGTCGTCGAGTTCAACGTCCGCTTCGGCGACCCCGAGACCCAGTCCGTCCTCGCCCGCCTGCGCACCCCGCTCGGGCAGACGCTGCTCGCCGCCGCCGAGGGCCGCCTCGACGAGGTCGGCGAGCTCGACTGGGATCCGCGCACCGCGGTCACCGTCGTCATGGCCGCCGAAGGCTACCCGGAGAGCCCGCGCACGGGCGATGTCATCTCCGGACTCGAGGCCGCCGACGCCCGCGAGGACGTCTCCGTCCTCCACGCCGGCACCCGCACGTCCGAGGACGTCGCCGGCGACGTCCTCACCGCCGGGGGACGCGTCCTCTCGGTCGTCGCCCTCGGCGGCGACCTCGACGAGGCACGGGCCCGGGCATATGCCGCCGTCGACGAGATCTCCTGGGACGGCGAGCAGCACCGCAGCGACATCGCCGAGGCGGCCGCGGCCGGGACGATCGAGGTCGCCGACATCTATGCCGCCCCCGAGGCAGTAGCGGAGGCGGGCCCTGCCGGTTCGAGTGACACCGCTCCCACCGCAGCGCCCGGCTCTGGTGCCCCGGTCCTCCCGGGCTGGACGCATGTGTACTCGGGCAAGGTCCGTGACCTCTACATCCCCGAGGATGCAGCAGACATCGCCTCGGCCGAGCGTCTGCTCATGGTCGCCTCCGACCGGATCTCCGCCTACGACTGGGTCCTCGACACCGAGATCCCCGACAAGGGCAGGGTGCTCACCGGGCTGAGCCTGTGGTGGTTCGACCAGCTGTCCGACATCATCGGCAACCACGTCATCAGCACCGACGTCCCCGCGGCCGTGCGCGGGCGCGGGCTCATCGTCCAGAACCTCACAATGATCCCCGTCGAGTGCGTCGCCCGCGGCTACCTCACCGGCTCCGGCCTGAGCGACTACCGGGAGACGGGTGCCGTGTGCGGCGTCGAGCTGCCCGCGGGTCTCACCGAGGCCGACAGGCTCGAGCCGCCGATCTTCACCCCGGCGACGAAGGCAGCACTGGGCGACCACGACGAGAACGTGTCCTTCGAGCAGGTCGTCGAGACCATCGGCGCCGACCAGGCCGAGCGGATCCGCGACCTCACCCTGAACATCTACTCCCGCGCCGAGGAGATCGCCCGGGAGCGCGGCATCGTGCTCGCCGACACGAAGTTCGAGTTCGGGACGCTGCCCGACGGGACGATCGTCCTCGCCGACGAAGTCCTCACCCCGGACTCCTCGCGCTTCTGGGACGCCGAGTCCTACGCGCCCGGCACCGTGCAGGCGAGCTTCGACAAGCAGTTCGTCCGCGACTGGCTGACGACCGAGTCCGGGTGGGACAGGTCCTCGGACACTCCCCCGCCGGCCCTGCCCGCCGAGGTGGTCGAGAAGACCCGCGCCCGCTACATCGAGGCGTTCGAGACGCTCACCGGCGAGTCCTTCCCCGCGTAAGGCAGCTGCCCCGCGCTCCCGGCGCGCAGCCAGCGCCTCCAACACGAGCAGAGGACGCTGAGTGTCGATTTCCGACTGAGGAATCGACACTCAGCGTCCTCGACTCGTCGGTGGGCGCGCGCCGGCCACTCGAGCGAGCGCACGGCCCCTCACCTCGCCACCACCTCGGCGGACCACTGTTTCAGCAGGTCATTCGCGCTTTCGGCAAGCGTTCTCCCGTCACTTCCGGTCTGATACGACGGATCTAGTGGAACTCACGAGCGAAATCCGTTACTGTGATCCGAAACAGTGACCCGCGCCACACCGCATCACCGGCGCAGGTCCACACGCACAAGGCGGGAACCGATATGCATGCACCACTGGAACGGCGAACAGCACGAGGGACGGGGAGCACCGTTCACCCTGACGAACCCCGCCACGGCAGCGACGACCGGTACGTATCGGCTCGCCACCGCTGACGACGTCGACGAGGCCGTCGCTGCCGCGAAGGCGGCGTACCCGGCGTTCAAGGCGCTCACCCCTGGCGAGCGCGCCGACCTCCTCCTCGGCCTCGCCGACGAGCTCGAGGCGCGCAGCGAGGAGATCGCGGCCCTCGAGTCGCAGCAGACGGGCAAGACGATCCGGCTGGCCACCGAGTTCGACGTCCCCGGGTCGATCGACAACGCCCGCTTCTTCGCCGGCGCCGCCCGGCAGCTCACAGGACTCTCGGCAGGCACCTACTGGGAGCAGTCGACGTCGATGATCCGTCGGGAGCCCCTCGGCGTCATCGGTTCGATCGCGCCGTGGAACTACCCGCTGCAGATGGCTGCGTGGAAGATCCTGCCGGCCGTCGCCGCGGGCAACACGATCGTCCTCAAGACCTCGGAGATGACACCGGGGACCTCCCTCATCCTCGCCGAGGCGGCCACCGCAGCCGGATTCCCACCCGGAGTCATCAACGTCATCGCCGGTGACGGCCAGGACGCCGGCGAAGCGCTCGTCACCCATCCCGACGTCGTCATGACCTCATTCACCGGATCGACTCCCGTGGGCCGGCGGATCATGGAGCTCGCCGCACGCAAGGGGGCCCGCGTCCACCTCGAACTCGGCGGCAAGGCCCCGCTCGTCGTCTTCGCCGACGCCGACATCGAAGCCGCAGCCCGCGGCGCCGTGGCCGGCTCGCTCATCAACTCCGGACAGGACTGCACCGCGGCGACCCGCGCGATCGTCGCCGCCGAGCACTTCGACGCCTTCACCGACCGCGTCGCCGAGCTCATGGCCGGCGTGCGCCTCGGCGACCCGTCCGACCCGGCCACCGACATGGGCTCGCTCATCTCGCTCACCCATCGCGACCGCGTCGCCGCGATGGTCGAGCGCGCCCGGGAGGCCGGGGCGACGATCCGCACCGGCGGGCAGATCCCCACCCGGGACCACCTCGGCGGGGATCTTCCCGGAGACCCCGAGTCGACGGCCTACTACGCTCCGACGCTCATCACCGGCATCGACACCGACGCCGAGGTGTGGCGGGAGGAGATCTTCGGACCCGTCCTCGTCGCCGTCCCCTTCGACACCGACGACGAGGCGATCGCGCTGGCCAACGACACCCGGTACGGGCTCGCGGCGAGCGCGTGGACCCGGTCGACGAACCGGGCGCTGCGGGCGGCCGCGGACATCGAAGCCGGGTGCGTATGGATCAACGAGCACATCCCGATCGTCTCCGACATGCCGCACGGCGGGTACAAGGCGTCTGGCTTCGGCAAGGACATGAGCCAGTACTCGTTCGACGAGTACACGCAGATCAAACACGTCTTCATCGACCAGCATGAGGACCCGCACCACGCGTGGCAGGACACGATCTTCACGACGTGATGGGCCGTCCCGGTCACCTCCGGGACACGAGCGGATCCCGGCCCCCCGCCACAGCCGCCGGGAGCGACCCCAACCCCAGCCTGTGCACCCCTGCTCGGGATGCGCACACCAGACGACAAGGAAGTCGGAGGACCCCAGTGACCCCTGACACTACGGCCGCACCCGCCGGTGCGACCCCGGCCGATCTCGACATCGTCGATGCCGTCGTCTTCGACGGCGCCGAAGTCATCGCCGCGACATCCGTGAGCATCCGCGACGGCCGGATCGCCACGGTCGGCACACTTGCCCCGGCGACCCCTCACACCCGCACCGTCGACGCCGCCGGCGCTCTCCTCACCCCCGGGTTCGTCGACGCTCACGTCCACACGACGTTCGGCGGCCTCGAATCGCTCGGCTGCGACCTCAGCGGGACCCACGGCGCGGACGAGGTGCGCGCGGTCATCGCCGACCACCTCGCCGCGACCGCCGACCGCGGCGAGGCAAGCGCGAACTGGCTCGTCGGCGGCGGCTGGTCGATGGCCGACTTCGCCGGCGGCGTGCCGACCGCAGACCTCCTCGACGACCTCAGCGCCGACCGTCCGATCCTCCTGCTCAGCGCCGATCACCATTCGGCGTGGGTGAACAGTGCGGCGATGCGCCTGGCCGGTCTCGACGCGCGGACGCCGACCCCCGAGGGCGGGGTCATCGAGAAGGACGCGGCCGGCGAGCCGATCGGCTGCCTTCACGAGTCCGCGATGGACCTCGTCTCCTCCCACCTCCCGCCCTCCTCCGATGAGGACCTGCGCGCGGGACTGCTCGCCGGACAGTCCTACCTCGCCTCCTTCGGGGTCACCGCATGGATGGACGCGATCGTCGGCGACTACGGCGGGCACCGGTCGAACTTCGACAGCTATGTCCGAGCCGCAGAGTCCGGCGAGCTCACCGCCGAGGTCGTCGGGAGCCTGTGGTGGCCGCGCGACGTCGACGACGTCCCCGCCCAGGTCGCCGAGCTCACCACCCGCCGCCGCACGGACGGATCCTTCCGCACTACCTCGGTGAAATTCATGCTCGACGGCATCGTCGAATCCCGCACCGCGGCGATGAGCGAGGAGTACACGTGTGGCTGCGGAGGCTTCGGCACGAGCTACTTCACGAGAGAGCACCTCCATGAAGCCTTCGCCGCGCTCGACACCGCCGGCTTCGACATCCACTGCCATGCGATCGGCGACGCCGCGGTGCGCGCGGCCCTCGACGCGTTCGCCGCCCTCGGCGCGGACCGCAGACCCGATGCCCGCCACCACATCGCCCACGTCCAGGTCGTCGACCCCGCCGACATCCCCCGCTTCGCCGACCTCGGGATCACCGCGAACCTCCAGGCCCTGTGGGCCAGCCGCGACGAACAGATGGTCGACCTCAACATCCCGTGCCTCGGCGAGCAGCGCACCGACTGGCAGTACCCGTTCCGCGGCTTCGCCGACTCCGGGACGCATCTGGCGATGGGCTCGGACTGGCCGGTGTCGACGCCGAACCCGTGGGACGCCATCCACGTCGCCGTCAACCGCTCGCACCCCGAGTCGAGCGACCCTGCTCCGCTTGTGCCTGCGCAGGCCATCGACGTCGCCACCGCGCTGCGCGCCTACACCGCCGGCTCCGCGCACCTGCTGCGCTCGGAGGCCAACGGCGGGATCCGCCTCGGCGAGAGAGCCAACCTCGCACTCGCCGACCGCAACCCCCTCGACCTCGACCCCGGCCGCATCTCCGAGACCCGGACTGCGCTGACGATCGCGGGCGGCATCGTCGTCCACGACACCACCTCTGAAGAAAGGCCATCATGACCGTCACGACTGAGGCCGCCACGGCCCACCCCGCCCCGGCCGGAACCGATCACCTCGAGATCCGCGGAGTGAAGAAGGTCTTCGGTGAGAACACCGCGATCGAGAGACTCGACCTCGGCGTCAGACAGGGCGAGTTCCTCTCCCTGCTCGGACCCTCGGGCTGCGGGAAGACGACGCTGCTGCGGATGATCGCCGGCTTCGAAGCGCCGACCGACGGGCAGATCCTGTTGGCCGGCCGCGACATCGTCTCCCTGCCCCCGCACAAGCGGCCGGTCAACACGGTGTTCCAGTCCTACCTGCTCTTCCCGCACATGAACATCGCCGACAACATCGCCTACGGCCTCAAGCAGTCGAAGACCCCGAAGGCCGAGATCGCCGACCGCGTCCGCGAAGTGCTCTCCCTCGTGCGGATGGAGGACTTCGCCGGCCGCAAACCCGAGCAGCTCTCCGGCGGCCAACAGCAGCGCATCGCCCTGGCCCGGGCACTCGTCAACCGGCCGCAGGTCCTCCTCCTCGACGAGCCGATGTCGGCCCTCGACCGGAAGCTGCGCGAGGAGATGCAGCTCGAGCTCAAACGCCTCCACGCGAAGCTCGACACGACGTTCGTCTTCGTCACCCACGACCAGGAGGAGGCGCTGGCGATGAGCGATCGCATCGTCGTCATGTACGACGGCGTCATCCAGCAGATCGGCTCCGGGGAGGAGATCTACGCGGACCCGGCCAACGGCTTCGTCGCCGGCTTCATCGGCAAGCAGAACTTCGTCCCCGCCGAGGTGATCGCCGCCGACGGCGACACCGTGCGGCTGCGGACGGCGAACACCGTGATGGAGACGGCCGTGACCGAGCTCCGTCCCGCCTCGGCGAGCACCGAGGCCCGCACCCTGACCGTGGGCGACCGGGTCCGTGCTGCCATCCGACCCGAACGGATGCGCGTGAGTCCGGCAGGCTCCCAGCCCCCGACCACGAACGGTGCCCGCGGCCGGGTGCTCTCGACGTCCTTCCTCGGCGATGTCGTCCAGTACATGGTCGTCGTCGGCGACAACGACGAGATCCTCGCCCGCGTGCCCGCCGCCGGTTCCCAGATCCTCGGTCCCGACGCCGAGGTGGACCTGAGCTGGGATGCCGACGCCGTCGCCGTCTACGGCACGGAAGGCGGTGAGTGAGGTGGCCGATGTGCACTTCCTCGCCCCACGGGCGGCGGCGAAGCGGCTGAGCCGGCGGGCCGTGCTCGCCGGGTTCGGCGTCGCCTCGCTCGGGGCGCTGAGCGCGTGCGGGAAGACGACGAAGATGGCGGCCTCTCCCCCGGTCGACGGCGAACTCGAGTCGAAGCTCAACCTCTACACGTGGGGTGACTACGACAACCCCGAGCTCATCGACGCGTTCAAGAAGAAGAACGACGTCCTCGTCCAGGTCGACAGCTACGGCTCGAACGAGGAGCTCGTCGCCAAGCTCTCGACCACGCGCGGGACCTCGGGCTATGACGTCGTCGTCCCCACCGGGTCGAACATCCCGCAGATGCTCAACCACAATCTTCTCCAGAAGCTCGACCTCGACCTCATCCCGAACTTCTCGAACATGGATCCGAACTTCACCGGTCAGTACTTCGACCCGAAGAACGAGTACACGATCTGCAAGGCCTGGGGCACCACCGGCTTCGTCTACGACACCTCGGCCATCGACCGGGAGCTCACCAGCTGGCAGGACTTCATCGACACCGCACAGAACGAGGCGGCGGGCACGACCTCGCTGCTCGAGGACCCGTGGGAGGTCACGGCGATCGCCCTGGCCACCCTCGGCTACAGCCTCAACACCGAGGACGAGAGGGAACTCGAGGAGGCCCGCGCCGTCGTCGTCGACCAGATCGCCCCGAACACGAAGGCCTACATCGGCAACGTCGCCACCGGGATGATCCAGGGCAGCTTCACGCTCCTCCAGGCGTTCAACGGCGACGCCCGGCAGGGCCTGTCGGAGGTGACGAACCCCGAGGACTGGAAGTTCGTCTTCCCGACCCCGACGGCGAACCTGTGGATGGACAACTGGGCGATCGCGACCGGGGCACCGCACCCGGACTCGGCGCACGCGTTCATCAACCAGATGATCTCGCCGGAGACCGCGGTCGCCCAGCTCGACTACATCGGCTACCCGATCGGGACGAAGGGCCTCGCCGAGCAGGCGAAGGCCGCCGATCTCAGCGAACAGGCACTGATCTTCCCCACGCAGGAGGTCCTCGACCGACTGGAGCCGAGCATTCAGACTCCGGCCGACCAGATCCGGACGACGATCCTCGCCGACGCCCAGGCAAGGAGCGGAGCATGAGCACACCCACCCAGCAGCCGACCACGGCAGCAGACCGTCCCGACGAGAACGGCACGGCCGCCTCGGCGCCGGCACCGCAGCGCAGGTCCGGTGGCCTGTCCACCCGGGTCTTCGGTGCGGCTGCGATGTCGTTCCCGACCTGGGCGTACGCGCTGTTCTTCTTCGTCATCCCCGTCGCCCTCGTCGTCTTCTACAGCTTCGGCTACAAACCCGACCAGTTCACGGCCGTGGCCACCGATCAGCTCTCCTTCGACCGCTACCCAGAAGCACTGTCGGCGAGCTTCATCGCGACGTTCTTCGCGACCCTGCGGATCTCACTGCTCGGCACGTTCCTCTGCCTCGTCATCGCCCTGCCGTTCGCGTACTGGCTGGCGATCAAGGTCGCCCCGGCGAGGCGCTCGCTCGCATTGGCGCTGGTCATGGTCCCGTTCTGGACGAACTTCCTCGTCCGCACCCTCGGCTGGCAGATCATGCTCTCCCCCGACGGGTTCCTCTCGCAGTGGATGCAGGGCATCGGGATCCTCGACGCCCCGCTCGACATCCTCTACACCCGTGCCGCGGTGCAGATCGGCGTCGTCTACAACTACCTGCCGCTGATGATCCTGCCGCTCTTCGTCGCCATCGACGCCTCCGGCAGCAGACTGCGGGAAGCCAGCTACGACCTCGGCGCGGGCAAGGTGACGACGTTCCTCCGGGTCACCCTGCCGATGGCGATGCCAGGCATCATCTCCGGCTGCCTGCTCGTCTTCATCCCGCTCAACGGCGACTACGTCACGGCCACCGTCCTCGGCGGGGCCAGCGGGTCGATGATCGGCCAGCTCATCGCCAACCAGTTCAACGCCTCGCAGAACTGGGCGCTCGGGGCGGCCATGGCGCTCATCCTCATCGCAGCGACCCTCGCCGTCGTCGGCATCGGGTTCGCGCTGCTGTGGCTGGGCCAGAAGATCGCAGCGAAGCTGAACAGCGTTCCGCTCACCGACGGGAGGGCATGACATGTCGAAGAAGAACACCTTCGCCCGGAGGACGCCCACGGACATCGGACTCAACGTCTGGGGCATCCTCGTCTTCATCTACCTCTTCATCCCTATCGCCGTGATCATCGCCTACTCGTTCAACACCGGACGGGTGCTCGCGGCCTTCCGCGGCTTCGGCCTCGACGCCTACATCACGGGGCTGAACAACGACATCATCATCTCCTCGGTCGTCACCAGCCTCCAGGCCGCCGTCGGTGCCGCGATCGTCTCGACGGTCTTCGGCACCCTCGGCGGAGTGGCGCTGGCCCGGGCGCCGAAGGGCGCGTGGTGGGCGCTCGGACTCACCGGCCTGCTCGCCCTCACCCTCGTCACCCCGGAGATCGTCGACGGCATCTCGTTCCTGCCGTGGTTCGTCACCCTCGGCGTCGACTGGGGCATCACCCCGATCAACAACGGCCTGGTGCGCCTCATCATCTCCCATGCGATGTTCTCGATGGCGATCGTCACCTTCATCGTCCGGGCCCGCCTGGCCGGCATCGACACCCAGCTCGAGGATGCCGCAGCCGACTTGGGCGCCACCCCGTGGCGGCGGTTCCGCGACATCACCCTGCCGATCGCAGCACCCGGCATCCTCGCCGGTGCGCTCATGTCCTTCACCGTCAGCCTCGACAACACGATCCTCTCGAGCTTCGTCCAGCAGCCCGGCTACACCCCGTGGCCGGTCTACATCTTCTCCGCCGTCCGCGTGGCCCTGCGCCCCGAGGTCGCGGCGATCTCAACGGTGATGTTCGTCCTCACCCTGGCGGCCCTGGCCTTCGTCGGCTTCGTGCTGCGCAGGGCCGGCAGCAACTCGACCGAGATCATCAAGACGATGGCAGGATGACGGTGGGGACCCCACTGACCCACCCAGCACCAGCATTGCCGCAAGGCAGAAAGCGAAGTGACATGGACGTCAAAGCCGCCCTGGCCGACGCCTCAACCGTTCCGTTCTGGCTCGACACCGATGAGCGCCCGGCACCCCTGCCGCCGCTGACCGGAGACACCGACGCCGACCTCGTCGTCGTCGGCGGCGGGTTCACCGGGCTGTGGACCGCGCTCCAGGCCAAGGAGCGCGACCCCGATCGGCGGGTCATCCTCGTCGAGGCCAACACCGTCGGGTGGGCGGCCTCAGGACGCAACGGCGGTTTCTGCGCCGCGAGCCTCACCCACGGCTACGACAACGGTGAGACCCACCTGCCGGCGGAGAACGAGCGCCTCGCCGCGCTCGGCCGGGAGAACCTCGACGCGATCGAGGCCGCTGTCGCGAAGTACGGCATGGACTGCGAGTTCGAACGCACCGGCGAACTCGACGTCGCGACCGAGGACTACCAGGTCGCCGACCTCCGCGCAGGCCACGACCCCGAGGCCGGATTCATCTTCTTTTCGCAGCAGGAGCTCGCCGACCTCGTCCGCTCCCCCACGTACAAAGGAGCGCTCTGGGACTCCCGCGAGGTCGCGATGCTCAACCCGGCGAAGCTGTGCTGGGAGCTGCTGCGCGTCATCCGGGAACTCGGCGTCGAGGTGTACGAGGGCACGAAGGTCACCGGGCTCCGCGATCGGAAGACGACGGTGACCGTGACCACCGAACCCGTCTCCGGTGACCGGACGGGCCGCGCCGGGCAGGCGTCGATCAGCGCCCACCGGGTGGCGCTCGCGACCAACGTCTTCCCCTCCCTACTCAAGCGCGCCCGTCTCCACACCGTGCCGGTCTACGACTATGCGCTCATGACGGAGCCGCTGAGCGATGAGCAGATGGCGGCGATCGGCTGGGAGGGGCGGCAGGGCATCGGCGACTGCGCGAATCGGTTCCACTACTACCGGCTCACCGCCGACAACCGGATCCTCTTCGGCGGGTGGGACGCCGTGTACCACTACGGCCGTCAGGTGTCGTGGAAGTACGACCAGAATCGGGAGACGTTCGAAACCCTCGCCCGGCACTTCTACGAGACGTTCCCGCAGCTCGAGGGGGTGCGTTTCACCCACAAGTGGGGCGGGGCGATCGACACGTGCTCGCGCTTCTTCGCGTTCTTCACCGTCGCCTACGACAGGAAGGTGGCGATGGCGGCTGGCTTCACCGGCCTCGGCGTCGGCGCCTCGCGCTTCGCGGGCACCGTCATGCTCGATCTCCTCTCCGGGGAGGACACCGAGCTCACCCGGCTCGAGATGGTGCGGAAGCAGCCGCTGCCGTTCCCGCCCGAACCCGTTGCGTGGCTGGGGATCACGATGACGACCAAGGCGCTCATCAAGGCCGATGAGAACCAGGGACGCCGCGGCCCGCTGCTCAAGATCCTCGACGCCGTGGGCATGGGCTTCGACTCCTGAGGCCGACCACCTCCGCCCGCCCTGTCTCCCGGTGTCCGCACCGGGAGCCGGGGCGGCTGTGTGCTCCCCGTGCTTGCTAGACTTGGGGCGAGCGCGGGAGGCGGCTCCCGACCACATTCTCAAAGGAGTCAAACACGCATGGCACGTGTCGTCGTTGAAGTGATGCCCAAGCCCGAGATCCTCGATCCGCAGGGCAAGGCGCTCGCCGGTGGCCTCACCCGACTCGGGTTCTCCGGCTTCGGAGAGGTCCGGCAGGGAAAGCGCTTCGAACTCGAGGTCGACGGCGAGGCCACCGATGAGGTTCTCGCGCAGGCTCGCGAAGCCGCTGAGACTCTGCTGTCGAACCCGGTCATCGAGAACGTCGTCGCCGTGCGCGTCGCCGAGGACGCCTGATGACGGCAACGACCGCTCCCGCCGCCGAGGCGGTTGCCGACTCCGGTGCGAGGATCGGCGTCGTCACGTTCCCCGGGACCCTGGACGACCGTGACGCCGCACGCGCCGTCACCCTGGCCGGCGCCTCGGCGGTCAATCTCTGGCACGCCGACACGAGCCTCGACGGGGTCGACGCGGTCATTCTGCCGGGCGGATTCTCCTACGGCGACTACCTGCGCGCCGGGGCGATCGCCCGGTTCGCCCCGATCATGGAGTCCGTCGTCAAAGCGGCTGAGTCGGGGATGCCGGTCCTCGGGATCTGCAACGGCTTCCAGGTGCTCTGCGAATCGCACCTGCTGCCGGGCGCCCTCATCCGCAACGACCACCAGCACTTCATCTGCCGCGATCAGGACCTCCTCGTCGAGAACGCGGACACTCCGTGGACGAGCGACTACGAGCAGGGTCAGACGATCCGGATCCCGCTGAAGAACGGTGAGGGCGGCTACGTCGCAACCCCGGAGGTCCTCGACGAGCTCGAAGCCACCGGTCGCGTCGTCTTCCGCTATCAGGGCGGCAACCCCAACGGATCGATGCGCGACATCGCCGGGATCACGAACGAGGCCGGGAACGTCGTCGGCCTCATGCCCCACCCTGAGCACGCCGTCGAGGCCGGTTTCGGCCCGGACGGCAGCGGTGTCGACGGCCAGGGGTTCTTCTCCTCCGCTGTGCGCACCCTCGTCTCGACCCGCTGACCCCGGAGATCGCCTCAGCCTGCCGAGCGCAGCGCTGATCTCTGCCGGCTGAGCACAGTGAACGGCCCCGGGGCTTCGACATCTCGTCGAGGCTCCGGGGCCGTTCTGCGTTCGCCGTCGGGCCGGGTGAGGTCACCGACCTGACGGGAGACCTGTCACTTCTCGAGCTGTCCGCGTCGGCGGGCGAAGAGGACTGCGCCTGCACCGGCGAGGATGAGGAGTGCACCTGCTCCGAGTCCGGTGAGTTCGGCACCCGTGCGGGGCATCGAACCGGAGTTGCCTCCGCCGCCTCCGCTGCCGCCGCCGTTGCCGTTGTCTCCTCCACCTCCGCCGCCGGAGGCGGTGACGACGAACTGTCCGGTGAGCGTCTCCTCACCGCACGTGGCCTCGACCTGGTACTTGCCGACGTAGGCTGAGGCATCGTTCGAGAGGCCGTAGGTCTGGACGGCTGCGCGTCCCACCTCGTTGGTCGGAGCAGTCCGATCGTAGAGGAGTTCTCCGGGCTCGAAGCCCCAGACCTGGAAGCGCACCTCACCGGCAGTGCAGTTGTTCATCGTCATGGTCACGCCTTTGTCGCGGTTGATGAAGTCGACGGCAGGCAGTCGCTCAGGATCCACCGAGAGGGTGAGGTCGATCGTGTCGCTGCCGTTCGGCGTCACCGTGAACGACCCTTCCTCATACTGGTCGCCGCATGAGGCCATGACGAGGTATTCGCCGATGAAGCCGTAGCCGTCGTCGACCTCGGGCGGGGTGTAGTTGACTGCCGCAGCGGCATCCTCACCGGCGACCTGGGTGGTCTCCCACACCGTGGTGTCGGGGTCGTACATGGTGCTGATGCGGAAGCTCACCTCGGAGTCGACGTTGCAGCCGGTCATCATCAGGTCCACGCCGCCCTTGAGGAAGTCGTTGAGCTGCTGTGATCCGGGGCTGATGTCGAGAGTCGACGTGTCTGCCGGAGGCTCAGTCTCCCCCTCGCCTTCGATGACGGTGGCGGATGCGGAGAGCGTCGCGCTCTCCTCACCCCGCTGCACGTCGACGGTGACCGTGACGGTGTCGCCGGGCGAGACGTCCTGGGTGGTGAAGAACGTCCCGGTGAAGGTGCCGTCCTCCTGGGCCGTCGCGTGGGTTCCGTCGCCGTCGCCCCAGGCGATGGTGTCACCGGCGAGGACTCCCTCGACGAAGAATCGGAGTCCCACGTCAGGGTTGGTGATGTCGCTGACGGTGACCTCGCCGGAATCGAGGAACAGCGCGGGATTGAGAGGTTCTGCCTCCGGGGATTCAGTGGGGGTGCCGTCGGTGTCGTCGGTGCCTTCGGTCTCGTCGGTGCCGTCGGTATCGGCTTCACCGGGGGTGGTGGGTCCGGTGGTGCCGTCGACACCGCCTTCTGCCTGTCCCTGCGTGTCGGCGGTGCCCGAGTCGGTGTCCGTTCCGTCGGCGGCGCCGGCGTCGTCGGTGCCCTCCGAGGTGGACGTGCCGTCGGGCTCGTCGGTGGAGCCGTCGGCATCGGCAGCAGGGTCTGGGGATGGGTCCGTGGTGCTGCTCGCCTGTGCCACGATGTCCGGTGCCGTTGCAGCGGCAGGCATGGCACCCAGGGTGGTGACGGCGAGTGCGAGGGTGGTCGCGAGGATGAGCCGTTTCATGATCGTCCTTCCAACGGTGTCCGCTCGGCCGGCGGACCTGTTGCTGTGGGTGATCTGGACGGTACTCAGGTTGAGCGCGACTGGGGAGTTTCGTTCATTGAGTTCATGACGGATCTGTGATGCACATCACGGCCGACCGTTATCACATTGTCACCACAGCTGTGGTCAAACCTGTGGACAAGATCGCCTGTCAGCTCCTGCCGCGCTCACCGTCGGCACCGGCCATGCGTCGATCGGTCCTGGTGAGACTGCCGCCTCGAGCCGCGTCGGGCACCGCGCTGGGCGATGCCGGTCGAGTGGGTCGGCGTCCGCCGAGGAGATGTCACGATGTTGCGATTGTGCGAAGTCGGCCGATCCATCGCCGAATATCGTTACCTGCGGACCGCCCGGGTTCTCCCGCCTCATAGGCAACCGAGCACTCCTTGCGCTGCGGCTGCGGCGACGCGTCGGCCCCGTCGTCGACGGGACCGACGCTCGATGCTACTCCGGCTTCGATCGCTCGACCGCGGCGTCGGCGACACCGGGGCTCTCGACCTCGTCGCCTTCTGTCGCTTCGGCCCGAGCCACCATCGCGTCGGCCTCGTCCTCGGCGAGGGCCGCCGCATCGCCGCGGATGCCGGGCTCGGATTCCGCTTCGTCGAGGACCTCGGAGGTGAAGTGCTCCTCCGCGTCCTCACCGCGGAACTGGGTCATGTAGAGCCGGTGGTAGGCGCCTTCGGCGGCGAGCAGCTCCTCGTGAGTGCCCTGTTCGACGATCGCGCCGTTCTCCATGACGAGGATCGTGTCAGCATCGCGAATCGTCGAGAGGCGGTGAGCGATGACGAACGAGGTCCTGTCCGTGCGCAGCGCGGCCATCGCCTGCTGGACGAGGAGTTCGGTGCGCGTGTCGACCGACGAGGTGGCCTCATCGAGGATGAGCAGCGAGGGATCGGCGAGGAAGGCCCGTGCGATCGTGATGAGCTGACGCTCACCTGCTGACACGCTTCCCCCGTCGGAGTCGATGACCGTGTCATAGCCGTCGGGAAGCTGGCGGACGAAGCGGTCGACCATCGTCGCCTTCGCCGCCTCGACGACCTCCTCGTCCGTGGCATCGAGCCGCCCGTAGCGGATGTTGTCACGGATCGTTCCCTCGAACAGCCACGCATCCTGGAGGACCATGCCGACATGCGAGCGCAGATCGGCGCGGGTGAGGTCGCGGATGTCGACGCCGTCGAGGAAGATCGTCCCTCCGGTGAGTTCGTAGAACCGCATGACGAGGTTGACCAGGGTCGTCTTGCCGGCACCGGTGGGTCCGACGATCGCGATGGTGTGCCCGGGATCGGCGGTGAAGGAGACGTCCTCGATGAGCGGGCTGTCCTCGGCATAGCGGAAGCTCACGTGTGAGAAGTCGACCTGACCGGGAGTCCGCGGCGGCAGCTGCGCCCTCGCGTCGTCGGGTTCCTCCTCGTCGGCGTCGAGGAGCTCGAACGTCCGCTCCGCCGAGGCGACGCCGGACTGGAGCATGTTCGCCACCCCGGCCATCTCGGAGATGGGCTGCGAGAACTCCCGGGAGTACTGGATGAACGCCGTGGCGTCGCCGAGCGTCATCTGCCCCGAGGCCACGCGCAGACCGCCGGCGACGGCGATGAGGACGTAGCTGAGGTAGGAGACGAACTGCATCGAGGGCATGATCATCCCGGAGACGAACTGAGCACCCGACGAGGCACGGTAGAGCTCCTCGTTGCGGCGGTCGAACTCGTCGAGCATGACCTGGTCACGACCGAAGGCCCGGACGACGTCGAGTCCTGAGAAGGACTCCTCGACGTGGCCGTTGACCTCGCCGGTGTACTTCCACTGCGCTTTGAACCTCTTCTGCGCCTGGGTGCCGATGACCCCGGCGATGATCGCCGAGAGCGGAAGCGCGATGAGGGCGAGCAGCGCGAGCTGCCAGGACACGACGAACATCATCACGCCGATGCCGATGATCGTCAGCGCCGACTGGATGAGCTGGGAGAACGCCTGCTGCAGGGCCTGTTGGATGTTGTCGACGTCGTTCGTCACCCGCGACATCACGTCACCGCGCTGCCGCGTGTCGAAATACCGCAGCGGCAGACGGTTGATCTTGCGTTCGATGTCCTCACGCAGTCGGTAGATCACGCGCATGACGAGGGCGTTGAGGATGTAGCCCTGCGCCCACATGAGCATCGAGGCGACGAGGTACATGAGGAGGACGATGATGATGATCTGGCCGAGCGCGGTGAAGTCGATGCCCTGTCCCGGCACCACTCCGGCGGTGGCGAGCATCTCCGCGTAGTCGTCGAGGCCCTGCGCACGTGCGCCGGCGATGATGTCCTCGATGTTCGCTCCGGCGGGCAGCTGAGCGCCGATGACGCCGGAGTAGATGACGTCCATCGCCTTGCCGAGCACCTTGGGGGCGATGACGGTGAGGACGACCGAGCCGATGACGAGGAGGACGACCCTGACGAGTCCCGCCTTCTCACTGGCCATGAGCCCGAAGAGCCGTTTGACCGAGGGCCAGAAGTGCTTGGGCTTGCGGGCCGGGGTGCCCCCGAACATGTCTCCGTCGTCGCCGTGGGGAACGTAGGCGTCCTCGGCTTCGGCGGCCACGGCCGCACCGCTCGTCGCGGTGGGTTCGGCGTCGTGCGGGTCCTTCTTCGCCATGTCAGTTCACCCCTTCCGCGGTCAGCTGGGATTCGACGATCTCCTGGTAGGTCGCATTGGTCTCGAGGAGTTCGTCGTGGGTGCCGCGGCCGACGATCTTCCCATCGTCGAGGACGAGGATCTGGTCGGCGTCGCGGATCGTCGAAACCCGCTGGGCGACGACGACGACCGTCGACTCACCGGTGGTGCGTCCGAGGGCTTCCCGCAGACGGGCGTCTGTGGCGACGTCGAGGGCGGAGAACGAATCGTCGAAGACGTAGACGAGCGGTTTGGCAGCGAGCGCTCGGGCGATGCACAGTCGCTGACGCTGACCGCCGGAGAAGTTCGTCCCGCCCTGGGCGACGCTCTCCTCGAGCCGGTCGGGCTTCTCGGCGACGAAGTCGGCGGCCTGTGCGGTCTCGAGCGCCTCCCACAGCTGCGCGTCGTCGGCGAACTCGCTGCCGAAGCGCAGGTTCGAAGCGATCGTGCCGGAGAACAGGTACGGCTTCTGCGGGACGAGGCCGACGAGCTGAGCGAGCTGCCGGCGGTTGAATGCACTCACGGGCACACCGTCGATGAGCACCTCGCCCGCCTGCGGGTCGATGAGCCGCGGGATGAGCCCGACGATCGTCGACTTGCCGGATCCGGTCGCCCCGATGATCGCCGTCGTCGTTCCCGGCCGGGCGGTGAAGGTGAGGTCCTCGAGGACCGGAACCTCGGCGCCGGGATAACCGAAGGTGACGTTGCGGAACTCGAGCTCGCCTCGGCGGGGCAGCTCCGCGACTCCGTCGGGGACGACCATCGACGATTTCGTGTCGAGGACTTCGCAGATGCGTTCGGCGCACACGACGGCACGCGGGATCATCATCACCATGAACACGCCCATCATCACGGCGACGAGGATCTGGAGGAGGTACTGGAGGAACGCGGTGAGCGACCCGACCTCCATGACACCCGCGTCGACGCGGTGCCCGCCGAACCAGAGGACGGCTGCGGTGGCGAGGTGGAGGATCATCATGATCGCAGGGAACATGAGGACGAAGAGGTTGCCGACCTTGACCGAGGTCTCGGTCAGGGCGCGGTTGGCGTCGGCGTACCGGTCGGCTTCGAACGGCTCGCGGACGAATGCGCGGATGACCCGGATGCCGCTGATCTGCTCCCGGAGGACTCCGTTGATGCCGTCGACCTGGTCCTGCATGCGCCGGAACAGCGGCATGAGGAGGACGACGAGGATGCCGACGACGACGAAGAGGACGGGCACCGAGACCCAGACGAGCCACGAGAGCCCCGGGTCCTCGCGGAAGGCCATGATGATGCCGCCGATGCACATGATCGGGGTCGAGACCATGAAGTTGAGCGTCATGAGGACCAGCATCTGCACCTGCTGGACGTCGTTGGTGTTGCGGGTGATGAGGGTGGCGCTGCCGAACTTCCCGACCTCGAGCGTCGAGAGCTCGTCGACGCGGCTGTAGATCGCACGGCGGATGTCGCGGCCGACTCCCATCGCCGACCGGGCCCCGAAGTAGATCGCGGTGACCGCGGTGATGACCTGGACGAGGCAGACGATGAGCATCGTCATGCCAGTCGACCAGATGAAGTCGGTGTCGCCCTCGGCCACACCCTCGTCGATGATCCGGGCGTTGAGGCTCGGCAGGTAGAGGGCGGCGATCGTCGACGCCAGCTGGAGGACGACGACGAAGACGATGAAGAGCCAATAGGACTTCGCAAATTTCAGGGTCAGGCGCAAGAGGGCCACAGTGGACATCCTGGGGTTCGTGATTCGAGACTGAACAGTCGAGTGCTGAGAGCGCAACACATTATCTTACATCGATCCTCCTCCTTCGCATGATCCGGATCCACCGAGCGCCGTGCCCTCAGGACACCAGACGGCACTGACACGAGCCGGGAGTCCGCGTGCCTCCTCGCATTGTCGGTGCACCCCCGTACGCTTGAGGGCATGAGCACAACACTGCAGGACCTCGTCAACCGCGCCGTCTTCCTCTCGACGGAGACGCAGACGCATTTCGGCGGCCTCATCGCCGATGCCGCCTGGGAGGTCGACTTCACCGCGGATCCGCATCTCACGTTCACCGACGAGGACGGCGCAGCGCTGCGCACCCGACCGCATCTCCTCGGATCGGAGTCGACGTCCCAGGGGACATGGCTGTGGGGGTGGGAGAACATCAACGAGTTCCCCGAGGCCGTCGTCGGCCTCTCCCACGAGGTGCGGAAGTTCGGAGCCGCAGAGGATCTCAGCGAATTCGTCACCCCGGAACTCGACCTCGACGACGAGCTCGCTCTGCGTCTCACGCTCGCGGCGAAGGAGGCGACCGGCAAGTGGGCGCACTATCCGGCTGCGGCCGGTGCGGGGACGACGGTCTGGCTGCTCGTCGACGTGCCCGAGCTCGTGCTTCCCGAGCCCACGGTCAAGGCATCCGTGCGCGCCCTCATGCAGGGGCTGACCCAGACGACGGTCAACGACCATCGCGCCGCCCTCGAAGCGTACGTCGCCAAGCGCGGCATCCCCACCGCACCGCTGGCAGGTGGCGGCCTGCGACTGCTCTTCGCCGACGGCAGCGCCGACATCAGCTTCGACGAGATGCGACGGATCTCCAACTGCGAGGTCCACGCACCCCTCGAGGGAGAAGCCGCGACGCAGTACTCGGAGATCACCGGAATCACGGTGGCGACCGAGGAGCCGACCCCGGCCGCCGCCTCGCCTGCGGAGACGCCGACTCCCGACCGCGCCGAGGCTCCGGTCGCTGCCGACTCCTCCCCCGAGGCCGACGAGGCAGCCGCTGCGGAGGGCACCACGGGTGGGGAATCGTCCGCAGGGACTTCGACTCCTGCACGTCCGGAGGAGCCTCGGTCCGACCGTGCCGAAGTGCCGGCTGCCGAGACCCCTGAGCGCTCCGATGTCCGACCCTCCCCCGCCGAGGCGGCCGCTGCCACGGCCGGAACCGACCGTGGCGCGGAGGCTGAGTCCAAACCCGCCGCTCGCGAGCGGGACGCCGCCGCTGCCGAGGACGAGGCCGCACCGACCGACGAGGCCGCGCGCAGCGAGGAGCCCAAGGAGAAGAAGAAGGGGCTGTTCTCCCGCCTGTTCGGCCGCTGAGTGTCGCGAACCGTTCCGCGCTGTCGGGGTCGCGGCGGCAAGGCGAACCCTGCCGTCTATGGGCACGATCAGCGGTTGATCGGTTCCCGGGGAGACCAGCTGAAGTCGCGGTCGAAGAGGTAGCGCCTCTCTTCGTCGCTGACGAGTGTGAGGTCGAGGCCCTCGCCCGAGAGCCTCAGGTCTCCCGAGCCGGCTTTCACAAACGCGAGGCTGATCGTCGTCTCCACGTCTCGGATGAGGCCCTGATCGCCGTTGCGCTTCGGGTAGAGGGACAGCGTCACCGTGCTGCCGTCCTCGAGCGTGTGCATGCCGTCCTGGTAGGTCCCGTCGGTGTACCGGATGGCCGCCCTCGCCCTCCCTGCCACGGCGATCTGCCCGAACGCGACCTGACTGATCTCGGACCCCGCGAGGGTCCGCTGTCCGACGTCGGTCACGCGGTAGACCCCTGCGATCGCCGACGGCGCGTCGGGTTGGCCCCAGTTCGCGCGGAGCCCCAGGGCGAGGCCCGAGCCGACGACGAGGACGAGGGCGAGCAGTGGACTTGCCCACCGCACAACGGCGCGGAAGCGACGGTTCTCGGTGATCGTGCCCTGCACCGGCGGTCCGGTCGGCAGCCCGATGACGAACCGTCCGAGGCGCAGGATGTTGGGAAGGAGCAGGATGAGCCCGACGAGTGCCATCAGCCCGGAGAGCTGTTTGACGGGCACGTCGAACGTGAGGTTGAGCAGGAAGACGACCGACATGTCGATAGCGGCGAGAAGCGCCCCCAGCCAGGCGGTGCGGCCGAAGAGCAGGAGCACGGCAGCGACCACTTCGGCGAGGCCGGCGAGGAACTGCACCGTCGGCGAGAACGCCATGAATCGCCAGAGCAGGCCCATCGGGCTCATCTCACCGTATTGGACGAGCGCATCGGCGAAGTCCGCGTAGCCCATCTGCATGTGGAAGATCTTCGACCAGCCGTAGATGAGGAGGTAGACGGCCAGCCAGAGCCGCAGCAGCCAGTGGCCGGCCCACAGAAGGCTGGTCACCACGGCTCGAGTGCGGGAACGGGACGGATGCGTTCCCTGGTCAGGTGCTGTGGAGACTGCAGTGTCGTTGCGCATGTCTTCAGGCTAGAGTCGCCGAGGCGGCGCCTCCATGCGGATTCCACGTCAGTGGGGGACTGGAAAACCCCACCCGATGCGCATGGTCACTTTTGCCGGTGAATGAAAAAGTGGGGGCACCCCTTCGAAAAGGAGTGCCCCCACCAACAATTATTGCGGCAGTCACTTACTCTCCCAC